>CAYXWB010000133.1:0-13495 GCA_964468515.1 uncultured Bradymonadales bacterium | reverse complement strand
CCCGACCCCGCCCGGCCCGGGGGGGGCGCCCACCGGGTCTGGGGTTGGCCGCCCTCCTCGGGCCAGTCTAGACGCGCCCAGGGCCAAAGGCCCTGGGCGCGCCCCAAGACACGCGCGCGAGCTCACTTCATGACCTTCATCGCCGCCTTGCCGCCCGCGGCAAAATCCTTCCACTCGCCCTTGTCATCCTTGGCGTGCTTGTCCACGACCGCGTGCCAGAACTTGTTGAGGATCGAGACGTCATCGGGCATGCGCTGCGCAAGCGAGCCGATCAGCGAGCCCGCCAAGGTGCGCGCGTCGATCGCGTCCTCGCCGAAGAAGCGGCTGTGCAAGATCGCGTCCTCTAACACGCCGATCTGCTCGGCGGTCGACAAGGCGCTGTCGAGGCGCTGATCGTCGCTGCTCGCGCTCGCGTTCGAGGCGCGCAGATCCGAGAAGGTCTGCACCAGGATGTCCAGCAGCGCGGGCGGCACCTCGACCTCAAAGCCCGTGCGCTTGAGCAGATCGCGCGTGCGGAACATCACGATCTCCTTCTCCGCCTTGGCGCTCGTGACCACTGGGATCGTCACGAAGTTAAAGCGGCGCTTCAAGGCGCTGGAGAGGTCGTTCACGCCGCGATCGCGGCTGTTGGCCGTGGCGATGATGTTGAACCCAGGCTTCGCATACGCGATGCCTTCGCCCGGCAGCTCGGGGATGCTGATGTACTTCTCGCTCAGGATCGAGATGAGCGCGTCCTGCACGTCCGAGGTGCAGCGCGTCAGCTCCTCAAAGCGCCCGATCGTGCCCTGCTGCATCGCGATCATGATCGGTGAGGGGATCATCGAGTCGTGCGACTGCCCCTTGGCGATGACCATCGCCACGTTCCAGGAGTACTTGATCTGATCCTCGGTCGTGCCCGCCGTGCCCTGCACCACGTGCGTCGAGTCACCGCTGATGGCCGCCGACAACAGCTCCGCGAGCCACGACTTGCCCGTGCCAGGATCGCCGATGAGCAGCAGCCCGCGATCGCTCGCCAGCGTCACGATCGCGCGCTCCACGAACGACGCATCCCCAAACCACTTCTGCGGGATGTGTCGCTCCAGCTTGTCCGAGGGCGTCGAGCCCAGGATGAACGTGCGCACCATCTGGGGCGACAGGCGCCACGTGAAGGGGCGCTTGCCTTGGTCCACGCTCTCCAGATAAGCCAGCTCCTCGGCGAACTTGATCTCCGCAGGCGCGCGCAAAAGCTCCGTCGCGCTCACCACCTCCTGCGCCACCTCCACCGCCTCAGCCACCTTCACCGCCTGCGCCGCATCGCTCGCTTTTTGCTTCGTCGCCATCGCTCGCTCTCCTGCCTGTAGACGCACGCTGCGCGCGCCTTGTGTCTGTTGGGTTGTGATTCTTTGCGCTTTGCTCGTGCGAGGGCCGCGTCAGCCGATCGTCACGAACTGCTTGATCTCTTTGATCAGCGACTTGATGTTGCCCGACAGCAGCGGCGTCCCGAGCTCCTTGAAGCGCTGCTTAAACCAAGCGTTCACGCTGAAGTAGCCGGAGCTTGTCACGCTCCCCACCGGGATGACGTGCACGCCCGACTCGTGGATCGCCTTGAGCGCGCCGAACAGCCGCTCGTCCTCGAAGTCGTAGAAGTCTGAGATCCAGACCAGCGCCGTGTCGCGGGGGCTGGCGATCTTGGAGCGCACCGTCTCCATGCAGCACATGCCCGCCGTGCCGCCGCCGAGCTGCGTCTTGAGCAAGACCTCAAACGGATCATGCACCCACTGCGTCAGGTCCATCTCGCGCGTGTCATAGGCGACCAAGTGCGCGTCCACGTTGGGCAAGCCCGCGAAGATCGAGGCCAGGATGGTGCAGTTGACCATCGAGTCCACCATGGAGCCTGACTGATCCACGACGATGATCAGGCGGCTGGTCATCTTCTTGGTGGCCGTGCGCTTGTAGTAGAGCCTGTCCACATGCAGGCGCTGCGTCTCAGGATCGTAGTTGATGAGGTTCTTCCAGATGGTGCGATCCAGATCGAGGTTGCGGAACACGCGCTTGGGCGGCACCGAGTAGTCGATCTTGCCGACCTGCGCCTGCGCCACCTGCAAGCGCAGCACGGCGGCGACCTCATCGACGTAGCGCTGGATGAGCTTCTTGGCGTTGTTGAGCGCCTCGCCAGACAGGTTCGACTTATCGCGCAAGAGCTGCTCCACCAGCGACATCGACGGCGTGATCTTGTTGGCGAGCTTGCTGTCCTTGAGGATCTCGCGCAGGTGCATGCGCTTGATGAGATCATCCTCCATCGCGCTCAAGCCGCGCTTGAGCGCCTCCTCGGTCAGCTCAAAGCCCGCGCCTGCGTGGCTGCCGGCGCCGCCGCCTGCGCCGCCTGGCCCACCGCCCTTGCCACGAAGCTGGCCCGGCTGAAACCCGAACGCGCGCTCAAACGCGGCGACGTCTTGCGTCCACTCCTGATACTGAGACGCCGTCATGGTCGGGCGGTTCGCGTTGGGGCCGAAGACGTTGAGCATCAGCTTGGCCAATAAAAGCGCCCGCCGCAGCGTCGCAGGATCCTCGCTCGACTCCAGCGGGTCAGGCGGCGTCTGCCCTTGTTCGTCCTCGTCGGGCGCGGGCGGGATCAGCCCCTCCAGCTCCGGGCCAAGGTCCGGGAAGCGCTGCACCAGCGCCGAGATCGCGATCTGGGGATCGAGCGCCATCGTGGGCACGCCGACCTCGACGGCGATCTCCTGAGCCAATGACTCAAGCTGACGCGCTTGCTCATGCTGACCAAACATCGCGGCCAGCGTGCGCCAGTAGATCGCCTGACGGCGCGACGCCACCGCGCCCGGCTCGTTCAACACCTCTGCATAGTTGGGCTTCACCATGATCTTGCGGCTCTCAAGTGAGGAGGTTCTCAACGCGCGTTCATCTCAAGATACGCTGGGGCGCACAGCTAGCGGCGCAGCAGCTTGCTGGCCCGCTCTTGCAACGTCGCGATCGCGTCACTGCGGCCCAGCTTCGCGGCCTCCTGCGCGTTGAACACGACCTTCTCGCCCGCGCTCGCCAGCAGCGGCTGCAGCCACCACGCGCCGCCATCATAGCGCAGCAGCCCAAAGCAAGCGGTCATCGACGACAGCGCGGCGTGCACCGCCAAGGGGCTCGCGTGCGCCATGCGCGCGTGATCGATCGCCAGCGCCTGCTCACCAAAGCTCGCGCTGAGCGTGCCATCGGCGCCCTTCGTGACCTTGAGGTCGTCTAAGTACACAGGCTCCGCGATCAGCGCCGGATGGCGCTGCAGCGGATCAAGCGCCGCCGCCACAGGCGCGCTCGCGCCTGCGGCGAGCACCTCACGCGCGATCGCCAGCGGATCATGAGCCGCCCCCACCTTCACCTCGCCAGAGTCGAGGATCAGATCCCCCGACGCGCGCAGCGGGACCTCTGTGAGCTTGAGCGTCTTGTGCGCAGACAGCGCCTGCACCAGCGGCGCGTAGCGATCATCGAAGGCGCGCCACATCTCCGCGCCCACCACCACGTCGACCTTGTAAGAGCTGATGGTGGCGCGCACCAAGCGATCGGGCTGGCCGTCCTCGCTCAAGACGCCGTGCGCCACGGCGCTCACCGCGTTGGGGTGATGACGCAGCTCACAGCCGAGCACCTTGAGCGTGCCCGTGACCTCGCGCGTGACCAGGGCCGCGGGCAAGCCCGTGGCGCCGATCATGGCGCGCGTCCACAGATCGGCCCAGCGGCGCGCGGGCAGCGCGTCCGCGTCCACGATCGGCAGCGCGTCCATCCACTCGCGCCAGATGCCTGTCAACAGCATCCCCAAGCGCAGCGTCTGAGGATCCTCATGCAGCTGCTCCAAGGTCGCGATGAACGGGGTGAGCACCGCGCCGTCAAGCTGCGCGAAGCCGCCGAGCGCGACCTCCATCAACCACTGACGCGTGCTCTCCATGAACACCACCACAGGGCCTGGATCAGGCGCCTGCGCGTCGCGCGCGGGCGTCTCGGGCAGCGGCCGACCTAGCGCTTGGCGCGCTTGGGCGAGCAGCGCGTCATGCTGCGCGCCTTGAAGCGCCGCGCGCGCCGACGCCAACACCTTGAAGTGCGCCTCGCGAAACTCCGCGCGCTTGATCCCGTCGACCGCCTCGCTCACAGGCGCCTCCAGCGGCGAGCCGATAAAAGCGCGCGCCAGCGCGCTCAAGGCCTCAAGCTGGGATTGTCCTAGACGAGAGAAGCCCACCATCAGGCAGTCATCCACGCCCCTCAGCAGCGCCTCGACCTCACTCACCCCTGCCGGCGCTGCCTTCAACTCCTCAAACCACTCGCTCATACCGTCGCTCTCCTGGCTCCACACGTCTGCGCCTCATCGCTGCCTTCGCTCACGCTCGCCGCCGCTGACTCAACCCGAGATAAACCAGCTCATCTCGGGCGCGGGCTCAGCGGAGTCCTCGTACTCGACATAGCGCAAGTGACTGAGAAACCTACTGAACACCACACTCGCCTCCTCCTTGACCTGGGAGCCCCCCAGGTAGCGTGTGAGGTCAGCGCCGCGGCGCACCGCGCTCACGTCCACCTCAAGCCGCAGCGCCTGCGCCACGCGCGCCACGCCGTACTGCAGCGCCGCCTCGTTGAGCAGCTCCACTAGGTGCTTGCACGGACCACCGCGAAGCCCGCCACAGGGGCGGTTGTTGTTCGTGCTGCAGTAATAATTGCCCGTGCCTGCCTCGAAGAACGACACGTACACGCGCATGATGTCTGAGCCGCTGGAGACGACCCCTTGCACCCGCTTGTCCGTCAGCTCGACAAACGGCACCTTCTTGATCTTGCGCGAGCTGGCCTCGCGCTGAACTTTCTGAACGCTGCGCCCTGGTGCTGTCATCACACGCGCTCCTCATCATGGCCGTGGTGGCATGTGTCATTTGGGATATCGCTCTCGCTCACCGATGCCACGACCTTAGGGGGCGAACGCGCCTCGGTCAATCGACCCTCACTCAAAGAATGATCGTGATGACACCAATAAACGCACCTCCCCCCCTCAAAGACGCCCTCGATCAGCTCATCACTGCGTGTGACGCGGCGCGCTTGGAGAGCCCGCAGCTGAGCGCGGTGTACAACCCGCTGCGCTACGCGCGGGCGAACACCGATCAGTACCTGCGCCGCTTCGCGGCGTCAGGGCCGCGGCGCGCGCTGTGGCTTGGTATGAACCCTGGCCCCTGGGGCATGACGCAGACCGGGGTGCCCTTTGGCGATGTGGTGATGGTGCGCGACTGGATGGGCATCCAGGGGCCTGTGGGCCAGCCGCGCGCGCCGCATCCTGCGCGCCCTGTGCTGGGGTTTGACTGCCCCAGGCGCGAGGGCAGCGGCAAGCGGCTGTGGGGCTTCATCGCCGCGCGCTGGGGCACCCCCGAGGCGTTCTTCGCGGACCACTTCATCTGGGGCTACTGCCCGCTGCTGTTCTTGGAGGAGAGCGGACGCAACCTCACGCCGGATCGCCTGCGCTCAAGCGATCAGGCCCAGCTCTACCCAGCCTGTGATGCATCACTGCGCGCGCTCGTGGCTCACCTGCGCCCCAGCGCTATCGTCGCCATCGGCAAGTTCGCCGAAAAACGAGCCCGCGCGGTGCTGACGCTGCCCATCGTCACCATCTTGCACCCCTCCCCGGCGAACCCCAAGGCCAACCAAGGCTGGGCCGCGCAGGTCGAGCCCGTGCTCGCAGACGCGGGGCTGATGTGAGCGCTCGATCGATGGCAGCGCCTCGCCCTACGCGCTCCAAGCGCCATGGAGGGCGCCACACACGCCAGCGCGACGCCCCGCCTCGCTGGCGTCTTCTATCTGGAGGCGCCCCCCACCATCTGCTAGACTCCGCTCGCCAACGTCGACCGGGCCGCTTTTAGCCCCTCGAAAGGAGCACCTCAGCTCATGCGCATCCTCCCTTTATGCGGCGCCGCGCTGCTGTTTGTGACAAGCGCTCAAGCCCAAGCCCAGCCGCTTGGCGCGCCTCAAGGGGATTATCCCTCCTATGAGGAGCGCATGGTCTTGTACCTGACCAACCGCGCGCGCACCGAGCCCTCCAAGTTTAACGACGATCCAGCGCTGCCTCAGTACCTGCCGACGCCGCCGCTGCGCTATGACCTGAAGCTGTCTGAGGCGGCGCGCTTTCACGCGCGCGCCATTGATGTCGACGGCTGCTGGTGCGAAGATCACTCCTCGTGCTGTCCGCTGGAGTCTGACGGCGCGGGCGGCGCCCGCTGCGCAGGCGCCACCACCACCTGCGGTGTGACCGACGCCTCCACCCGCGTGACCCTGTTCTCCTCCGCTTACTCCGCCGAGAACATGGCCATGGGCCAGCGCAGCGGCGCCGAGGCCGTCGACGGCTGGATCCACTCCCCCGGACACTGGGCCAACATCAACGGCGATCACACGCTGCTCGGCGTGGGCCGTCATGGCACAGGCTGGGTGCAAGACTTCGGGCGCGGCGGCGCGATCCCCGTCATCGGCGATGGCATCCACTGGAGCGACGGCACCCAGCAGCGCTTCGGCATCACCTACTTCCAAGGTGGCGGTGGTCCTCAGTCCATCCTCGCGATCATCAACGGCCAGTGCGAAGACCTCACGCTCGTCGCGGGCACGCCCGCGCATGGCGCGTTTGAGACCAGCGCGCAGCTCCCCCCTGGCTGCCACCGCTACTACTTCTACACGCGCGACGGCCAAGGCGTTGATCGCGCCTACCCCGAGGTCGGCAGCTTCGGCATCGCTCTCGGCGGCGCCGCAGATTGTCCCTTCTACAGCGAAGATCGCCCCGCTGACACCTGCTCCCCGCTGGGCCAGACCTGCAAGACAGGCGACACGCGCGCCTGCTACACAGGCCCCTATGGCACCCGCAACATCGGTCAGTGTTTGGCCGGATCGGAGCGCTGCATTGGCGAGCAGTGGAGCGGTGAGTGTCGCCTCCAGACGCTGCCCGCGCCGCAAGAAATCTGTGATAATGGCATCGATGACAACTGCGATGGACAGCTCGATGAGGGCTGCTCGGTCGAGCCCCCAGTGGAGCCCGACACGCAAGACATGCCTGACGACGCTCCCAACCCTGGTCAGCCGAACCCTGACCGCGAGCTGAGCAATGATGAGCCCGGCTGCGCGAGCGCCCCAGGCGCGCCCGCCACGGGGCTGTTCTTGTGGCTTGGCGCCGCGCTCATCGGCTGGCGTCGCCGCCGCACCGCTTGAACCCCATGAGAGACGCATGATCACGAAGACCTCTCACCTCGGCCTCGCGAGCGTGCTCCTGGCGAGCGCGCTCTTTGGCTGTCAAGAAGCCCCCGCTCCCGCTGAGATGAGTGACGCGCAGGTCGTCGCGCAGCAGCTCGGCGAGTCGACACAGACCACCAGCTTGCCCTTCTCTGACGCGCTGCCTGTCTACGAGGATCGCGTCGGCGTACACTTCGTCAACCGTATCCGCATGGCCCCTCACCGATGGGGCTTCACGAGCCAAGGAGGCATCCCCATCTTGCCTCTACCACCGCTGCGCTACCAGCCCTATATGGCGGAGGCGAGCCTCTGGCAAGGCTGGTATAGTCTCGTAGAAGATTGCGACTGCAGCGCTCAGAAGATCGGCTATGACCCCGACGATCCTACAACCGCGGCGTTGGAGCCGTTTGTCGACGCCTCTTGTTGTGAGGTGGGCATGATCGATGGGGTCGCACAATGCGTTGGCCCCAAGTTAGCATGCACAGACGAGCAGACCACAACGCGACGCATGCGTTGGGAGCTGCTTAATCAAGGGCCAAGCGAGATCCTCTATGAGAGATTCTTCACACCACTTGGCCCCATCAACGCTCAAAGCATGGCCCTTGAGTTCGCCACTGACCCCTTCAATCTTGGCTTAGCAACCTCTCCTGGCTATACAGCTATCGGCGTCACAGCGTTAAGCTTTCTTATCAATGACGTCATCCAAAATCGCGTCACCATGTCCTTGGGGACGACGACCGAGCCGATCGCTACCTTGAGCGATGGTATTCACTATCAGCTCACCCTAGAAGATAACTTCTACGAGGAGACGACGACGCTCGGCTCAGTCACCTTCGCGGCGAACTACTTTGAGATTAACGGCGAGCCTATGGGCACGCCGCGTGCGATTCAAGCTGTGGTCAACGGTCAATGCGCTGACATGAGCCCTTATCACGATGTCACAGAGCTTCCCAATGGCGCCCCAGCGCCAAGGACGGGTATGAGCTATGTGCACACGCAAGCGCTGGCGGAGGGCTGTCACCCTTACGTGTTTGTCGCGATTGACGGCGACGGCTTCGAGTATATCTATCCTGAGCATGGCGCGCTTCAGGCTTACGTCAGCGCGGAAGGTGAGGTCCTCTCCAATAGGGAGAGCTGCCCCATCTGGGTCGAGACGCGCCCTTCGCTCGCTTGTTTGAGCCCAGGTCAGAGCTGCCAAGCGGGCGACACACGCCCCTGCTACACCGGTCGCTTGGGCACCCAAGGGCGCGGCAGCTGCACCCCCGGCACAGAGAGCTGCCTCAATGGGCGCTGGGATGGCACCTGCGAGGGGCAGATCTTGCCTGAGCCGGTCGACACCTGCGGCGATGATATTGATAACAACTGTAATGGCGGAGTCGATGATGGCTGCCCTGGACGCGACCCTGATCCCGATCCTGATCCTGATCCCGACCCTGATCCTGATCCCGACCCCGATCCTGATCCCGACCCTGATCCTGATCCCGACCCTGTGATCACGCCGACGCCGCAACCCGAAGATGAGGGCTGTGGCTGCGCCAGCGCCCAGAGCAAGACACAGACGCCCTGGCTGATGCTCGTGATGGGCCTCTTCTTCGCTCACTCTCGCCGTCGCCGCAACGCGCGTTGAGGTGGCATGAGGCGCCTGTCGCATGCGACAGGCGCCTCGCGCCTAGCCTCCCCCACTGTTCCCAAGGCGCACAGGTGACGCTGATGCGAGCGCGTGACCCTCATCTCTCCCCAGTGCGCGTGGGCTCAAGCGCGGCCCCACAGACCGTGCGCGCGCTCCATGAGGTGCTCGATCAGCTCGACGCCGATCATGCGGCGCTCACCTTCATCTTCTTCAGCGCCCCCCACGATCCTCACCTCATCGCGCCCGCGCTCGACAGCCGGCTCGCGGGACGAGGCATCGCGGCCACAGGCGCCGGTGAGGTCCACGGTGGCGCGCTCACGCGCGGCGCGATCGTGGGGATGAGCCTGCACGGCGATGACGTGCGCGCCGCCATTGAGATCATCCCGCGCCTGAGCAGCCTCTCACTGCTGCCGCTGGTGCCGCTGCCTGAGCAGCTGTCCCAGCGCATCGGGCGCACGCGCGCCACGCTCGACCCGCAGCGCCACCTCTGGCTCACCCTCGCCGATCATCACCTCGGCGATGGCCCGCTGTGGACGCCGTTTCTCACCAGCAAGATGCCACGCGTTGAGCTGGTCGGCGCCGCGCTCGGGAACTTGGGCGGCTGGCCCAACGCGATCGCCTACCATGGCCGCGTCTATCGCGACGCGGCCGCCGTCACGCTGCTCGAATATCCTCGCCCCTTCGCCCTGCTCCACCACAGCCACCTGAGCCTCACAGAGCGCTGGGTCACGCTCACGAGCTTGTCCTCCGATCAGCGTCAGATCATCACCCTCAACCACCGTCCCGCGCGTGAGGTCGTGGCTGAAGCGCTAGGCTTAAGCGCGAGCGCGCTCACCGCTGAGATCGCAGCGATTCATCCGCTCGGGACGCGCTTTCGAGGCAAAGCGGCGCCCGCGTCGATCTTGGACATCAACCCCGCAGGACACCTCGTGATGGGTTGCCCCTTGCAGCCTGGCGAGCGCCTCAACATCCTGGCCTGCGGCGACCTCATCGCCGAGACGCGTGACGCCATCACCAAGGCCATCGACGCGCTGGGGCAACCTGCCCAAGGCTTGCTGCTGTTTAACTGCCTGGGGCGCGTCTATGAGGCGGAGCATCATGGCCAGCTCGACGCGCTCGCCAGCGCCCTGTGTCAGACATCCACCTGCGGGCTCAACAGCTTCGGTGAACAGCTCAACTTGCTGCACCTCAACCACTCCTTGTGTGGTGTGGCGCTAGGCTGAGCTGAGGGTGCGCTGACGCAGCGATGATGCTGCTTTCTTGTTGACCTGCGGGGGCGCGTCGCCAACATAGAGGCGCGCGCCCGCTCCAAGGCGCGCTGTGCGCCCTCGCGCCACAACGCCCCCACTCCCCCATCGCGCGCATGAGCAGCCACCCGCGTGCGCGCCATCCCTGATAAGGATAGTGCCTTATGCCATTCATCATCACCGAGCCCTGCCTCGGCACATGTGACACCTCCTGCGTGGAGGTCTGCCCCGTCGACTGCATCCACGGCCCACTGCCCGTCGATGAGATCAAAGAGCTTCAGGCCATGGGCGACACCGCTCGCCTCAGCAACATTCAGCTCTATATTGATCCCGATATTTGCATCGACTGCGGCGCTTGCGAGCCCGAGTGCCCCGTCGAGGCGATCTTTGAGGAGGATGACACCCCCGATAAGTGGAAGAAGTACATCGACTTAAACGCGAACTTCTTCCAAAATCGGTGACGTCTCCTCGCCCCCATTACGCTCGCGCGCTCAAGACGCGCGCCTCGCGGAGAACCTCGCATGGCTAAGATCGACATCCGTGACACCATCAGCTTCGACCTCGCGCGCGTCTATGAGACCTTCCGCGACGACCTCAAAGCCCTCGCGCCCTATCTGCCGAACGTCTCGGAGATCATCGTCGACACCCACGCGCGCGTCGATGACACGACCCTCAAGGCCGTCAACATCTGGAAGGCCAGCGGTGAGGAGATCCCCAAGATCGCCTCCGCCTTCATTAAGCCGGACATGCTCCAGTGGACCGACTACGCCACTTGGCATGACGACACCCACAGCTGCGATTGGGAGATGAAGGTCGGCTTCTTGCCCGACGCGGTCTCTTGCAAGGGCACCACCCGCTACACCCACAAGGCCGACGGCGTCACCGAGGTTCACATCTTAGGCGAGCTGAAGGTCGACGCCTCTAAGATCCCCGGCGTCCCACGCCTGCTCTCTGGCAAGATCGGTGATGCTGTGGAGAGCTTCGTCGTCAAGCTCGTCACCCCCAACCTCAAAGAGGTTAACCGCGGCATGGAGAAGCACCTCGCGGCGAAGGGCTGATCTTTAAGCGCGACGCCTGCGGCACCGCGCGAGACGCGAGAGCGGGCACGAGGCATACGCCTCGTGCCCGCTCTCGCGTCTCGCTTGGGCGCGCTTTAAGGCGCGCCCAAGATCGCGCCGTATCCGGCGAACACATCCTCATAGCGCGGCGTCACCCCCAACACCTCGCGCATCTTACGATTATCGCATCGGTACTGCGCCTCCCACCGAGCGGCCACGTTGGCCCCCTGACGCGCGGCGACCTCCTCCAAGCTCGTCGCAGCCGGCCCCACGATCCCATACTCACGGCCCAAGAAGTCCAGCAACGCGCGCACTGTCACGGGCGAGCCATCGCTGACATTATAGACCTCCCCTGGCTCACCTGGCGACGCATGCTGCGCGATCATCGCCATCAGCGCGCTCACGATGTCCTCCACATGGACGCGGTTGGTCACCTTGTCCCCCTCGCCCACCACGCGGTAGCGGCCTCGCTCGATCGCCTCCACGAGCGTGCGTCCAGGACCATAGATGCCCACCAGCCGCGCTATGCTCACGGGCAGCACAGGCGCCTGCTTGAGCGCGTGTGCCTCTAAGTCGCGCCGCATCTCACCCAGCGCGGACAGCGGCGCCAGCGGCGTCTCCTCATCCACCCAGCGCCCCTCATGATCGCCATACACTGAGGTTGAGGAGAGGTAGATCAGCCGCCCCAAACCCGCCTCACGCGCCACAGCGAGCGTCGCCTCCAGCGGCTGCACGTGATGAGGCAGCTGGCCTTCAGGGGCGGGCTCTACGGACTGATAGAGCGTCGGCACGCTGTAGATCAGCGCGGCCGTTGGCCCAAGCACAGGCGCGAGCGCCGCTGCATCGAGCGCGGTTACATCCAGCGCGAGCGCCCTCGCTCCGCGCGCGACAAGCGGCGCCAGTCGCGACACATCGCGCGCCGTGACCACCACCTCCAAGCCCGCCTCAAGCGCGCGCTGCGCCAACGCCTCGCCACAATACCCTGCCCCCACGATCACCACGCGCTCGATCACCGCACACCTCCCCGCGCGCGCCCGAGCGCCCGAATGATCGCCTCATGTTGAGGCAGCTCACGAGCCAGACGCGCCGTATCAGCGAACTCAAGATCCATAAAATTAAAGCCCGGCGCCACCGTGCAGCCCACCAGCGCAAAGCCCTCGGCGCTATCAAGTGACGCGCCAAACCAGCTCCCCGCGGGCACCACCCCTTGAAATGACTCGCCGCGCTCCCACGCTGCCCCCAGCAGCAGATCCTCACGCTCACCGCTCGGATGCAACATCACCACGCGCAGCGGCTGCCCCGCATAAAAATGCCACACCTCATCCGACGCGATCCGATGTAGCGCGGAGCGATCGCCCGCCTCCAGCAGATAATAGATCG
Organism: uncultured Bradymonadales bacterium; assembly: GCA_964468515.1. Taxonomy (GTDB): domain Bacteria; phylum Myxococcota_A; class Bradymonadia; order Bradymonadales; family Bradymonadaceae; genus CAYXWB01. The sequence continues at coordinate 962 of CAYXWB010000133.1, read as the reverse complement.
CCGTCCCTGAGGAGCGCGCGCCACCGTAACGCCCAGGCAGCGCGAGCGCTTGGGCAGCGCGCCACGTCTCGCGATAGAAGCCGCCTTCGGGGTGAGGCTGCAAGCCAAACTGCGCGATCAAGCGCGCAGCCTCAGAGTCGCGGGGTCGCACGGTTCACCTCCTGCGCGTTGATAAAAACACCCCAAGAAAGATGCACACTGCGCACAATATGAACACCACCACGCGACTGAACACCTGTCAGCGCTCGGCGAGACCGAGCGCCCGCGCCCTCAACACGTCATCAAGCTACACCTGCGCGACTGCGCTCCAGCTCAGAGGTTTACCATGCGACGCCTTAGCCGCCCCACCCTCTTCTTCGCCAGCGCCCTGTTGCTCGGCGCCACCACCCTCACCTCCGGTTGCCTCATCATCTCGGAGCACCATGATCGTGGGGACAGGTGCGACGATTATCCTCACCCTCCTGACCACCCTGATCATCCCGGCCACCCTGATGAGCCCGCCCCTGCTGATCCTGATGACTGCCCTCAGCCTGGCGACGTCTGCGGCGAGGATGGCGTGACCTATGAGAGCCGCTGCGACGCGAGCCGCGCCCATGTGCGCGTGGACTACGCGGGGCCCTGCGCGCCACCTTGCGCTCAGCACAACGAGTGCGCCATCTATGAGCAGTGCTCCGCAGCAGGTCGCTGTGAGGAGATCTCGTGCGACACGCTCTATGCGCCCGTCTGCGGCGTCGATGGCAACACCTACTCCAACGCCTGTGACGCGGGCGCTCACCACGTCGCGGTTGACTACGATGGCGAGTGTGCGCCAGCTTGTAACGTCGACGCCGACTGCCCGGCCGCTGACCTGTGCAACGCTGCCGGTCGCTGTGAAGCCGCCAACTGCCCGCAGCTGCCTGCGAATGATATCAGCCAAGAGGTCTGCGCCATCGACGGCTTCACCTACCAGACCCGCTGCCACG
>CAYXWB010000132.1:0-13537 GCA_964468515.1 uncultured Bradymonadales bacterium | reverse complement strand
CAATCTTGGCTTTTGTATGATCTGGCTGTCGCGACTGTTAGTGGGATAGGTTCAGGCAAAAAGCCTAAGAAAGGCTCAAATAATAAAAACCATAATAATAAATCTGAGATCGCTTTTAATGCACCGCGAAAAGAAGACCTACCAGAGTTACCAGGTGATGCTAACTCTCCGATAATTCTCTATCATGGTTATCAAGGCATCCCTATTAAAGGATTTGACCTTGGAGCTTCAGCTGAAAACATACGCACCATAACACCACAGGGCGGCCTTTATATGTCTGATGATTTCAATCGAGTATTTTCGGGCTATGCGACTGGAGTCAACGGCCAAATAGCTAGGGGAAGCCTCCCCAAAAATGTAGCAGAAAATTTCTACCAATGGGGTGGTCCACTAGGCAAGGATCCGGAGTTTTTCTTCCCAGCCACAGGAGAGAAAGCGGAGGCAGCACGAGCGGCAGTTGAAATGCTAAATAAGTCATTTCAAACCTTACCTAAGCTGGAAGCATTTAAGGTTTGGAACCAAAAATAACATCGAAAACCCCCACAGGCTCTAGCCAATGGCATCCCAACATCACTTAATGGCAGACATAACCTCCGAACTCAACAATATACTTTTCACGTCAGCACTAAGGGTCAACAGACCGATCAACTTCCCACTAGACATTCAAGCCCAAGCAAACCAAATCACATCAAAAAGAGCTGAGATACTAGACCTAATATTAGAAATATGCCACTTTGAGCAAAATCTTGTAAATTACTTTCTGGACAACCTCCTCGCAACTCCGTACCCCCCACTAGATAGAGACTATTTCAATGCACACATAATAGTATTCCTGGAAGAGAGAAAGCAAAAACATATAAATTACAATCAAAATTCAGAAATAAACAAAATAACTGACATATTGAGCAATCGAGCCATCAATAACTCTTTCAACACCCTCATCCAAAGCAAATTTTGCTTTGGAAACAAAAACTCCACAAGTCACGAAAATATCGCGAAATATATTACAACTCTCCACAAATTACTACTCATTCAAGATTATAAAACACGGCAAAAGCTATTTGAAGAAACATACCTCTACTGGCGTAAGCATGTTTTCGAAGCCGACTTAAAGTCTAAGATTATGCTACCGGAATATGAGTCTTGGCTCGTAGAATACTATGTCCCTGAAATGGATCGCATCATCTAAAACTTTCCATCTACTCACAAACGGGGCTAAAAACCTAGACCTGCCTACCCTTTAGTGTTCAATCATACTACGTTCCGTCTACTAACTAGCACGCAAGGCAGAGAGCAGCGCAAGCGGTTAAGACGTTAAGACGAGCGCGCCCGCGCCTCCCGCGAGACGTCAGGCAGCGGCCAGCGCACGCGCCCCCCCCGAAGCACGCCAGCGCACCGCCTGATCCCTCAACTGACACGCGCACAAGCCAGACGGGCGGACCCGCCAGCCAGCCCGGCGCACCTCGCCCTCCCCCGCAAGCGCCCACCAGCGCAGACGGCATCATCTTACCACCGGGCACCTCGCTGCCACCCGACATGCCCACCACGGGCACGCGCGTCGATGATCCTGCTCAAGCGCGCGTCGGCGACACACCCACCCTCGATCCACGCGCCACCCTTGGTCTTGATCCAGAGAGCGGCGCCACGCCCGACGGCCTCGCAGGCGGCACCCCTGACTCCCCCGACTCGCCGCACGCCTCGCTCCGCGGCAAGAAGCCCGATGGGAGGGATACGCACGGCACCTTTGGCGGCACCAACGACAAAGAAATACCCTGGCTCATCCGCAAGTTATACGACACGGGCTTAGGCTCACGGCTGTCAGCGATTGTCGAAGATGCCAAGCTCGTCCAAGCCGAGATCAGCGTGGTTCTGGACGCCACGCAGCTCGTGCTGGATGTGGTGGGCATGATCCCGGCGGTGGGGGAGCTGGCAGACGGGATCAACGTTGTCATCTCGCTCGTTCGTGGGGATTATGCAGGCGCAGCGCTGAGCTTCGCCGCCATGGTCCCCATCGTTGGCATCGCTCCTACGGTCTACAAGTGGACTCGTAAGGCTACCAAGCCCGCTGACGCAGCGCTAGACGCTATTAAAGCGGCCAAAAAGAAGGGAGATAAAGCTAGCAAAAAGCCGAAGAAAGGCTCAAATAACAAAAAGCACAACACTAAATCAGGAATAAAATTCGAAAAACCAAATCCTGGAGATGTGCCCGAACTCCCTGGCACTGACGATTCCATGATTATTTTATACCATGGCTATCAAGGCAGCCCAATGAAACAATTTGACCTCCAAGAATCAATCAACAACATAAGAACGGCAACACCGGACAGTGGACTATATATGACCAACGAATTCCCCCGGGCAGTTGGTGGATACGCCACTGGCACAACAAGCCATGTAGGAAGTCACATAGCAAGAGGAGAATTACCTAGGAGTGTAGCGCAGGAATTCTATAGACGCGGGGGTCCATCAGGACAAGATCTAGAGTTTTTCTTCCCAGCAACGGGAGAGAGAGCAGAGGCAGCAAGAGCAGCAGTAGCCCAATTAAACCAATCCTTTCAAACACTCCCAAGAAACGAGGCAATTAAACTATGGAACCAAATGAAGTTCTAAGCAAACAGAAGAGGCATTGAAATGGCGTCATACAACTACCTCATGGGAAGCATAATAGCAGAACTCAACAATACTCTATACACATCAACCCTAAAATCCAAAGTCAATGTAAAATTCCCCATAAACATACAAAACCAAGCAGATAAAATCATCTCCAAGCAGATTGAAATAACAGAACTACTCCACGCAATATGTAAATTCCCCCTCAGCATTATCCATCAGTCCCTAAATAACCTATTATCAAACCCTTACCCGCCTGAGTCCAGAGAGGAATTCACAGGACTCATCACTATCTTCCTAGGTCGGAGAAGCAGCAAGCCAATTAAGTTCAATCAAAAAAAAGAAAGAAATGCTATCATTACCACTTTAACCAATCGAGCAATCCACAACTCTTTCGAAACCCTCCTTAAAAGCAAATTTTGCTTCGGAAACAAAACAACAACAAGCCACGAAGAGATCACACAATACCTCATAATTCTCAAAGAACTCCTCCTCATCTACAACAGCGACTCTCCTCAAAAGTTACTAAAAGACACTTATCTATACTGGCGCGAAAACACTTTCAAAGACGACTTAGAGTCAAAAACCATGCTTCCGGAGTATGAAGCTTGGCTCGTAGAATACTACGTCCCTGAGATGGATCGCATCATACAAACCTTTCCATCTACTCACAAACGGGGCTAAAAACCTAACCCTTCCTATCCTCTCGTGTTCAATCCTGCTGCGTTCTGTCTACTAAATCGCACGCGAGGCAAAGAGCAGCGTAAGTATTCAAGCCGAGCATGCCCGCACCTCCCGTGAGGCGATCGCCAACAGCCAGCGCACGCCAGCGCCGAAGCACGCCAGCGCACCGCCTGATCCCTTGAACGACACGCGCACCAGCTAGACCGGCGACACCGCCAGCCAGCCCGGCGCGCCTCACCTACCGCCCGACACGCCCCTATCAACCTGAGCGACAAGCTGAGCCCGCCAACACAATAAAACCAAATAAAAACAACAACTTAAAATCTAAATTACATCTCACATCGCCTCACTATCAGCACACATCTCTCAGACAAGCCGCGCGCTACGACGGGACCGACGCGGCGCCTGACGCCAAAAACCTGATCTTTCTGCCTTGCGATGACGACGCAGAGCAGGCAACCTGTTGACATCGTCATGGAGGTTCGTCGGTTAAGGTGTCGCGCTTGGCGTGATCCTGATGGTCCTCCTGCTCAGCTCGGCGCGCTCGCGCAGTGGAGCTGCTCAGCTCAAGCTCAGGGAGGGCCACCGCCATACAGGGCGGCTGACGCGCTCAAGCCCTGACGTGCTGGCGCTCTCACCGCTTGATCCGCTCACGGCTGGCCCAAAAACCTAAGCGCATCACACGCCTACATCACCCTGGGGAGAACACGATGGACAAGACGCAGCTGATCGCGATGCTTGAGCGCGCCTACCTCACCCTCGCCGAGCTGCGTGAGCGCGATGCCGCGCTCGCCAGCGCCATCGAGTCCTCCCTGCTGCGCCCCGTGCCCCAGCACATCCTCACCCAGCTTGGCCTCGACAACCTCACCCAGCTCGCCGCTCGCCTGCGCCTCCCCGCTGGCACCAAACCCGATGAATCCTCGCTGCGCTATGCCACTTATCAAGCGCTGAGCGCGCTCATCCTCGACGATCCCCTGCTGGCTAAAGATGCCTCGCTTCGTGACGCGCTGGGGGTGTTTGAGGCGAGCCTGGGCAATCCTGACTCGGGCCTCGTCGAAGAGCTGCTGCTGCTTGAGCGTCCGCTGCGCGATAACCCTGCGCTGCGTCAGCAGCTCGACGCGGCCAAGCTCTACAAGCTCGGTCAAATCGCCAGGATCGACGATAAGGTTATCGACCATGTCATCGTCGCCGCAGGTCAGCTCAGCGCCGTCACCCAAGCAGCGCTCAGCGCGCTCGTCCAAAACAGGCGGCTCAGCCCCGAAGACGCGCGCGCCCTCGGTCACGCCGTCACCCGCTATCACCTGCTTGATGAGCGCTTTGAGCTGGTCGCGACCTCGCTTGAGCGCGCGTCCAAGCTCACAGAGCTCATCAACCTCAACGAAGACGACTGGGTTGACCTCATCCAACGCAGCGAGACGCCCACGCCAGGTGACCTCTCCGCACAAAATTATGCTGCGCTCCTCCAGCGCAAGCTCGGGCGAGTCTTCCCAGGGGCGACCCTTGGCAAGCGCGTTGAGACGCTTGATGTTCAGCTCAAAGACGCGCTCGGCGCCTTTGATCGCTTGGACCAGCTGCGCAAACGAAACCCTGGCGCGGCGCTCGTCACGCGCCGCACCCTCGCTGGCCTCAACCTCGTCGGGCTCAATGACGATGAGCGCTCCCTGCTTCGACTCGACCTCGCGCGCACTGTCGCGATCGCTGATCAGCTCCCTGGGATGAGGCTCGCGGAGGTCTTCGATGACCCCAAGCTCAGTGAGCAAGATCGCCAGCGCGAGCTTGGGCGGCGCGTCAAGATGGTCCGCGAGATGTTCGCGCTCAATGAGGGGCTGCTGGCCATCAACCTCGATCCTGACAGCCCACAGCTCAAGACCTTCCGCTACTCAGAGCTGGCCAGTGAGCAGGATCGCACCATGCTGCGCGCGAGCGCGCGCGCTTATCAGCGCGTCTACGCGCTCACCCAAGACGTCCTTGAGATCGAGCCCTTACTTAAAGCGGGCGCCTCCAGCGCGCTGGAGGTCGCCGCGCTGCCGCTCGATACGCTCGTGCAGCGCTCAGGCTTAAGCCCCGAGCGCGCAGCACAGCTTCACGCCCGCGCCGAGCGCATCACCGTAAACGTCGCAGCACAGAGCGGCGCGGTGGTAGACCTCATGAGCGGCCCGCTCCAAGGGGGCATGGCTGACAACCTCAGCCCCGCGCTGCTGCGCTCGCTCAAGCAGCTCCCAGGCTTCGAAGACCTGTTCGGGTCCCAGAGCTTCTGTCGCTGTGAGCACTGCCAATCGGCGCTCGGACCGGGCGCCTACTTCATCGATCTGATGAGCTTCGTGGAGGATCATATCTCTACGCCAACCTTTGGCGATGCGATCGATCACCCGCTCCACTTGCAGCAGCGACGCCCCGATCTGTGGACCATCCAGCTCACCTGCGCCAACGCAGATGAGGCCTTGCCTCACCTCGTCATCGTCAATGAGATCTTAGAGCGCGCGGTGGCACGCGAGGCGGGCTTTGGGGGCGATCTGGGCGATCGCGCCGCGCTTGAGGCGTTCGTCTATGGCGAGGTGCTCCCGCAACAAGCCGACAGCTTTCAGCAGCCGCTCCACCTCGCCGTGGAGACCACGCGACTCATCGCGAAGGCCGCAGGGGTGAGCCTCGCGCAGCTCGGCGAGGATGCGCTGGTGACGGGGGACGCGCTGGCGCGGCTGAGGTTGGGGTTGTCGCCGCGAGCGCACGCGCTCATCACGCAGCCAGACGCTGACCTCGCCAACCTCGCGCGCCTCTACAGCGTGCCGCTCACGCAGCAGGGCGCCTCCCTCGCGCAGCTTGACGCGCAGCTGCTGTTGGAGCCGATGGGGATCAGCCGTGACACGCTCAGCGACCTCATCGCCACGCGCTTTGTCACGCGCGCTGGGACCAAGCCCATCACCATTCGCGCGGGCAGGCGCGCGCAAGAGAGCATCCAAGACGACATTGAATACATCGCGGGGCTGACCCTGGACGCGCTCGATCGCATGCATCGCTTCGTGCGGCTGTGGCGCGCGACGGGCTGGCGCGTGGGCGAGCTAGATCTGGTGTTGACGCATCTATCGCAGGCCGGGCTGAGTGATGCGCTTGATGAGGCCGTCGTCGCGGCGGTGGCGCAGACGCATCGCCTGATGGAGCGCGCGCAGGTGAGCGTGGAGGAGCTGCTGGCGCTGACCTCCCACCTGCCGCGCACACTGCGTGATCGTCGCTTCAACCCTCCCGCGCTGGTCGCGGCTCAAGGCGCCTATCCTAAGCCGCAGGTTCGCTTCTTGCACCCTGCGCTCGCCAGCGCGTCCGCACGCGCCGATCAGCAAGAATTAGCGAGGCTTCGCGCCGGGCTTGGGGTCAGCGAGGAGGCGCTGCTCCAGCTCATCATCGGGCTCGCCCCTAGGCTTGGCGTTGACCCGAGCGCGAGCGATGAGACAGCGCGCGCCATGGCGCTGAGCGAGGCTCACCTCAGCGCGCTCTATCAGCACGCGCGGCTCGCCAAGCACCTCAACCTCAGCATCCCCGCGCTGCTCACCCTCTTGGCGCTCTCCCCTGCGCCTGACAGCGGCCCGCTGTCAGGCTGGTACACGCTCGACGCGCTGCTGACACGACGCGACTGGATGCAGCGCGCGGGGTGGGACATCGACGCGCTGCGTCAGCTCGCACGCGCGACGCACACGCCCGCCCAGCGCGACGCAGCGCGCGCTGAGGCGCTCATCGCGGCTCAGGTCATCGTCACACAAGCGCAGAGTGACGGCGCCCTCACCTTCGCTGACACCACCTTCGCGCTGCTGCCCCCCAGCGAGGCCACCCTCACGAGCCTCGCCCCCATCACCGCGCTGCGCGGCGCACAGATCAGCTACGAGGTCACGCGCCACGGACACGCAGAGGCGCCTGAGACGCTGCGACTGGGCGACGATGACGACCTCGATCAGCTCATCCTCGACTGGAACAGCCAAGCGCGCGCCACCATCGCCTACCGCGCAAACGCCAGCGGCGCACCTCAGCGCACAGGCGACCACCTCGGCGTGCGCGTGCGCGATGCCGACGGGAGTCAGACCACGCTGCGCGTGACGGGTGACAGCGCGAACCTGTTCACGACCTCCACCCCGCTGCTCGCGCGCGGCGCAGAGATCAGCGAGGCGCAGTCGCGCGCCATCATCACCGCGAACATGTCACGCTTGGAGCAGGTTGACGCCAGCGGCATCTACCGACTCGGCGCAGGGTTCGACCTCGCCCAACCCCTCACGCTGCCCGACGAGGTGAGCCCCACAATGTTACCGCAGGTGATGGCGCGCTTGCGCGCGCATCACAGCGAGGCCATCTTGAGCGTGGGCTTGGCGCAGGCGCTTGAGCTGCCCGCGCCGCTCATCGCGCCGCTGGCGACGCTGCTCGGGCGCACGCTCAATGCGACCGACGTCTTCAGCGAGCTGCGCGGTGACGCACCCCCAAAGACCATCGCCGCCCTCATCGACGCGCTGGGACCGCTGTGCGCGCTGCTCTGGCGAGATCTCGCAAGCGCTGAGGCGATGGTGACGCTGCTGCGCGAGGCCGCGCCTGAGCTTGGCCTCTCATCGCTCGACGCGCTCACGATTGATGACATCCAGCGCATCGACCAAGCGCGCGCTTTGCTCCCACCTCGCCCTGAGGTGAGCGACGCGCGCGCATTCGCGCGCCTGCTCAACAACCTCGCCACCACCCCACAGCCAAACGCCACCACCCTGCCCCAGCTCGCCGCGCTGCTCAGCGCCCAAGAGAGCCTCATCCAGTCGATCCAGGCGCACCTGCCGCTGGACACGGCGCCGCTGACCGCGCTGCGACAGCTCTCACGCGCGCTCACGCTGGCGAAGCGCTTGGGGGTAGGCGGCCACACGCTCGCGCTCGCGCGGGATGCGGACAGAGTCTCACTCACCACCCTGAGCGACGCGCTGCTAGGCGCGCTGCGCGCACGCGCTCAAGACGATCCTGCCCAAGCCCACGCCCTCGCCACGATCGAAGACGCCTCGCTCAGCATCAAGCGCGACGGCCTCGTCGCCTCGCTGCTGCGCTCCAGCGCGGCACCCCTCAAGAATGCCGCGCAGCTCACCCACACCTACCTGATCGACGTGGAGCTTGGCGGCTGCGCGCGCACCTCACGCCTGCTCGCCGCCATCGGCAGCGTCCAGCGCTACGTGCAGCGCTGCTTGATGAACCTGGAGGCGACCGAGCCCGACGCACCGCAGCCCAAAGCCGTCTCTCCAGAGCGCATCCCCGCGCATGAGTGGGCGTGGCGCCAGCACTATCGGGTGTGGGAGGCCAACCGCAAGATCTTCCTCTACCCCGAGAACTACCTGGAGCCAGGGCTGCGCGATGATAAGACGCCGCTGTTCAAAGCGTTAGAGCAGGCGCTGCTCGCCAAGGAGCTGAGCGACGAGGCCATCACCGACGCCTATGCGCAGTACTTGAGCGGCTTTGACACCCTCAACAAGCTCACGATCGCGGGCTCCTACCACGAGCTTGACGCTGACAAGCAGCGCGACGTGTTGCACCTCATCGGCGTCACCGCCGAGGATCCGCCGCAGTGTTATTATCGGCGCGTTGAAGACGCGCGCTACGGCGCCGCCCGAGCCGATCGCGGCACCCGCTGGGGCGCGTGGGAGAAGATCGAGGCGCAGCTGCCCTCGCGCTTCCTCTCACCCATCATCTACCAAGGCCAGCTGCACGTCTTCTGGGTGCGCTATGTGACGCAGCGCAGCGATGAGCCCAGCACAGAGCACAGCCGCCCAGGCTACCGCCACCAGGCCTTCATCGAATATATCAAGCGCAAGCTCGATGGCAGCTGGACGCCCCCTCAAAACCTGAAGCTCAACGAGGCGCCCTTCAGCGCGGCCGCTTCACCACCGACCTACCAGCGCGGCGGTATCATCCTCGATCCTATCGTCAGAAAGACCGTCCGACCCAGGACCGCGACGCTGTTTGGCTTCGATCAGTCTCATGACTTTCGCCCCCTCTACAATCAAGATGACATCGGCGCGCCTACCGAAGAATATACGCTGCGCGGCCCTATATGGGAGCGCATCTATCCCACCATCAGACACGTATCTTCAAGTCAAACACAGCTCCACTTAGCAGGCATCAACACGCAGCTCTGGGCTGAGGTCGATCTTTATCATAGCGCGCTCAAACCTAACCATACGATGAGACGCTATCCTCTCAACAGCTCGCCATTTAGCCTCGGCCATGACCCGCCTTATCTTGACGCAAGAGACCTCGATACAACAAACAATAGCGCTTTTATCTGGTGGCTTCAGGACTTAATCCATTCAAAAACAAACCACTACCCTCTCGCAACCCTATGGACTACACCTAGCGCTGAGCGCCGCTTGCTTCATCGCACATTTAGACTTACACTGCCCAGGTTAGATTTATATACATATACATCACTCATGCTCAATCGTGCGCGCATCGAACATTATCAAACCTCACTCATCCCTTCAGCAAGCGGCAGCATCTCTGACATGTGGTCTTCACCTCAGTGGTCAACCGCCTTCACAAATAAGCTTATAGCGCTCTTTCAAGGCCCTCAGCTCGCAACCCTCCCCGCACAATCAGACTTAGAGATCGTCAACGGCGCTTACGGCGACGCGATCATTCAGATCGACGCCGACACCTATTATCTTCAAAGCGAGGTCGGCCCTGGGGCTGACGACTATCAGCTGCGCCGCCTGAACACGAGCCTGAGCGAGACGATCGCGTCCACGCTCGCCACGGGTGGCCTCGATCACCTGCTCGATCTCAACACACAGCTCGCGCTCAGCGAGCGAAGCTCAGGGATCACGCTCGTCGATGACGCGATCCTCGACAAGAGCGCCGCTGGCGGCGTCGACTATCGCGGGCCGATGGGCGTCTACCTGCGCGAGATCTACGCGCACATCCCCGCCCTGATCGCTGATCATCTCAGCAGCCAAGGCCAATATGAGCGCGCGCAGCGCTGGTACCATCGCCTCTTTGATCCGACCGCCGCTGAGCGCGTTCAGCCTCGCGCCACCCTCAGCGAGGCAGAGCAGCTGAGGCTCAAGCGCGATCGCAGCTGGCGCTATCGTGAGCTGCGCGATCAATCCGAAGACACACTGCGCGCGCAGCTCACCGACGGCGAGGCGCTTGAAGCCTACCGACGCGACCCGTTTAACCCTCACGCGATCGCGCGTGTGCGTCTTGGCGCGCAGCAGCGCGGGATCGTCATGCGGTATGTCGACAACCTCATCGCTTGGGGTGACGACCTGTTCATGCGCGCGACCTCTCAGCAGAGCGCTGAGCTGCTGCGCGAGGCGTCGCTCAAATACAGCGTCGCCCAAGAAATCCTCGGCGCGCGCCCAGCGACGCTCGGCGACTGCGCAGATGCGCCCACCCAAGGCAAGACCTACCCTGAGATCAAGGCGCGACTGAGCAGCGCCTCCGACTTCTTGGTCGAGCTGGAGACGCGCACTGGCCCTCCCCTCATCGACGTGGTCTTAGGCCAAGAGAGCATCTACGTCCCCATCTCCTTCGCCACCATCAACCTCACGATGACGCAGACCTATCGCGACGCGCCTGGGGAGGCCAAGGCGCAACGCTCGACCGCCAAGAGCGACGTGCCCATCGTGGAGCTCGCTGAGCGCGCAGATTGGAGCGTTGCTGACCTTTGGGTGCGAGGTGAGTCAGCCGCATCCAGTGAGATCACTCAGGCGCAGCCCAGCACACAGCAGGCCGTGGAGGCGTCTTGGATTGGCCCCTGGGCAGGCTCCATCACGAAGACGCTCCACGCCGCGTTCTGCATCCCTCAAAACACGCGCATGTTGGAGGCGTGGGATCGCGTCGAGGATCGCCTCTATAAGCTGCGCCACTGCCTCGACATCAACGGCGTGGCGCGCCAGCTCCCGTTGCTTGCGCCGCCGATCGATCCTGCGCAGCTCGTGAGCGCCCGCGCCGCAGGTCTCAACCCCAGCGACATGCTCGCCGCAGGCACGGGCGCCCTGCCTCCGTACCGCTTCGGGTATCTGTTGGAGCGCGCCAAGGCTTATGCGGCCTCAGCGCAAGGCTTCGGCGCGGCGCTGCTGAGCGCGCTGGAGCGACGCGACGCCGAAGCGCTCGCGCGCCTGCGCCATGTCCACCAGAAGGACCTCCTCGCCCTCACCACCGAGGTGAGAGACCAAGAACTTCAGCTCGCGCGCCAGAGCATCACCCTCGTCGAGCGTCGCCTCGAAGCCGCACAATATCGCCACGACTACTACGAATCCCTCATCGATGAAGGGCTCTCCACACCAGAAAAACAACAAGAGGTCACACGCATCGCCGCGGTAGCCATTCGGGCGATCCAACCGGCGCTGAGCGCCGCGGCCGCTGTCTCCTATTTGCTCCCCAACGTGGGGTTCACCTCGTATGGTGGCAAACAGACTGGAGACAGCATCTCGGCCATAACCAACCTAAAGGACAATGTTGCTCATCTCTTGGAGTCTTACTCCACCATCGCAGGCATCGTCGCGGGTTATGAGCGCCGCGAGCAGGGCTGGGAGCATCAGCGCGTCTTGGCGGAGCAAGACCTCAAGGCCATCGAGGTCGAGCTGCAGAGCGCGCGCCGACGCGAGACGATCGCGGCGCGCGGTGTGACGCTGCATGAGCGCACCATGGCGCAGCACGATGAGGTCATGACCTTCTTCAACGAGCGCGCTGCCAACCTCGACCTCTACAGCCACCTCGCCCGCGTGATGCAACAGCTCCACCGCGAGGTCTATCACAACGCGCTGGCCATGGCCCGGCTCGCTGAGCAGGCCTATCACTTCGAGCGTCCAGACGACGCGCGACGCTACGTCGGCGGCGAGTGGGACGCGGCGCGCTCAGGCCTGCTCGCGGGGGAGCGCCTCGGCGTCACGCTCCAGACCATGGAGCGGCGCTTCTTAGAGACGCACACGCGCGAGGCCGAGATCAACCAGAGCTTCTCGCTCGCCCAGCTTGACCCCTACGCGCTCATCAAGCTCAAAGAGACCGGCAGCTGTGATCTCTCGCTGCCCGAGCTGTGGTTCGACCTGTATTACCCAGGCCAGTATCGTCGCAGGCTGCGCACCGTGCGCCTGACCATCCCCTGCATCACTGGCCCCTACACCAACGTGAGCGCGCGCCTGACGCTGCTCAACAGCTACATCCGGCGCGATGCGGCGCTCGGCGCGGCCAACCTCTTTGAGGTCCCGCTCACAGGCACCACCTCCGTCGCCACGAGCACCGCGCAAGGCGACGCGGGCGTCTTTGAGCTGAGCTTCCGCGAGGAGCGCTACATGCCCTTTGAGGGCGCGGGCGCCGTCAGCGATTGGCGCTTAGAGCTGCCCTCGCACCTGCGCCCCTTTGACTATCAGAGCATCAATGACGTGATCCTCAACCTCAGCTACACCGCCCAAGAAGACGGCGTGTTGCGCCGACAGGTTGAGGTGCACAATGAGAACCTTGAGAGCAGCCTGACGAAGCTCTCAGATGAGGGCGCGCTCACCCGCGTGTTCAGCCTGCGCCAAGAGTTCTCAAGCACCTTCAACCGCTTAATCCACACACCTGCGCAGACGCCCATCACGCTGGAGCTGCATGCGCGACACTTCCCGATGTTCTTGCAAGGGCGCGCGCTGAAGGTGTCAACCGCGCGCTTGGTCGTCATCCCGACCGATCGCGCGCAGACGCTGGGCGCGCTGAGCCTCAAGCTCAATGACACGATCGTCAGCGACTTCCGCGATGTGAGCCTCGACCCCAGCGCGCCGCTCGCGGGGCTGCCCGCGCGCCACATCGAAGCCGCGCTCCGCGAGGGGATCAAGCGCACGCACACCTTGCAGCTGCTCGATCCGGGTGAGCTGGCGAGCAGCGACGATGGGCCTGGGGCGCTCGATCCTGACAAGCTGCACGATCTTTTGCTGGTGATCGACTACCAGCTCGCCTGATCACAGCGCGGCGCGCCAGCGCGCCGCGCCTGGCACCTTGCGCAGCGTGCCGCACAGCTCGCCCTCTAACAATGCGGCGAGCGTCGCGCTGTGTGTCAGACCAAGCCTTGAGGCGATGGTGTCGGCGTCAAGCCCCTCTGCGCCACCGCTCGCCACGAGGTTCACCAGCGGATCTGTCGAGGCAGGCGCCGCAGGCGCCTGCCTCGCTGGCGCGAGCGGAGGGGCCGCGGGGAGGGGCCCCGCCCCCACCCCCCGCGGGGCGAGGGGGGGGCCCCCCGCGCCCCCCGCCGGGGGGCCGGGCCCGC
>CAYXWB010000131.1:0-13592 GCA_964468515.1 uncultured Bradymonadales bacterium | reverse complement strand
CCCGCGCGCTCAACGATCGCAACCGTGGCCCTCAAGACAGCTTCCAGTACGGCGCGGCCATCTTCTTCTACTTCCTGGCGCTTGAGCACTCCGACAGCGTGAACCGACGCATGTTCGAGCTGATGGCCGATCGCGCGCTTGAGCTTGCGCCTGAAGACGCCCTCGCGAGCGCGCTCATCGAGCGCGATGACACCTTGGGCGACGCCTTCGCCCGCTTCGCCCTGTTCAACGCCTTTACTGGCTCGCGCGCGGTCACTGGCCAAGGTTACCCCATGGCCGAGCGCTTCGATGAGGTCACACAGCAGGACTTCAACCAGCTCGTCACCTTCAACTGGGACCTCACCACCGCGCCCTTGTCCGCACACTACGGCGCGCTGTCACCCGCCGCGCCCGTGAGCGTCGCCGTTGAGGCCATCGCCGGCGCTGACGCGCCTCCGCCCACCTTGCTCGTCGCCTCGCGCGCCTCGTTCGCCGCCACGGGCGCCTACCAAGTGATCGCACCCGGCGCGCGCGTCAACGTCGAGGGGCCACCGCCTTACACGCTCATCGTCGCCAACCCTGATCTCGACCAGACGCGCTACGCGCGCGTCTTGGTGCGACCGGCTCAGGCGCAGCCTGAGCCGGTCGATCCGATCGAGCCTGAGCCTGATCCCGTCCAGCCCACGCAGCCGCCCACGACCGACGCGCCCGGCGCGTCGGCTGAGGGCGGCGGCTGCGCCGCCTCAGGCGCGCGCCAAGCCGCGCCGCTCACCCTCCTCGCGCTCGCCAGCGCGCTGCTCGCGTGGCGCCCGCGCCGCCGCTCACTCACGTCCTCACGCGCGCTCAGGCGCGCACGGAGCATCCGATGACCCTCTCGCACCGCGCGCTGCTCTGCGCCGCCGCGCTGATCCTCGCCAGCGCCTGCGCTGATGAACCTCAAAATGAGCCTCCGATCATCATTGATGACACCGATCAGAGCACCACCCCTGCGCCCGACATGGCCGACGACTTGAGCGATGAGGTGCCCGACACCGAGGAGGACATCCCCACCTTCGGTGACGCCTCCATCACGCCCCCTGAGCTGCGCCGTCGCGAGGTGCTGATCGACGGCTGGCCCCTGCATGACACCGTCTCCGATGGCGCCATCACCGTCACTGAAGACGCTGGCGTGTTCACCGCGCAGCTCGACGCCAGCGCGGGCGGCAGCCAGGTCGCCTTGCAGCGCCCCTTCTTGTACCTCGACCTCGACGCCCCAGCTGGCAAGGTCGCCATCAGCGACCTCGACGCCTTCGACGACGACCGCTGGGAGCTCGCCCTTCGTCGCGTCGTGATCCGCACCAACAGCGCTGACTCCGGCGCAGGTCAGGTCCAGCTCGCGCGCCTCGTCGCGCAGCCGTTCGACGCCATCACCTCCCCAGGCGCTGGCCCCTGGGCCAGCGATGTCACCCTCGACGACCAAGATGATCCGCTGACCGACCCGATCGGCAACCTGCTGAGCGCCTTCAACTACCTCAACCAAGACAACCCCTCCGGCTCGGCCTCTTGGTATGATTACGCCATGGGCGTCTCCCCCGTCGCGGATCACGTCTACATCGTGCGCAACGCCACTGGCGACGCCCACTTCAAGCTCCAGATCGTCTCCTGGACAAGCGGCACTTACACCCTGCGCTGGGCCAAGCTCGACTGAGGACGAGGCCGCCCGCGCCCACGCGCGGGCGGCCTCGTCCTCAGCGCGCGCGCACAACCTCCCCATCAACGCCTCGCAACTCTAGATTCTAAGCGGGGATCGTCCAAGCGATCGGGGCGCTTGCAGCCCTCACGGTGTGTCGCAGTAGAAGCCTGTGGGGAGGCCGAACAGAAGCTTGCAGACCTCGCCGGGGTGACAGTCCGCGTTGCCGTTGGCCTCACAGCCACAATGGAAAATATCGCAGCTGCCAGAGCGACAGTGCGATCTGCTGGTGCACGCACCGCCGCTGGGATAGCAGATGTTCGCAGGTCCATCGCAGGTTTGCCCGCTGCCACACGCGGGGTTGCACTGCGAGGTGGACATGCAGGTGTTGTTGGCGGTGCAAGTGGCGTTGGGGCCGCAGTCCGCGCTTGTGACGCACTCCACGCAGGTGTTGTTGCTGGTGCGACACACCGGCGTGGCGCCGCCGCAGCTCGCGTTGGTGGTGCACTGCACGCACTGGTTGTTGCTGCACGCTTGGCTGCCGGGGCAGTCATTATTATTGATGCAGCTCACGCAGGTGCGCTGCGGCGTGCAGACCTGAGAGCCCGGACACTGATCGCTGTTGAGGCACTGCACGCAGGTGTTCTGCGGCGTGCAGACCTCGCCGCTCGGGCAGTTCGCGTTGGTCTTACACTGCACGCAGGTCTTCTGCGCGGAGCAGACCTGACCAGGGCAGTCGGCGTCTATATTGCACTGGCGGCAGATGCCAGCGGCTGTGTCACAGACCTGATTGGCGGGGCAGTGGGTGTTGTTGGTGCAGCCCACGCAGGTGCGATCGCTCGTGCGGCAGACCTGACCTTGGGCGGCGCAGTCATTGTTACCGAGGCACTGCACGCAGGTGTTGGTGTTGGTGTCGCAGACCTGCCCGATGGCGCAGTCGCCGCTATTAATGCAGCCCACGCAGGTGTTCTGCGCGGTGCAGGTCTGGCCCGCGCCGCAGTCCGCGCCGATGACGCACTGGACGCAGCGCCGGTTGACCGTGTCGCAGACCTGCCCCGCGCCGCACTGCGCGCTGGTGAGGCACTGCGCGCAGGTGCCCGTGGCGCCGTCGCACACGGGGCGCTCGGCGGGGCAGTTGGCGTTGCTGTTACACTGCACGCACTGGCGCTGCCCGATGTTGCACACCTGCCCCGCGCCACAGTCCGCGTCGCGCAAGCAGTCCACGCAGGTGAGCGTGGCCGTGTCGCACGAGCCCTGCGCGCAGTCCGCGTCACGCATGCAGCCCACGCAGGTCTTGGTGGAGGCGTCACACACGCCCTGCGCGCAGTCACTGCTCTCCACGCACTGACGACACTGCCATGTGGTCGTGTCGCAGACCTGCCCCGCGCCGCAGTGCGCGTTGACCACGCACTCGCGGCAGGTGGCCGCGGCTTGATCACAGCGCGGCGCGTCGGGCTGGGTGCAGTCAGCGTCTTGCACGCAGCCCACGCAGCTGCGCGTGGCCAGCTCGCACACCTCGCCAGCATCACAGTCCTCGCTCGCCAGACACTCGGCGCACACGCGCTCAGGCGCGCAGCGCCCTGCCAAGCAGTCCGCGTCCTCCAAACACCCCTCGCACTGGCCCGTGGGCTCATCACACACCGTGCTGCCTGGGCAGTCCGCATCGACGGTGCAGCCCGTGGGCAGATCCGGCCGGATGTCCGGGCGATCCGGTGGCCCATCGGGCGCCATGTCAGCGATCGGCAGATCTGGCGCGTCGATGATCGTGTCAGGCTGATCCACGCTCAGATCAGGCCCGTCCGTGGTCTGGCCGGGCCTGCGCGCGCCGATGTCGCCCTCCGCGCAGGCGCAAAGCATCGCGATAAAACAGAGCAAGCAAGCGGTCAGGCTGACCGTGCGCGCGCGATCGTGGGTGTTCATGGCTCCTCAATCAGGGTCACGCGGCGACACATCGCCAGGGATCGGGATGTGGGTGTGATGCGCCGAGCCTATCCACCTACACTAGGCAGAATCTTCGCGATCCTCAAGCTCACTCAGCAGCTTCGCCGCTGATGCGTCATGCTCACGCCATGTCCCGGTCACATCGCGCCGCCTCTCACGCATCCTTGTCGTCGTCGCCGCGCTGACGCCACCATGTCTGCCTCACATGACGTGTCGGCGCGCTCGCGCTCCAAGCCCCTCGCCACAAGCTGGCGCTGCCTTGAACCCCCGCCCCAGTGGGGTGATGCGGGTGATTGATCGGAGCAAGCTGCGCGCGTTGTCTCAACGCTTGACGCAGGAGCGCGCATGGCGGCACGATGGAGCCTCGTTCAAAAGACCTGTGATGCACACGTCCGTTCCCAAGAGGTGTCGCGATGGCTTCGAAGCGTGAGGAGATCTTCGGCGAGCTGCGCAGCTTGCTCCAACAACCGCCTAGCCATGCGATCTGGGCGCAGCTGTGCGTTCAGCTCGACAAGGTCAAGCCCGATGAGTACTTCGAGGATGCCATCGCCCCGTATCTGCTCGACGCGCTCAAGACGTGGCCCGATGATCCGACGCTGCGCGTCGCGCCACCCACGTGGTGCGCCCCCGCGCTCAAGCAGAAGCCCACGCCCATGACGCGCTTCGCCACGGGCGTCAACTTGAGCAGCAGCCGCTGCGGCCCCGCTGGCTTAAAGAAGCTCTTGGCGGGCGACCTGCTCGTCGGCAAGACCTACCTCAACTTGAGCCACAACGGCCTCAAGAGTGATGGCGCCATGGACTTCGCCGTGAGCCCTAAGATCGACGCGCTGCGCGTGCTCATCCTAGTCGACTGCAAGATCGGTGAGCGCGGCGCGGTCGCGCTCGCGCGCTGTCATCGCTTGGCCAATCTGGAGACGCTCGACCTGTCCAAGAATGACTTCGTGGATGAGGGATGCGGCGCGCTTGAGAGCTCCAAGCACCTCAGCGAGTCGATCCGCAAGCTCGCGTGGAGCTGGTACAGTCACGAGCGCGAGGCGCGCATGTACAGCAGCAGCTGGGAGTGAGCCACCTGAGGGCGCGCCCGTCAGGGCGCGTCTGGCTCGCGCTTAGGCTCGTCTGGGGCCGCCTCCTCACCGAGCGACACCAGCGCGCAGCTCGGCCCAGCCTTCACCTTGAAGCTCACCGAGCGATCAAAGCGCGCCACCTCATTCACGATGCGCAGCGTGTGCGTGCCCACAGCGACCGGGTGCCCCTTTAAATAGGAGTGGCGCCCCAGCGGCGCGCCGTCGATGAACAGCGCGTTGTGACGTGGCCTCAAAATGCTAAAGTCCAAGCAGCCCATCGGCAGCGGCGCGAGCGTGACGCTCAGGCCCGAGGCCGGGATCTCGGCCACGCTCAGCGTGCGGCTGTAAGGCTCATGGTCGGGGTGCGTGACCTCGACGCGCACGCGCCCGCGCCCGCTCACCATCGCCTTGGCGGGCGCCGCGCCCAGCGCTTGGCCGTCGATCTTGACCTGCGCCCCCGCCACGTTGGCCGTCACGCGCACCTCGCGCTCGCGCACCTCGCGCTTGGCCTGAGGGCGCGCAGGCTGCGGCTGCTCGGGCTGCGGCGCGGTCGTCGCGCCGAGCCCTGGCGCCGCCTCACAGCTCAAGCTCACCTTGACCTCATCATGGCGCTGAGAGGCGACCAGCACATAGTTTGCGGGCTCACACCCCTCGCGTGAGAACGCGAGGTTGGCGGGCTCGCCATCGCGCACCTTGATGATGCGCGGCGTCAGGCCCACGCGCTCGCCATTGACGCTCAGCTCCACCTCGCTGGGGGAGGTGCGGATGGTGAAGCGGCGCGCTTGTGGGGCAGGCGCAGCGGCGGCTTGGGCGCGCAGGGTGACAGGGGCGTCGCTCAGCGACATCGTCTGGCCCGCCTTGACCTTGACGCCAAAGGCGTCGCTCGGCTCAAAGCCCTCCTTGCGCAGCGCGATGCGGCGCGCCCCGGCGCTCAGCTCCAACGTGTGCGGGGTGAGCGCGTCGGGCACGCGCGCGTCATCCACATAGATCGTAGCCCCAGCAGGCTCGGAGCGCACCACCACGAAGCCCACGCGCCGCTCCGCCATGACATGGGACGCGATGGAGCCGCCCGCCACCCCGAGCCCGATGAGCACCACCATCGCCACCGCCGCGCGCTTGATCCCGCGCACCTGCGTGATCGTCAGCGCGGCCACGCCTGAGGCCGGCGTCAGCTCAGGCGCGCTGGGTTGCGGTGTATCCTGCGCGCCTGGGGGCGTCTGTGAGGGTGTATCCTGAGAGGTTCGATCTTCAGGGGCTCGTGTATCCTGGCTTAGAATCAAGCCCTGCGAGGGGGTGGGCGGCTGCGGCGCGGCCAGCGTCGCCGTGCGCGGCTCGCTCGGGCGCTTGGGGGCGGCGGTCGCGGTCCAGGGATCGATCGACCCCGGCTGCGACGGCGTCGCCGCCCCCAAGCGCCCGAGCTCCTGCTCCAGCAGCTCATCCAAGCTCGCCCGCTTGTTGGCGCCGCTGCTGCCCGAGCGCGAGGGCGTCTTCAGCTCCGCGCGCTCAAACCCCTCCTCAAACAGCCCCGTCACGAACCTCGCCAGGTCGCGCCCCGTGGGCGACTGCCCGTGCGTGTACAGGTACTCCAGCAGGTCCACCTGCATCCGGTCGATCGACGGGTAGCGCGCCTCGCGATCGCGCTGCAGCGCGCGCATCACGATCGCGTCCACTTCGGGCGGGATGGTCGGATCGAGCACGCTCGGCGGGTCCACCTCGCAGCGGCGCACCAGGTCCAGCGTCTCCATGTCATTGGCGCCATGGAACGGCCGCGCGTTGGTCAGCAGCTCATACAACACCACCCCCGCGGCGAAGATGTCGCTGCGCTCATCCACCCGCGCGCCCGTGGCCTGCTCGGGGCTCATATAGCAGAACTTGCCCTGGATGCGCCCCGACACCGTCTGCGCCAGCCTGCTCGTCGCGCTCGCGATGCCAAAGTCGATCACCTTGACCTCGCCCTCATGCGAGATCAGCACGTTCGACGGGCTCACGTCCCGATGCACGATCCCCAACAGCTGGCCCTGCTCATCCTCCTTGCGATGCGCATAATCCAACCCCTTGCACAGCTCGCTCACCACATAGGTCGCAAGCTCCACCGGCAGCCCTCGCCCCTGCGGCATCAGCCTGCGCAAGATCTCCCGCAGATCGCGCCCCGGGATATACTCCATCGCGATGAAGTACTCCCCGTCCTCCTCACCCATGTCGAACACGGGCACGATGTTGCCATGCGTCAGCTGCACGACCGTGCGCCCCTCGTCCAAGAACTTGGTGACGAACTCCTCCTCGGCGGCCAAATGCCCCAAGATGGTCTTGATGATCACCCGCTTCTCAAAGCCCGCAGCCCCACGCATGCGCGCCAAGAAGATCTCGCCCATGCCCCCCACGGCGATGCGCCGCAGCAGCTCATAGCGCCCCAGATGTCGGATCGGCTCGCTCATCAGGACCAGTCTCAATGGCGATGGTACCCCTGGCTTGACTCGGACCAGCGGTGATAGTCTTGTATAGTCGATCCGCGCCCAGAGCATAATGCATATCGGCGGCGCGCGATTTTCTGCCCTCTCCCCACGCACTGAGGCCACCGCCATGGGCGCCACCATCCCCCTCATCACGGAGGCCGAGCTAGAGGCGCGCACGTTAAGCCCGCGCGCCCGCGCCATGCGGCGCATGATGCTCAACCGCCTCTCCTTTGGCTTATCGATGGCCACCCGCATGCCGCTGCTGGCGCTGTCAGGCGCGCGCGTGCTGCGGCTGTCACTGACCCAAGCGCAGGTCGTGCTGCCACACGGCTGGCGCAGCCAGAACATCTTCGGCTCCACCTACTTTGCCGCCCAGCTCATGGCCGCTGAGGCCGCCTGCGGCGGCCTCGTCTTGCTGCACCACGAGGAGCAGGGCGGCGGCTTTGGCCCCATCGTCAAGCGCGTCGAGGTCGACTACCTGCGCGCTGGCTTTGAGCCCATCACCTTCACCTGTGACGAGGGCGTGCGCGCGGCGCGTTTGCTTGAGCGCGCGCGCCGCGACAGCGGCCAGCGCGTCGAGGAGACCCTCACCGTCATCGGCACCACGCCGCGCGAGGGTGAGGTCACCCGGGTCCAGATCACCTGGTCCGCGCGCCACAAGGCCCCCTGATGGATGGCATGTCGCCGTACCCTGGCGAGCACGCGCTGGGGCTGTGGTTTGGCATCGTGCCCGCTGTGATCGGCGCGCTCATCGCGCTGTATCTGGTGTGGCGCGTCGCGCCTGAGCTTGTGCGCGCCCGACGCGCGCGTCGGGCGCGTCCCGACCCGCAAGGCTTCAAGGATCACCCCGCGATGCAAGAACAGGTCGACGCCCTGTTCATCGCGCGAGGCGCCATCTTTGAGGCGATGCAAGCCCACGGCGCGCCCATGCGTCAGCAAGACCTCGTCTGGCGCGCCCTCGGCAAGCTCAACGACCGCGCCGTCGCCCTCGCCGCCGCAGACCCCACCACCCCCGCAGCCCTCGACCCCCTCACCAGCTGGTACGACACGCTGCGCGCGCGCGCCCAATCCGGCGAGTTGATCACCATTGAGGCGCTGGTGCCTGAGCTGAGCGCGCTGATGCCTGAGCTAGCGCTGTCGCTGGCGCGCTTTATCCCCACCGCATGAGGCTAACCCTATGATCCCACGCTGGGAGACCCGTCACACCGCCCTCATCCACCGCGCAGGGATCTTCGACGTCGAGCAGCTCGCGCGCGTTCACCCCGAGACTGGCGAGGCGCACGCCGTCTGCCGCATCAGCTCCCCCGACTGGGCCAACATCGTCGCGCTCACCGCTGATGATCAGGTCGTGCTGGTGAACCAATACCGCCACGGCATCGACGCCGCCTCGCTGGAGATCCCCGGCGGCATCGTCGATCCTGGCGAGGACCCCTTAGCGGGCGCCAAGCGCGAGCTGCTAGAGGAGACGGGCTACGGTGGCGGTCAGTGGGAGCTGCTCGGGCGCGTCAGCGCGAACCCCGCCTTTATGACCAACTCCTGCAGCATGTACCTGGCCACGGGCGTCGAGCTGCTGGGGCCGCCCACGCCCGATCTTGGCGAGGTGCTGGAGGTGGTCGTGCTGCCGCTTGAGGAGGTGATCGCGATGACGCTGCGCGGTGAGATCCACCACGCCATCGTGGTCGCGGCGATGTTTCACATCGTTGTCCGTAACAAGGAAGGTACTTGATTTTGATTTTTTAATTATAAGTTGATTTTTGTGTGTTTTTTGTGAGCTTTTTGCACTGAATCATAAAGCATCTCTTTGTCTTGAACGGTTAGTTCTCTGTGTGTTTGTATTGTGCATTTAGATGTCATTTTTATTTTTAAGCTAATGTCGTCATCTTTTTTGCAAGAAATTTCGAGTCTGTCTATGCTATAGTTTTCTATATTAAGTCTGGTTTTTATGAGTTCGAGCGTTTCAAAATCACCATTGGCAAGGATTGAGATTTTACTTTTGTTTATGTTTATGTTATTTATTTGCATTGATAGTATTTGGGTTGAATCGAAGTGCTTAGTTATTTCTTCACTCAAGATTACTGTATCTATAGTGATGTTTTCTATTTTTATTGGTTCTTTTGTGTGTTTTGATATTTGAGATATGAATGTTCGGACACTTCTTGGTGGGTTTAACAAAACTATCCCACACCTTTTGGGATAAATTTCGAATTCTGTTATGTCGTAATGTAAGCGTTCAAATGCTTCTTCAGTGCCCAGAGGGGTTGTTACTGTAACTTCCATTTTTTGCTTTATTATATATCTTCCAATAATCTGTGTGTTTGTCGCACTTTGGATTATGAATCCAAATCCGATTTCTTCGGAATATTCATCTTGTATGATGTTCTTTGTTAAGTTTTCAAATGCTGTTGGAGTTGGTTCCCAGTCTAAAAAATGGAGTTTTGTTATCATTGGTTTTCACCTGGGTTGGTTTTTATTTCTTTTAGTACTCTGCTTGCAGACTGCTCTATGATTTTTAAGTATTTTACTCGATCTAACTCATCACAACGTCGCATTTGATTAGTGTGTTCATCTGGCGCATTGTTTTTTGGAGGATAGACACCTCGGACATGATGTCTGAAATCTTTGCAATTTTCTTTGTCTTCAAATCCAACTTCGAAACAAACCAGGACATTATCTATTAGCGTTGTCCATACAATGCCACAAATGTAATAAATGCCAAGCCTCGCGAGTTGAGTATACTCGCTACTCTCCGTTATACTACCACCTTGAAGAACCATATTGCGCACATATCCAACAAGATTTCTTTCATTCTGATCTGATAAAGTATCTTCGTGTTCTGATAAGGTGTCGTCATCATCGTCAAACTCATCATCATGTTCACCCATAGGTATCCGATTTATAGTAACTTTGGATACGTCGCGAACAGGAGCATTTTCTATGTTTCTTATCAAATCTAGAAAAAATCTGTTTTTGTTATGGTGACTTAGTTCTTCTAGATCGATTGCCTCAACTTCAAAAACTACTTGCGACGTTTCTAAAAGTCGCTCTGTTATAATCCTTACGGCTGCCTTAGTTTTTTCGTTAGCATCGAACCTGAAATTATACCCATTCTCGGTAGAGGATATGGTTATTGTACTGGTTTGGTGCTTCTTTTGATGTAACCTGTTTCTAGAGTGATCTATTTCAGTGTAAGTAATTTCTATTGATATGGCGCCACTTTTGTTATCTGAGTTTAACTTTGGATTGTACTCACCTAGATTATTTTCTTCATTTTGTATTATAGAAGCTAGGTTTGTGCAAAGTGTCTCTTTGTCACATTTGGTTTTCAATGTTCTGTAAGTGGATTTTTCCTGACGTTCTGTTCCCTGAGATTCCTTTAAGAAATGGCAAATGTCATGCCAACTGAGGGTCAGGCTTACTATTTGGTTTATTAGGTGGTCTCTTGGTTCAGACTCAGATGTATATATTCCTCTTTGAATTAGAAAACTTCTAAGCTTTTTCGTGGATATGTTTCTTTGTGTGGATTGTAGTAAGTCTAAGATGTCTTTGTCATCCGCAAATAGATTGGATGTATAGTTGGTTTTTGGCATATTATCGCTCCATTCCTATTTCATATTCGTTGAAGGTTGGTCGTATAAATGGAATGCTTTTTAGAACGATTTTGTCTAACCTGTTCTCTATTTCAGGTAGGTTGTAAGTGTCTGCTGCGTATAGGTTTTTAGCCTGTTTGAAATTGCTGAGAAGTTCTTGTGTGTATTTTACTGTTTTGATTGTGATTTCGCCATCGCTAGACATTAACTGGTATCTGAATAGATAGTCTATTAGGTATTTGAATTCATATGGGTCGGAGCCATCTCCCGTATAGTATAATAATGTGTTGGTTTTGATCTTATCTTGAGCTGCTATTTGGTATATGATTGTTATTATCGGGCCTAGTAAAGTTTCTATGGTGGCTGAAGGGGAGTGTATTATTCTGGCTTTTTGTGTTATCAGGTCTGGATAGAAAAACCAGAAATGTTCTCCTGCTTGTGGTAGTGTTCCTTTGCCACGCTCTCTGCAGATATCATTTGATATGGTTGATAGTAGATTGATTTTTTCAGAGTCTAAGACATAGATTTTCTGATCTTTTGTTGGTGAGGTTGAGAGTGTTTCGAGAAAGTTTAACAGAGTTTGGGTTGATTTAGTGTTTTCATTATCGTGGTTGTATATAAAGAGAAGGCTGGATATTTGATGTGGACGTGTTTGGTTTGTAAATAGGTGCTGCCAATCTTTGCTTAGATTGGCACAATGGGTTGCTAGGCATAGGGACGTCATTGCTGTGTCTATAGATTTTTTGCTTATGGAAGTTGCTCCATGGCTTTTTAGGTCTGTGTTTAAGTAGATTGATTTGTTAAGGTATGGGTGTTCGTAGTTAAATACTACATCTGTTGGGTGGGTGCTTTTTTGATGGGATGGTGTTACGCATTTCCAGTTGATGTCCATGGGGTTGATTTTTTTCCATCCGAATGTTTCGAAGATTTCTTCTGAAATCTTACTTGCCATCTCAGCAATGTTGACTGTTTCTGCCATGGTTTGAAGCCGATTTTTTGCGATTGGTTTTGGTATGTCTTTAGATATCGTAAGCTTTGTTTGGAAGGGTGTCAATGCTGAATGGTGGTATGGTCTTTTTCTGATGATGAGTTGGGTGCATGTGAGCCTAATGTTAACTATTTTCAATGGTTAGGGGGCTTCTTGATAGATAAGGTCGCTAGCGCGTCCAGGCCGACATGGGGCCGAGGTTGATGACCTTGGCGAAGCCTGCCGCCCTGAGCGTGGACGCGGCGCGCGCGCTGCGCGCGCCGCTGCGGCAGTAGACGACCACGGGCGTGGTCGCCGGATCGCCCAAGCTCGCGACCTGGGCCGAGAGCGCGTCGTGAGGGATGTTGCGGGCGCCGTCGATGTGGCCCTGCGCGAACTCTTGGGGTGAGCGCACATCGAGCAAGAGCGCGCCTTGGGCGACCAGCGCGCGCGCCTCGTCAGGATCGACGCCGCCGCGAGCGCGCCACAGCGCCGCGAGCGCGAACAAGATGGTGGCCGCGACGAGGATCATGATCGTGCCAGATGACATGAGCGGCTCCTGGGGCCAAGGTCCGGGGGGTCGGTCTGGTGCGTCGGTTAAGCGCCGAGGCGCTGGGCGACCAGCGCTTGGAGGCTCGTCAGCCCCGCGTCTTGGCCGAGCTTGAGGGCCTGCGCGGGGGTGGCGTCTTGGAGCCAGCCCGCGCGCAGCGCCAGCAGCGCGCCCACGCGGTTGCCGCTGGCGCAGTGGATCATGACGGGCTTGTCAGGCGCGCTCGCCAGCGCCTCGTCGAGCAGCGTGGCGGCCTCTCGTGTGAGGTCAGCGGGGCCGCCGATCGGGAGCTGCACGTAGCGCATGCCGCGCGTCATGACCTCCTCGGCCTCGTCGATGCCGCACGCCTCTAGCTCGCTCTGCGGGCGCAGGTTGATGATGAGCGCGTAGCCCGCGTCGCGCGCTTGGTCGAGCTGCGCGGTGGTCGGCTGGCCGCCGCACAGCAGGGTAGGGGAGGGCTGCTTGGCGTTGGGGATGGCGATGGTCATGAGGTCGCTCCTCGTGAGTGTGTGAATCAGCGCTGCGCGCGCGCGCTTTGTGAGGTGAGATTAGGCGGTCGCGGCGCGCTTGCGCTGCTGCACATAGACCAGCGCGCTCGTCGCGATGAGCGTGACAAGCGACAGCGCGCCTGTGAGCCACAGCGGCGCGCCTAGCTCGCGGGTGATCATCACCGCCGCCATGACGAACACGAACACGGCGAAGCCTGTGCGCAGCTTGTCCGCGTCGATGACGCGCGCGAGCATCGTGCCGCCGATGGTGCCCACGATGCTCGCGCTCGTGAAGACCGCGAACAGCGTCCAGTCTAATTGGACGAAGCTCGCGAAGCTCGCGAAGCCCGCGAACGACTTCATGGCGATCACCAGCAGCGAGGTGCCGATGGCGCGCTTCATCGGCAGGCCGCCCATCAAGGCCAGCGCGGGCACGACAAGGAAGCCGCCGCCTGCGCCCACCAGGCCTGTCACCGCGCCTACCACCACGCCCTCAAGCGCGATCTTTGGGATCGGCAGGTGCGTCGGCGCGGGCGCCACTTGCGCGTCGCCTTTCTTGCGCGGGCGCAGCATGGCCGCACCTGTGACGAGCATTAAGAGCGCGAATAATAACAATAAAATGGGGCCTGGGATGAGCGCGGCGAGCTTGCCGCCGAGGAATGCGCCGCCCATGCCGAAGGCGCCGAAGATGAGGCCCGTGCGCCAGTCTACGTTGCCCTGGCGCGCGTGCGACGTCATCGCCACCAAGCTCGTCGCGCCCACCACCAGCAGGCTCATGGCGATGGCCGTCTTGTCGGGGACGTCGAGGATGTAGACCAGGATCGGCACGGTCAAGATGGAGCCGCCGCCGCCTAACAGGCCGAGCGTCAGGCCCATGATGATGGCGAGCGCCGC
>CAYXWB010000130.1:8242-13601 GCA_964468515.1 uncultured Bradymonadales bacterium | reverse complement strand
GGGCCGCATGGAATGCGGCCCGCTCGCCGCACCCCCGCCCGCGTCCTCTCGCTGGCACGGTTTGTGCCATGCGAGGTGATGGTGCGTCTCACCACGCTCTCACACCTCCCCAGCAGGCCCCTCATGACTCGCAAGCTCATCCTCTCACTCGCCGCCACCTCACTGCTCTCGTTGCTGACCATCAGCTGCGAACAAGAACAAGACATCGATGAGAGCTGGTGCTTGGCCGCGCCCGTATGCGCCTCAGATCAGATGCAGGTCGACGCCTGCGAGGCCGATGACACCTCCTGCTCTGAGCACAGCATCTGCAACCAGACCATCTACTGCAAAGAGATCCCCACCAGCTGCACCGCCTACCCGACCTGCCCCGAAGGCAGCGTCGAGCTGACCCAGTGCCCCTATAACCCCGCAGGGGGCGCCTGCCTTGACTGCGCTGACGGCGGCTGCTTTGAGATCACTGAGTGCGGATCGACCATCACCTGCAAGAGCTGCGAGGAGCTGCCCGCGTGTCCGCCCAACCGCGTCAACGTGGACAGCTGCACCGCCGAGGATGAGGAGGCGGACACCTGCGTGACCCTCACCGCCTGCGGGATGACCTTCGGCTGCAAGCTCGTCTAAGCGCCCTCGCGCGAACCTGGAGCGACCCATGACACACCGCACCCTCGCCATCGCCGCCGCGCTCACGCTCCTCACCACAGGGTGCGGCCTCGATGATCGCTTGAGCCAGCGCGACAGACAGCCTAACACCTGGTGCTTGGAGACGCCCTCCTGCGACGAGGGGGCCGATCAGGTCACCGCCTGCGCACCAAACAATGACCTGTGCCATGAGGTGAGCGCCTGCGGCCTCACCATCGCCTGCCAGCAACGACGCAGCATCCCCGACCCCTGCGGCGGCGTCCCCACCTGCGACGATGGCAGCGCTCCCGTGAGCACCTGCCCTGATGGCGCCACCTGCGCGCCGCTTGAGGTGTGCGACTTCAGCGGCCTGTGCGTCGTGGAGGGGCCTGTCTTGTGCGACGCAGCGCCCACTTGCCCTGGCGATCAGCGCGCTGTGCCAAGCTGTGAGGATGCTACCAGCCGTTGCAATGAGATCACTGTTTGTGGCCAGACCATCGGCTGCGTCATCGACGCAGCCTGTGAGGAGGTCCGCTGCGACCCAGATTACCGCCAAGACCCCGGCCCCTGCGCTCCCACCGATGAGGACTGCTACGAGCTGTCAAGCTGCCCCGATCCCGTCATCATCTCCTGCTCACGCCAAGCGTGGTGCGACGGACCGCCCCCCACCTGCCCCGACGGCTACACCAACGCCCCCGGCTGCGCCCCCACCCCAGCGGGCCTGATGTGCAACGCCTGCGCAAACAACGACTGCATCACCGTGCGCGGCTGCACCTCGCTCGTCTGCCACCCCCAGCGCCCCCCGACCCCATGCGACCCGATGGACGCGCGCGGCGCGGGCCTATGCGAAGCGGAGCTTGGCACCGTCTTCACCGGCGACGCCTGCCACACCATCAGCGGCTGCTCCTGCGTCGGCGCCGACTGCGATGACCTCTATACCGACATCGACACCTGCACCCGCACCCACCTAGCCTGCCTCGCCCCCTAGGCGAGCGCTCAGGGCAGCGGCGCATCGGGTGCGGCCAGGACGGTGACAGGCGCAAAGCCCTGCAAGCGCAGGCCGTCACCGCGCACCTCTAGCTCGCCGTCGATCGTGATGACCGCGCCGCGTGGCAGCAGCGCGAACGCCTCGTTGTGCTCGCCAAGCTCGCGCTCCAAGAGCGTGAGGTGGGCGCGCCCGTCGGGGCCGCACATGATGTAGCTCAGCCGCCCGCGCGTGTGCAGCGGCTCCGAGACGACGCGCCACGCGCTCGCGCGCGGCGCGTCAGGCCACGCCCCGCGTCGCACGATCAGGTAGCTGAGCTTGAGCGAGGTCTTGTGTAACTTGGCCGCGTCTGACAGCGCGGACACCAGCGCGGGCGCCTGCCACAAGTGCTCCCCGTGGCACCAGTCGCGCTCGCGCTCAAGCGCCGGACACGCGCCTTGATACAAGCACGGCGCGACCACCGCCGCGCCCTGCTCGACCAGCAGATCGCGCACTTGTAACAGCCCGCGCGAGGTCTCGCGCAGCGCGGGCTCCATGATGACCAGGTGGCCGCCGGGCGCAAGCGCCTCAAGCGCGCGCTCGGCCAAGGCCGCGCGTCGCTGGGCGGCGTCGGGCTCGCGCGCCCACAGCTCGTTGAGCGCGTGGCTCATGGTGATGAGTGAGGCGCCTGTGGGGATGCTCGCGCGCGGCTCGCTCAGGTCGAGCGTCTGGGTGGTGAGCGACGCGCCTGCGGCGCTCGCCAGCGCGCGCGCCACGTTCAGCGCTCGCGCCGAGCGATCGGTCGCGCGCGCGGGCGCGCCCCAGCGATCCCACGCCGCCATCGCCACCGGCGCAGGCCCCGCCCCGAGGTCCAGCACCGACGCGGGCTTAAACCCTGCGGGCAGCTGCGCCAGCGTGATGTGCGCCTGCGCATAGGACACGGGCCAGTAGAACAGCAGGTACGCCCCGAGCAGGTCGGGCTCGCTCATGTAGTCCACGCCGATGAGGCCGCGCGCGTCCGTGAGGCCGCGCGACAGCCTGCCGATGCCGCCCGCCACGCGCGCGATCTCAGCGTGCGTCAGCGCGCTGGCGCCGCCTGGCGCACCGGTGAGGTCGCGCCAGGCGGCGATCAGGTGGCCCATCCAGCGCGTGGTGAGCGCGTGGGAGGCGGCTTGGGCCGATGGCGTGGGCGACTGCTGCTTGCGATAGAGGCGCGCCATCGCTCAGGTCACGTCGAGCAGCGCGCGCACTTGCTCGGTCGGGATCACATAGTGCTTGCGGCAGTAATCACAGGTGATCTCCATCGCCCCGCCCTCAGCCACCACCTCCAAGATGTCCTCGCGGCTCATCGTGGCGATCGCGCCTAGCAGGCGCTCCTCGCTGCACTGACAGGCCCACAGCACGGGAGACTGCTCTAAGATGACATGCTCAAAGCCGCCGAACAGCTCGCTCATCATCGCGGCCGCGTCGGCGCCGTGGCGCGCCAGCACCTGCGGGAAGGGGGGCATCCCCTCCAAGCGCTCAAGCATCAGGCGCAGAGCGTCCTCATACAGCTCGGGCAGGAGCTGGATGATGTAGCCGCCGCAGTAGAGCACGTGACCGCGCTCATCCAGCAGCGTGGCCACGCCCACGGCGGAGCTGACCTGCTCGGAGTTCAAGAAGTAGCTGGCCAGCGAGGCCGACACAGGATCATCGCTGTCCACGGTCGTGATGAGGCCTTGGCTCAGGCGCCCGCGCGGCAGCACGCGCACGACCTGCATCAGCGTCTCATCGCCGAAGCGCCACGTGTGCTCACGCGCGGGCTCATTGACATAGCCGCGCGTCAGCCCCTCGGGGTGCGAGTCCGCGATCATCGAGGCGTTGCCCCCCTGAGGCTTGATGAACACCTGCACCCGCTGATCCGGCGCCATCGTCTCGCGCACGAGCACCGAGCTTGCCAGCAGATCGCCAAACAGCGCGGCGTGCTCACCGTTGAGCTGCTGCGCTTCGACAGCCTCTCGCACGGTGCGTGTACAATCCAGCGTGATGGCGCGAAACGCGCCATCTTTGGTGATCGCGCGGATCACAGTATCTTGGGACATTCGCTCCCTCGCTTGACCAAGAAAGATAAACCCACAGACGCCACACGCGCCGGCAGGACGCACTACAACACCACGCGGTGTGCTTGAATTTCGGCGCGCGCGCGCGCCTCTCAAGCCACAAGAAAAGTGGTGAGGCCAACCGCGCTCATGCGCGCGGCTGGCCTCCTCTTATCTTATCGCGAACCAGCGCGCGACGCTCAGCCGCGCTCTTCCTCAGCGCGGATCGCGCCCAGGCGGTCATAGTGGCGATAGCCCAGCTGATCAAGCGCCTCGCGCGGCGCCAAGCCGATGTCCACCAGCGTCTTGGTGCCGTAGGTTCCGGCGAGCACGGGGGGGCCGTAGGCGCGCAAGGTGTCGGGCGTCTGGAACGGAGGCAGCGGGATGAGCGTCTGCGCCGAGTGCAGGTGGATGAAGTGCGCCATCGCGGTGCGCGAGTAGCCGGGGCTTGCGGGCGCCTTGATCACATGCGGCGTCGCCAAGAAGGCGCCACCGGTCAGGATCTCAAGCTCCTGGCCCACCTGCGCCACGATGCAGCCCGCCGGTGGGCGCCCCGGCACGAGCTGACCGTGCGGATGCTCCGCGCTCGGGCGCGTGCGCAGGTACAACCCCGAGGCCACATCAGGCTTCGCACACTGCGCCCCCTGCGGGTCCAAGAACCTCCCCCCAGGCAGCAACGTCAGCAAGTTAAAGTCTGTGTGCTCCTCGCCCCACAAGATCCCCGTGCCGACCTGCTCCTCATTGAGCGGCAAGTAGCGCAGCGCGCGGGTGACGTGTGGGCCACCATGCACCAACGACTCAAACTTGAACGGCTCAAGCCCCAACGCGCGCGCGCTGCCGCGCAACAGCGCCAAGCCGACCTCGTGGAGCTGATGGCCGATGCTCAGGTACGTCTCGCGAAACGTCGGCATGTCCTCGGGCCAGACATTGTCCGCATAGATCTGCGGGTAGCACAAGGCCTGCTGCGGATCGAGCGGCTCTGGCGCGATGAAGTAGCACTCCTTGAAGTCAGGCTGGCCCCCGGCCACCACCGCCTTCTCCGTGTTCGGAGGCGTCCAGCCGCGCTGGTACCAGATCTCGGCGCGGCCCAGCTTCTCTTTATCTTCGGTCGGGCGCGCCGTCAGCGCGAGGAAGTTGTCATAGAAGGCGTCGAGCTGATCGGGCTCGATGCCATGATTCTTGAGGTAGACCAAGCCATACACGCCGAACGCGCGCTGAAGATCCTCAGCGGCGCGCTGTTGGCGCTCGGGGCGAGGGCTCGAGAGGTCTTCCAGATCGACGACGGGGATTTGTGGCGTTGACTCAGACATCCGAGACGCTCCTGACGCGATGAGAAGGGATGACGCCATGTGCGGCTGCGCATGATGCGCGCGCGCATCATGCAAGCAACATCTCTCCCCAGCAAGTGACAGTCTCGCCACAATGCCAAGCTCTGCGCCCCGCGCGCGCCCTGCGTCACGCCCAAGCCAGCTGCAAGTGCCCCGCCCGCTTGGACGAGCCCCGCTTAAAACAAGGGCCATCCACGCATCGCTCGGAGGCTGTGTGTGAGTGGACCGCTCAGCTCAAGCGTCGCATCGCTTAAATTAGGCTCAGCACAAGTGGCAATCCCTCCTGACTGGCGCGCATCGAAACGCCAAGAAAGCGAGAGAGGGGGGGCCCCCCCCCGGGGGGGGGGGGGGGGCCCCCTCACGGCGTGGCGCGG
>CAYXWB010000130.1:0-8232 GCA_964468515.1 uncultured Bradymonadales bacterium | reverse complement strand
CATGTGGCAACCCCTCCGGCCGGGCGCGAAACCACACCCAATTACAGCTTGAGGGGGCGAGCCCCACCGGGTTGCGGTGGGGCTCGCCCTCTCTCGTCTTGCCTCGCAGCGAGGCTAGCTCAGGAGGCGCGCTCGTGCGCCTTGGCCTCAGCGGCTGCGGCCTCGGCCGCCTTGATCGCGTCGGCGGCGTCGGACTCGGCCTGCGCGGCCTCGCGGACGGCCACGGCGTCTTTGCCGGTGATGGTGGAGTGATAGACGTCGCGCAGCAGCTGAATGGGGCCGACCTTCTTGCGGGTCTTGGCCTCGTAGTCGCGCTGCGGGCGCACGCGCACCTCGCTCTCCCACTCGGGGAACTTGCCGCGCTTCTCCTTGTAGAACTCGCGGAAGATGGCGAAGTCGGCCTCGATGTCGCCCGTGGGCATCAGCGCGGGGCCAAAGCCAGCGGTCTTGGTCGAGTAGTCGAGGTAGCTGGCCACGATGGGCACGCCCGCCGTGTGCGCGATCCAATAAAAGCCCGTCTTCCAGCCGTCCGTACGCTGGCGCGTCCCGGAGGGCGGGATCGCCAGCGCCAAGCGCTCGCGCTTGGCGAAGATCTCCGCCACTTGCTGCACCATGCCTGTCGCCGCGCTGCGATCCACCGGCACGCCGCCAAGCCACGAGAAGAACGGGTCGCCAGGGCCACGAAAGATCGTGTCCTTGCCGAGCCACGAGATCTCAAGGCCCGCCGTGTAAGCGCCGCCTAACATCAGGGGCAGGTCCCAGTTGGAGGTGTGCGGCTCCGCGATGATGACCATCTTGGGGATGGCGGGGATGTGCTCGGGGCTCATCGTCCAGCCCAAGCCGCGCAAGAAGTTGATGCCAATCTTACGGCGCAGCTCGCGTCGCGGCGCACCACTCTTTGAAAGATCCAGGCTCATTGCCTCGCTCCACACGCTCGTCTATCCTCACCGCAGCTAGTCGCGGCACAACCTCATCTGTTATCACACACGCCATGCGGCATCGGCCAGATGTTTTTTCGAGCGCATGCTAGGCCGCCCAGCGCACATTTCACATCCTCAAACATGCTGCACCTTGAGCTTGTCAGCGTGATGTCACATGCGCCCCATAGCGCGCGGCGCGACAGGCCGCTCGCTTAAGCTGTTCATGCAACGTCATCCATCGCCCCGCACCACGAGTCATCCATGCGCTGGTCGCCCTACGCCACCGATGATCCCACCGCCCTCACCAGCGACGCGCTCACCACGCTCTATGAGGACGAGCACCTGCTCGCCATCAGCAAGCCCGCGGGCTTGCTGGTGCATCGCGGCTGGGGCAAAGACGCGGTCACGCTCGTGGATCTGGTGCGCGCGCGTCAAGGCGCCAAGCGCGCCGTCTACACGATCCATCGCCTCGATCGCGCCACCAGCGGCGTGATCTTGTTCGCGCACACCGCTCAGGCCGCGCGCGCCTTGGGCGCGCTGTTCATGACGCGCCAGATCACCAAGCGCTACCTCATGATGACGCGCGGTCATGCGCCCGCCCAAGGCCTCATCGATCGCCCGCTGCCGCGCCGAGAGGACGGGCCGCGCGTGCCCGCCTACACGGCCTATCGCTGCCTGCATCACACCCAAGACACGCAGCCGCGCGGCGCGTCCGTGATCGAGGCCATCCCGCTCACGGGCAGGCCGCATCAGCTGCGCCGCCACTTGGCACACATCAACCACCCGCTGCTCGGCGACTCGCGCTACGGCAAGGCGTCGCTCAACCAGGGCTTTCGCGAGAACTACGGGCTGGCGCGGCTGGCGCTGCACGCGGCGTCCTTGCGCTTACCTCACCCTGTCACTGGCGAGCCCTTGCACCTTGTCGCGCCGCTGGCCGACGATCTGGCGCAAGCTTGGCATAAGATGGGCGTCCCCCCAAGCGTGTGGGAGGACGCCCCGCTGACGTCTGACGCGTGGGCTCAGGCGCTCGGCCCAAGCCAGCTTGAGTCGGATGATGGCGTCGACCCGCTAGAGGATGACGCCGCCAGCGACCTCAGCCGCGATCAGTGATGGTGGTGCCCCTCATCGCCGGTGATGCCGTGGGGGTGGCCGTGCAGGCGCTCCTCCAGGTTGGCATCACGCACGCCGACGATCTCCACGTCGAAGTAGAGGGTCTTTCCGGCGAGCGGGTGGTTGAAGTCGGCGCGGATCTTGTCGTCTTGGACCTCAGCGATCACGAACGTGATCACCCCGCCCTCCTCGCTCTGCGCGTACATCTGCTCGCCGACCTCAAGCTCGATGTCAGCGGGGAACACCTCGCGAGGGATCCAGTCGAACGCCTCATCGTCTGCGACCCCGTAGCCGTCCTCAGGGGCGACCACGACGCTGACCTTGTCGCCGATCTGCTTGCCCGTGAGCGCTTGCTCCAGGCCAGGCACGATGTTGCCCTTGCCGTGCAGATACGGCATCGGCTGCTCGCCGACCGACGAGTCGATGGTCTCACCCTCAGCGTCCTTGAGGGTGTAGTGCATGATGACGACCTTGCCGTCAGCAACGATGGTGTCTGTCATTGATTCCTCATCGTGGCGCGCAGCGGCGCGCCTTGCAACATGCACCCCCAACTCAACCTTCGTGAGGGTGCCGGTAAGATCGGATGACGGGAGCAGACAGACCGCGCGTCATCGCGCTTGAAGGTGACCCCACGCTCTACCACCTTGGCGCCACAGACACAACCATCCAGGCAACGCGCGCCGATCGCCACCATGAGACGCGGCGCGGCGCCACCTGCTTGCATCGCCCCCTGCCCTTGTGCGAGGTTGAGCCCCTCACACCTAGCATCTCGCGGGGTCATTTATGTCTGAGCTGATGCGATATGTGCTCATCCTCTCACTCATCAGCGGCAGCTTCGCCTGCTCTCACAGCGCTACCATCACGCGGCGAGGGGCGATGCCTGTGGAGGCTCTCATCCTGCGCTCAGATGATGAGTTCATCTACGTGAAGCACCCCTATATCACCCAACCCGAGGCGATCCGGCGCGATGCGATCCTGGACATCGACCACCCCGGCAATGTCATCGCCACGATCGGCGGCATCTATGGCGGCATGTACAGCCTCATCTTGCTCATGTTCTGGGCTGCCCCTCAGGAGGGGGACGCGAGCAAGCAGGAGCTCACCGCCTTCCTCGGGCCGATAGCCTTGAGCGGCTTCGTCATGGCCGGATGGGGGCTCTACGCGTGGGGCGGCTCCGTGCTCGCGACCCAGCCTGCGCGCCCTGCGGTGAGCTTGATGCCCTCGCTCCAGCGCGACGCGCGCGGCGCCACCACCCCTAGCCTGCACCTCACGCTCACGTGGTGAGGCGCGCTCAACCCCCTCCATACATGCGCTGCACAAACGGACGCTCGATGATGAGGTTGAACAGGTAGATGCTCACGTGGAAGACGACCGCCGCGACGAGCCCCTCCATGGAGCGGGCGAACAGGGCGCCGCTGTAGATGGGAAAATAGCCGACGCTGTACATCGGATCGGACATCAGCGCGTAGGGGCCATGCACCATGGGGCCGCCGCTGCTGCGCTCCTCCAAGAACATGTCCTCGTAGTAGTAGCCGCCCACGCCCAGATGGAGCGTCGCCCAGACCTTGATCCCGAACGAGAGCATAAAGAGCGTGAGGCTGGCGATGAAGATGTAGAGCGGGGCGACGTTGAGCGCGATCGTGCCCTGATAGACCGCTAAGAAGGGCAGCTGGCACCAGATCACGTTGAAGTACACGAGCCCCAAGCACGCCGTATAGATCGACAGCGCCCGCTCAGCGCCAAACCTTCGCCGCAACGCCCTGTGGATGTTGAGCTTATACACCAGCCCGTGGCCAATGTAATACAGCGCCCAGGTGCCCACCAAGTACGCCACCGCAGGGCCAGCGGGCGGCCTGTACAGGCCAACACCCAGGACGTTCTCCCAGGTCATCTTAGTCAGCCAGAAGCTCAACAGGATCGACAGGCCGATGCCTGTCATCATGGCCAGCGCTTGCAGCGGCGAGCGGTCAAGGCGAAGGCCGATCATGGAGAAGAGGACCGTGAGGACACGCGCCGGATGCCAGCCGGATGAGGTGAGCTGAAGCTCACATCGCACCAGCTCATCCACGCTCTGATCGGGCGGGGTCGATCTTGTTGAAAGCGTCACGTCTGCGCTCCTCGCTCAGCAGGCTGCTGCGCGCCACATCACCCCCATCCTCTCGGGTGCGTCAAGCGCGGCCTCAGGTTGTGATTGTTCAAGCGCCGCATGACGGGCGGCGCGCTCGCTCGCAGCTGATCGCCGCGCCATGAGGCGCGGCGATCAGCTGCGCTGTGTGGATGATATCAGGCGCGTGAAGCGGCGCGTGCTATCGTCGTGCTTAAACACCAGCCGCCCTCACGACAGTCACTCCAACATCCACAATTCGCCCGATTAGACCACACAGCACAGCGCAAAGACATCGCGAAAATGAGCGACTACGCCAGAGAATGGTTGTGTGCGCGACCGCACCATCACCGCACCTCGACCACCTCGACCACCTCGGCCGCCTGCGCGCTGGCGGGCGCTGACGCGCCCGCCACCTCGACGGCCGCAGGCTCCAAGCCGAAGACCGCCTCAGGCTCAGCGGTCGTCTGCACGATCGTAGGCGCGAGCATCAGCTCGCGCACCTTCGCGTTGCGCGCGAAGAAATCGGCCTGCTGCTCGCGCCGCCTGTGCTCCAGCGCCTGCACTGCCTCAAACTGCTGGGCTGACCAGACGCGCGCCTCGGGCTCACGCCACGCGTCGATGTCGCGCGCCACCTGATGGTCCCCATGCAGGTGCTCCAGCGTCAAGACCGCCGCGGTGATGAGGAGCGTGAACAGGCCCAAGGCGCGCCGCTGCGCATTCCAAAGCGCCAGCGTCTGCTTCGCGCGCTGCATGATCTGCGCCTGCGCCCGCGCGCTGTCCATCGCCAGCTCGCCAGCCTCATCGACCGCTTGGCCATCAAACCAGCCGCGCGCGATGGAGGCCTGCTGCGCGTGCACATAGCGACCGAGCTTGCGCCAATTGCCCCACAGCCGCCACCACGGCGCCCGCGCCTTGCCCAACGCCCAGACCACCGCGCACAGCTCCACCAGCAGCTCCCAGCGCGGATCATCGGCGCTGATGGTCGTGAACAGCGGGTGCTCGGTCAGGCGCCTCAGGTTCGGCAGGCGCTGCTTGAGCAGCGCCTCATCCAGCGCGCCGCGGCTGCGCGACAGCGCCGTCTGCTCCTCGCTCAAGTCCACCAGCATCGCGCGCACCAAGAGCCGCGCCGTCTCGTGCTGGCGCGGCGTCAACGCGCTCGCCAGACGCATGATCTCATCCAAGCGACGCAGCTTCGACTCAAACGGCAGCGCCAACAAGATCGCGAAGCGGGTGTTGGAGGCCATGATGAACTCCGGAGAGTTCAGCGCCTCAGGCTCAGCGCTCAGCGCGATGGCGGAGCTGGTCTCGACGTTGAGGGTGCGCCGCACCCACAACGTCCCCACGCGCCAGCGCGGGAAGATCAGCCAGCGCCGACCATCACGCGTGGCCTGCTCATGCCCCTCATAGATGGTCACATGGCGCCGATGCGGCTGCGCCTCGCTGAGCGCGCGCTGCGCGCGCTGCGCGCGCTTGATCAACACCTCAGGCTTCACCGCGGGCGTCCACCCGAGCGTCGTGACGTGGATGGGCGCGACGTCCTCATACCGCGTGATGTCCTCGCGAAAGCGCTCCTCCTCATAGGTCCCAAGCTGCGCGCGCTTGCGACTGACGAGCGTCGCGATGTCGGGGAAGTCGTCGCCGCCCACGCGCACATCCGAGGTCGGCTCAAGCCACGTCTGCATTGAGAAGCTCGAAGGCCCCAACACCACAAAGTGCGTCTCTTGTGAGGTCGCGCCCTCGCGAAAGTCGCGCCCCGCCATGTAATCCGTCGGCAGATCGACCTGCTCATCAGCGCGCGCCTGGAACGGCTGGTTGAGCACCACCACCAGCCGCTCCTCTAAGTGCACACGCAGGTTGGTGCCATCCTCCAGCTCGCGGCGCTGATCAAAGTGCCCATAGCGCGACAAGCTCCAGTGATCAAACGGCAGCCCCAGCTCCTCACCGAGCAGCTTTTGCCAGCTCAAGAACGCCTCGCGCGAGGTGTTGTTGTTCGTCACCAGCAGCGCGCGCGAGGCGACGTTGTACTGATACGCAGGCTCCGCGCGCAGCGTGATCTCGCGCCGCTGCACCACACGCCACGGCGCGTCGCTGTGCAGATCCTCGATCCAGATCGTGTAGCGCAGCGTCGCGGCCTCATAAGGCGCCACCTCCCCCACGAACCCGAAGCTGCTGGTCACATGCGCGCTCTTGTGCGCCTCAATCTGC
Organism: uncultured Bradymonadales bacterium; assembly: GCA_964468515.1. Classification (GTDB taxonomy): domain Bacteria; phylum Myxococcota_A; class Bradymonadia; order Bradymonadales; family Bradymonadaceae; genus CAYXWB01. The sequence continues at coordinate 1,890 of CAYXWB010000130.1, read as the reverse complement.
CCCAGCTCCTCAAAATAACCCACAAACGGCGCGTCACCGCTCGCCAGCGTGACCGGCCCACCGCGCGCGTCACACAGCACGATCTGATGCTCGCCCACGTCTGAGGCCAAAAGCTCGATCTGCACGCCCACGCGTCGGCCGCGCGTCGTGTCGCGCCCGATCGCCCGCTCCGAGATGTTGCTCACCTCAAAGCTCAGGTGCGTGCGCTCTCCCACCGCCAAGGAGCGCAACCCCCAGATGCCATCGTTGTTACACACAGGAAACTGCGCCACCAGCTCGCTGGTAAACATAGCGCCCGTGTAGCGGCGCTCAAACCCATCCCGCTCGCTCCCTAGCTGCGCGAGCCACGCGCTGACCTGCTCGCGCGCGACGAACGGCTCCCCCGCGCCGCTGATCGCCGCCTGCGCGATGCGAAAGCGCAGCGAGCCGGTCAGCGTGAGCTGCTCCCCAGGCGCGAGGCTGCGCTCGATAAACAGCGTATCACTCAAGGAGAGCACCCAGCGCCCGTGGTGCAGCGTGCAGCGCACGCGCTGCGGCGCGGGCGACGGCATCTGCCCTATGTTGCGCACAGTCAGCTCCCGGACATGCACAACCTCACCGAACTCGAAGATCCCGTCGACATCCTCCGCCGCATCCTCCTCCAGCGCAAACCCCACCACGACCAAATCATAGCGCGCCGCGTAGACCTCACGGGCGCCATCAGCCTGGATCGCCTCGATCACGAACCGCCCGGGCGCGCCGTCGCGACCGGCCAGCAGCGGCGAGTTTGGCGTCCAGCCGCTCGCGCCCGAGGGGCCTGTGCTGCCGCCTGGGTTGCTGTGATGGGTCGTGCGCGTCTGCGTGTTGCCCTGCGCGTCGGTGTAAGACTCCGTCTCTGTCCAAGAATACGATGAGCCGCCGCGACCGCCGCGACCGCCGCTGCCGCCTCGACCATGCCCCCCTGGCCTGCCGCCGAGGCCGCCGCGCACCAGCGGCGTGGGCGCCTCAGCCTGCTTCACGAGCATCAGCAGGTGCGCCTGCTGCGCGCTCACGCGCAGCGTGATCAGCCCCCCCGCGCCGCCAGCCGCCCCATGCGAGCCACGCCCGCCATCGCCGCCATCACCCCCTCGCCCCCCAGCGCCGCCGCTTGAATAGCGCGTCGCATCATGGCCGCTGTGCCCTGTCGCGCCCTCGCCGCCATCGCCACCACGGCCACCCGCGCCGCCCGTGCCACCCACCGCTGACACCACCACCCAGTCGATCGCAGCGGGCATCAGCGCGTGACGCGCAGGCGGCGTCACCCCCTCGCACAACACCAGCCCCTCAGCCGACTGAGACAGCGACACGCGCACCTCAGCGGCGGGCTGACCAGGCGTCGCCTCACCCGCAGGCGCGCCCGCCGCGCCATCACCCCCGCTGCGATACGCGCTGGCACCATCAGCGCCGTCGCGCGCCTTGGCGCCATAGGCGCCGTCAGCCAAAAATCGTAGGGTCTGGGTCATCGAGGTCGCTCCGTGCCTTGACAGGGCGTTGACGCATCCTCTCTCATAAGGCGCGCGCGTGGCTTGTGTGATACACCGGCTATGAGAGCGCGCGCTAGCGCATGACGCGATGAGCGACAGGAGAGGAGCCACAGCATGGCCGAGATTCAATTCTTACTCAATGACCAGCATGTCAGCGTCGACGCAGCGCCTGGCCTCTTGGTGCTCGACTACTTGCGCCAAAACGCGCGCCTGACCGGCACCAAAGAGGGCTGCAAAGAGGGCGACTGCGGCGCCTGCTCGCTGCTCATCGGCAAGCTCACGGATGACGGCGTCGTGCGCTATGAGCCCGTCACCGGCTGCCTCGTGCCGCTGGGTGAGGTCCACGGCAAGCACGTCGTCACCGTCGAGGGCTTGAACCTCAAGCGCG
>CAYXWB010000129.1:0-13631 GCA_964468515.1 uncultured Bradymonadales bacterium | reverse complement strand
GAGCTGAGGGGGATCGAACCCCTGACCTCTAGAGTGCGATTCTAGCGCTCTCCCAACTGAGCTACAGCCCCGTGCTCACGGACGGGTGTTATAAGGGGTGGGAGGAGGGGCTGTCAAGCGATTTTTTGGCGCTCGGGCCGGCCGGATCAGGCCATGTGGGGGGCCTGAGCGGCGGTGGGGGTGGTGGCGTCGGGGCTGACCTGGGCGGCCTCGTCGTCGTGGTCAAGCGCTGCGGCCAAGACCTCGCGCATGTCCTCGGCCAGGATGATCTCCAGCTCGTCGAGCGCGCTCTGGGGGACATCGTCCAGGTCGCGGGCGTTCTGCGCGGGCAGGATGATGCGCTTGATGCCCGCGCGGTGTGCGGCCAGCACCTTGGCCTTGATGCCGCCCACCGGCAGCACCCGACCGCGCAGGCTGCACTCGCCAGTCATGGCAGTGTCGGGGCGCACTCGCTTGCCGGTCAACAGCGAGGTCAGCGCGGTGAAGATGGTGACGCCTGCCGAGGGGCCGTCCTTGGGGACGCCGCCCGCTGGGAAGTGAATGTGCAGGTCCTGCGTAGTGAGGAAGCTCGGCTCCACCCCAAGCTCCTCGGCGTGGGTGCGCACGTAGGCCAGGGCGGCGCGCGCGGACTCCTTCATGACGTCGCCGAGCTGGCCGGTGGTCTCGACGCGGCCTTGGCCGGGCATGCGGGTCGTCTCAATGAACAAGATGTCGCCGCCAGTGGGCGTCCAGGCCAGGCCCGTGGCCACGCCGGGGATGGCCGTGCGGGCCGCGATCTCGCTGAAGAAGCGCGCCTTGCCCAAGTACTTGTCGAGATCCAGCGGCTCCAAGCGGTGTGTCACAGCGCCTGTGCGCGCCTTCTCCAAGGTCACGGCGCGGCAGATCTTGATGAGCTGGCGCTTGAGCTGACGCACGCCTGCCTCGCGGGTGTAGTCCAGGATGAGCGCGCTCATGGCCGCGTCGCTCATGGTCAGATCCTCCTCCTTGAGGCCGTGCTCAGCGCGCTGCTGAGGCAGCAGGTGCTGCTGCGCGATCTGCACCTTGTCGTGCGGGGTGTAGCCGGTGACGTCGATGATCTCCAGGCGGTCGCGCAGCGGCGCGGAGATGTTCTGCAGGTCGTTGGCGGTGCAGATGAACATCACGTTGGACAGATCGTAGGGCAGCTCCATGTAGTGGTCGGTGAAGTTGGCGTTCTGCTCGGGGTCCAAGACCTCCAAGAGCGCGGCCTCGGGGGAGCCCATCCAGCCTTGGCCGAGCTTGTCGATCTCGTCGAGGACCATGACGGGGTTGTTGACGCCGGCCTTGCGCATGGCGTTGATGAGGCGTCCTGGCATGGCGCCGACGTAGGTGCGTCGGTGGCCACGGATCTCGGCCTCATCGCGCACGCCGCCCAAGCTCAGGCGCACCAGGGGCCTGCCGATGGCGTCGGCGACGGACTGGGCGAGGCTGGTCTTGCCCACGCCGGGGGGGCCTGCCAGGCACAAGATGGTGCCGCGCGTGTTGCCCGAGAGCTTGAGCACGGCCATGTGCTCCAAGATGTGCTGCTTGACGTCTTCGAGGCCGTGATGCTCGGCGTCGAGCGCGGTCTGAATGGCGTCAAGCTCCAGGTCGCTCTTCGCGCTGGTGCGCCAGGGCAGCTCGATGATCCACTCCAGGTAGGTGCGGATGACGTTGGCCTCGGCCTGCTGCGGTGACATGGCCTCCAGGCGGCCAAGCTCGCGCTGCGCGACCTGACGCACGTCATCGGGCAGATCGGCGGCCTCCAGTCGCTCGCGCAGACGATCGGTGTCATCGACGCCGCCGCCCTCATCACCGAGCTCCTTGCGGATGGCGCGCAGCTGCTCACGCAAGATGGCGTCGCGCTGATTCTTACCCAGCCCTCGGCGCACCTCGTCCTCAATGCGGGTCTTGATCTCGGAGCGGGCGGCCTGCTCGGAGAGCTGGTCGGTGACCAGCGCCAAGCGCGTGGGGATGTGCAGGGCGCCCAAGACCTCAGCGCGATGCGCCGTATCCAGCCCCAGCTCCGCCGCCACGCGGTCCGCCAGCTCCCCCGGCTCAAGCTCGCCGCGCAGCGCGCGGGCGAGGCTGCCGCCGGTGCGGGCGGTCAGCTCTTTGACCTGCTCGTGCAGGATGCTGGCGCGGGCGTGGGACTCGGGCTCATCGAGGCCAAGCTCGGGGGCCTCCTCGACGCGGGCGAGCCAGTAGGGGCGCTGCTGGGTGAGGGCGGTGAGGCGAGCACGGGCGACGCCTTGTAAGACGACGCGGAAGTTGCCGCCGGTGAGGCGCACGAGCTGTTGGACGCGGGCCAGGGTGGCGATGGGGTAGAGGTCATCGAGGCCGGGGTCGCTGACCTCGGGGTCGCGCTGCACGGCGATGATGACGAGCTGACCGGGCTGCGTGTCTTGGATGAGCGCCACGCTCTTGTCGCGGCCCACGGGGATGGTCGTGACGGTGTGAGGGAAGATCACGCCTTGCAAGAGTGGCAGCAAGGGCAGGGCGGTGGTGGGGATCGTGAACGGTGTGCTGGTGCTCATCTGGGTGCTCCTTCGCGGCCGGGGTGAAGGTCCGGGCGATGTGGGATTTTAGCGGCGCGTGAGGCGTGTTCAATCGGGAGGCTGGCCGATGTGAGCGTCTTGTCTGTGCGTGGACGCCGACCTCGTGAATGAATCTTGGTTTCATTCACGGTGTGTCAAGCGGGCCAGGTGTTTTTTGTAATCGTTCTGATTGCACATCGGCGCGCGTGGCCGAGCTCGCGCTCTGCGGGCACCGCAACAGCCCCTCGATCACCACCCGATGCACCTCATCCAGCAGCGGTCGCGCCTGCTCGCGCGGGATGCGAAAGATGAGCGGCGGCGCGAAGCTCGCATAACACTGCAGCACCGCCTGCGCCGTCAGCGCGGGGTTGTGCATCGCAAGCTCCCCGTCATCGCGCCCGGCCTCCAAGAAGTCCGCCAGCAGCTCGCGCTCGGCGCGCGAGAAGGCGTCCCACGCGGCCTGCACGGCCTCGCAGTCGCACTGGATCAGTTCTTGGGCGTGCGCGCCGCGCGCCTCAACCTCCAGCAGCGTCTCCACGCGCGCGTTCATGATGGCGCGCAGGCGCGCCGCGTAGCCGCCCTCGCGCATGGCCGCGCGCCGCATCGCGCGCAGCACGCTGCCGTACTTCTGGCGCGACAGCTCCATCAAGATGGCGTCTTTGGAGTGAAACTCCAGATACACCGTGCCCACGCCGACCTGCGCCGCGCGCGCGATCTCGGCCACCGTGGTCTTGCGCATCCCATGCGCCAGCAGCAGCGCCTCGGCCGCTGCCAGGATCTGTCCGCGTCGATCGTTCATGCTCGTGGGCTCCGCTTCGAGGGGGTGATCGCTCACACCACCCGAAGATGAACACAAACGCTGATTGTTCAATTCCGCATCACACCAAGCGCTCGCGCCCCTCGACAGGCGCAAGAGAGGCCGCCACACGCAGCGCGTGTGGCGGCCTCCTCTGCGGCTCAAGCGCGCGCTTACGCGCGCATGAGCGCTCAGTCGAACAGCATCTCATCGACGATCTGATCGGCCACCTCGCCCGTGGGCAGGTCTTGCTCCTGCGCGCGGGTGAAGATGTTGAGCATGGTGTCGTAGATGCCCGTGCAGGCGGCGTAGGCGGCCTCAGGGTTGTAGCCCTTGAACTCTTGCGCCACATTAATCAGGCCGCCCGCGTTGATCGCATAATCAGGCGCATACAAGATCCCGCGCTGGCGCAGCGCCTCGCCGTGACGATTCTCAGCGAGCTGGTTGTTGGCGGCGCCCGCGATGATGGGGCACTGGAGCTGGGGCAGGGTCTGATCGTTGAGGATCGCCCCGAGCGCGCAGGGGGCGAACACGTCGCACGCCACGCTGTAGATCTGCGCGGGCGCGACGGCCTCGGCGCCGAACTCCTCGATGCAGCGCTGGATGCTGGCGTCGACCACGTCGGTGACGACCAGACGCGCGCCGAGCTGGTGCAGCTCCTTGGCCAGGTAATAGCCCACATGGCCGACGCCTTGGATGGCGACGCGCAGCCCTTGCAGATCATCGCGCCCGAGCTTGACCTTGGCGGCGGCCTCGATGCCGCGACGCACGCCATAAGCGGTCAGCGGGGAGGGGTCGCCGGAGCTGCCCTGGCCCGGATCAAAGCCCAACACGTGCTCGGTCTGCTGGCGCACGATGTTCATATCGGAGACGCGCGTGCCGCTGTCCTCGCAGGTGATGTAGATGCCGCCGAGCGACCCCACGAACTGGCCGAACGCCTCGAAGATGCGCGCGCGCTGCGCCTCATCCATGCCGCGCGGGCGCATGATGACGGCCTTGCCGCCGCCATGATCCAGCCCGCTGATGGCCGCCTTATAGGTCATGCCGCGCGCCAAGCGCATGGCGTCGCGCAGCGCGTCGTTGCTGTGGTCATACTCAATGAAGCGGGTGCCGCCAATGGCAGGCCCACGCTTTAAGTTGTGGAGCGCCACGATGGCCCGCAGGCCGCTGGCTTCATCGACCTTGAGGTGGAGCTGACCGTAGCGCAGCTCCTCAGCATAATTAAACAGATCCACAGGGCCTCCTGACAGGCTGCTGGAGAGGGGGCATGAACCCATCTGAGGCGCCTCAGCCGCGACGCGGCGAGGTGCCCATTGAGGGCCTTATAGTCAGCAAAATCCTGGCCGTGCAAGCGTCACTTATGACGCATAGCGTCAGGCTTTTCGCGGGATCGGCATGACGCGCAGCGTCACATGGCGCACAACGTGTAAGCGCGCTGTGCGGCCTCTGGCGAGCCTGCGTTGTGACGCGGCGCGCGTGGCCAGCCTTGATTTTTTACAGCACATGGCGGACAACGAGCCGCAGCCTCGTCAACGCGCGTTGAACCTGCGCTACGAGCGCGGCGCGCTGCGCGGTGACTTGTCACGAGAGAGCCCCCGAGATGACCACGCACTGTGCCCGCTGTGGCGCGCGAAACGCCCCTGAGGCGACCACCTGTCGCCGCTGCAATGCTCCCCTGCCTGTCAGCGATGATGACGCCTTGGCGACGCGTCGCGGCGACCCCACCTCCTCACTGCTCGGGCAGCGCTGGGTCGTGGAGGGGCCGCCCCCAGGCTCCCTTGACCCCTACCTGTTCTTAGGTCATCAGGTCGACACCCAGCAGCCCGTGCTGATCAAGCGCCTGCACGAGTCAGCCGCGCGCGATCGCAGCATTCGCAGCCGCTTCCTTCGCGAGGCGCGCATCTTAGCCCAGCTCGATCACCCCAACCTCCAGCGCGTCCTCGACGTGTTCGACGATCCTCACGCGCCCGCCATGATCCTGGAGCACGCCCCAGGGCAGACGTTGCGCGAGGTCATGCGCCGCCATCGCCGCTTGCCCGTGGGCGTCGCGCTTGAGTTCGCTGGCCAGATCCTCGACGGCCTGCAAGACCTCCACGCCCAAGGCATCGTCCACCGCGATCTCACCCCAGACGCCATTCACGTGCGCCGCGCCCCTGGCACGGGCGCCCCGTTGCTTGTGATCTCCGGCTTTGGCGCAGCCCAAATGATGCCCGCTGGTGCGCTCGACGCAGGCGCGGGCGCCGCCACCAGCACCCTGCTCGGCATGCGCGCCGATGATCTCTTTCATATGATCGAGCCCAACCCTTACATGGCCCCAGAGGTCCTGGCTTGGAGCGCTTCAGCCACCAGCGACCTCTACGCCCTCGGCGTGATCCTCTTTGAGCTGCTCACCGGCAAGCTCCCCTTGGCCGCCGATGTCTCGCGCCATGAGGAGATCGGCCCCCGCATTCACGCCGAGGAGCCCACCCCCCTGCGCAGGCTGCGCCCTGAGCTGAGCGCCGCCATGGAGTCGCTGCTCGCTGCCACCTTATCCAAGCGCGCGGGCGCTCGCCCCCAAGACGCGGGTCGCTTGGTCGAGGCGCTCCAAGCCCTGCCCGAGCATAACACCGAGCTGATGCTGGTCATCCCCCAAGGCCCCTTCCTCCAAGGCAGCGCCAGCGCCGATCCCGACGCCCGCGAGGAGGAGCGCCCCCAGCGCCAAGTCACGCTGTCAGCCTACGCCATGGATCGCACCCCAGTCACCTGCGCCCAGTATTATGCGTTCGCCCGTCAGACCCAGCGGCCCCTCGATGATGAGTGGCTCATGTTCAACGATCCTCTGCGCGCGCCTAACATGCCCGTGGTCCACGTCAGCTGGTTTGACGCCCGCGACTACGCTCGCTGGGCGGGCAAGCGCCTGCCCACGGAGGCCGAGTGGGAGAAGGCCGCGCGCGGCCCCCATGGCCACCTCTACCCCTGGGGCGACGCGCCGCCTCACGATGAGCTGGCCTGGTTTGACGGCAAGGCACACCCCGCGCCTGTGGGCGCGCGCCCCCGCGGTGCGAGCCTCTATGGTGTGCACGATCTGGCCGGTAACGCCTTTGAGTGGGTCCACGACTGGTTTGATAAGCGCGCTTATCGCACCCCCATCGGCCCTAACCCACGCGGCCCTGAGCAGGGTAAGAAGCGCGTCTTAAAGGGCGGCTCCTTTGTCCACCCCGCCTTCGCCCTGCGCTGTGCCGCGCGCGGGCGTTATGCGCCTGATGCCAGGCGCGCCAATCACACCTTTCGCTGCGTGTGGTCCCTCGATGATGCACCTGAGCCTTGAGCGCCCTTTAGGCGCCACCCACGAGGCCCGCGCCCGCTACGATCTCTCCACCTCCAGCGACGCCAACAGCTCAGCCCCCTCCTCGGGCAGCTCCACGGCGCTGCTCAGCGGCCCCGGCGTGCGTCGCCTCTAAGTGGGCCTCGGCGCGCTCGCCGTCGGCGCCACCCTCCCCCGGCTGGCCGACGCCGTAGACCGCAGCGAGCTTGGCGTTAAGCTCCACCTGCGCTTGGGCTGGTGAGCGCGCCACGCGCGCTGCAAGTGACCCGCTCGCTTGGACGATCCCCGCATAAAATCTGGCGCTGCGATGCGCCGCGACAGAGGTTGTGCTGAGCGCTTGCGCTTCGCACAGGCGCGCCTGAGTATCGCGACCGCGCTGACGCGCGCTCACTCTCCAAGCCCGCGCGCTCATGCTCAAGCGCTGGCGTATCGCGAGCGCGCGTTAACGCGCGCTCGCGCTCAACCCTCCAGCATCAGCTCCAGCGCGGGCTCGCGCAGGTTGTAATGGGAGCCCATCGCGTAGCCGTAAGCGCCCGCCGTGGCGATGAGCAAGACGTCGCCCTCCACCGTCTCGGGCAGCCTGCGACCGTAGCCCAGCACATCGCCCGTCTCGCAGATTGGCCCCACGATATCAGCCGTGATGGCGCCCGGCTGCTCGTAGCGGGTGAGGTTGACGATCTCGTGGAACGCGCCGTAGAGCGCGGGCCGGATCAGGCTGTTCATGCCCGCGTCAATGCCCACATAAGCGCGCGCGCCCTTGCGCTTGAGCTGCGTCACGCGCGCCAGCAGCACGCCCGCCTGCGCGACCAAATAACGCCCTGGCTCGATCCAAAGCTCAAGCGAGGGGTTCGCCTGCTTGAAGGCGCGCAGGCTCTCCGCCACGTTGCTCAAGTCCAAGCTAGGCTGGCCCGGCTTCTCGACCACGCCTAAGCCGCCTCCCAAGTTCAGCACGCGCGCCTCGGGCAGCTCACGCGCGAGCGTCGCCAAGAACTGCGCGTTCTCGGCCCAGGTCTCCGCCGCGCGGATGCCGCTGCCCACATGCGCGTGCAGGCCGATGATGCGGGCGTCCGCGCGGCGCGCGAGCTCAATCAGCTGCTCAAGCTCCCCAGGCTCCACGCCGAACTTCGACTGCGGCCCGGCGGTGCGCACGTGCTTGTGATGGCCGCGCCCCTCGCCAGGGTCCACGCGCACCAAGAACGCTCGCCCGCGAAAGACCTCCGGGTGATGCAAGAGCGGGTGGAGGCTGTCGAGCGTGACCGTGACGCCCTGCTCAAAGGCGCTCGCATACTCGCGGATCGGCGCGAAGTTTGGCGTGAACAGGATCTCCGCAGGCGGCGCCCCCACGCTCAGCGCGCGCGCGATCTCACCCGGTGAGACGCACTCCAGGCGCATGCCCTGCGCGCGTAACAAACGCAGCACCTCAAGGTTCGAGTTGGCCTTGATCGCGTAATAGCGCGCGTCCACCGCGTCGAGCGCGCCCAAGCGCGCGGCCGTCTGCTCAAGCGTGGCGCGATCGTACACATAGCGCGGCCCCTCAGCCTCGGCCATCACGCCCAGCAACACGTCGCGACGCCCCGCCCACCAGCGCGCGCCCACGTCCGGCGCGCTCGTCGCCTCGGCCTGCTCGTCGTGGAACAGCTCACGCCATGTTGGCCCCACCGCCTCATCGGGCGCCAAGTCCCCGAACAACAGCCCATGCAGCTTGCGCACCAAGCGCTCCACCTGCGCCTCATCCACCACGAACGTGAGGTTCAGATCGCTCGACGCCTGCGACATCATATAGACGCGCTGCTCCTCGAAGACCTCAAACACCGGCCCCAGCTTGTGCAAGATGGTGCGGATGTCTCGCCCCACGAGGCTGATCGCCGCGCACGGCCCCATCGTGCGCGCGGTGCACACATCAGACAGGTCGCGCAAGAGCGCGTCGAGGCGCGCTCCATCGAGCGCGTTGGCCACAGGATCGAGCGACACGGTGACGTTCGTCTCGCTCGTGGCCACCTGATCGATGGAGACGCCGTTGCGCTTAAATCGCGCGAACACATCGGCCAAGAAGCCGACCTGCTGCCACATGCCCACCGTCTCCATCGACACCAGCGGCAGCTGCTTCTTGGTCGAGATGGCCTTGACCTGCGCCACGCTGCCTGCGCCGCCCTCGCTGATCACCGTGCCCTCCATGTCGGGCGCCTGCGTGCAGCGGATGTGCAGCGGGATCTTGTAGCGGCGCGCGGGCTCAAGGCAGCGCGGATGCAAGACCTTGGCGCCCGTGGTGGCCAGCTCCTGCGCCTCAAAGTAGTCGAGCTTGCGCAGCAGGCGCGCCCCCGGCACTTGGCGCGGATCGGCGGTGAACATGCCCGGCACATCGGTCCAGATCTCCAAGCGCTGCGCGCCGAGCTTGGCCGCAAAATAGGCCGCTGAGGTGTCACTGCCGCCGCGCCCCAGCAGCACCGTCGCGCCCTGATCATCGCGCGCGATGAACCCCTGCGTGAGCACGATCTCGCCCGTGTCGATCGCGGCCAAGGTGGCCAAGGCCTCGGGCTCAGGCGCATAATCACAGGCGCTGGCGAGGTAGTGGCGCGCGTCGTTCTCATGGGCGTCGCGCGTGGCGCGCAGCATGTCGCGCGCGTCGAGCCAGCGCGTGGGCTGCCCCTGCTGGTTCAAGAACGCCGCGCCCAAGCGCGTCGCCATCAGCTCCCCAGTCGCCATCACCATCGCGGTCAGCCTCGGCGTCACCTCGCCGATGAGCGACGCGCCAAGCGCCAGCTGCTCCAGCAGGCGCAGCTCCTCGCTCAGCAGCGCGTCGGCGTCGATCCCCATCGCCTCGCCGAGCGCGCGGTGGCGCTCGCGGATGAGCCGCAGGTCGTGCTCGTGGTGGCCGCTCAGCGCGCGTGGTAGCAGCGCCTCCAGCATGTTCGAGATGCCGCTGAGCGCCGAGCACACCACGATGGGGCGCTGACCCTGGGCGATCACCGCGCGCGCGATGGCGCCGAGCGTCTCCCACCGCTCGCGCGTGGAGACGCTGGTCCCGCCAAACTTTAAGACGATGATGGGCGCGAGCTGCTGGCTCATGATGAAGACCTCAAAGCGATGGCGGCGCCTAAGCGCGTGCGCATGACAAGGCGCGCTGTTTGATGCTCAAACAGCGCGCCACGCTGTGGGCGGCGCGCGCCACCCAAAGGTCATTATGTAGAGGAGCGCGCGTCATCTCACAAGGAGCGCGCTCAATTGGAGCTGCCAGCGGCGCCATTGCTGCCCGCCGCTTGAGCGGGGCCGCCGCCCAGGCCAGGCGTGCCATGGTTGATCGTGTTGGAGCCAGGTAGGCCGAGCACGGTGGCCTCACGGTAGACGCCATAGGAGTGACCGCCCGCGCCGCCGCCGCCCACGCCGCCCGCGCCGCCCGTCGCGCCGCGACCGCCGTTGCCACCCGCGCCGATCTCGTCGTCGTGGCTGGTGGAGCCTAAGCCACCATTGCCGCCCAAGGTGCCGCTGGAGGCCGCGCCGCCGTTGCCGCCGCGACCGCCCGCGCCTGCGGTGATGGTGTTGTTGTTCAGGATGATGCCGTTGGACTGATACAGGAACAGCCCGAACGAGGAGCCGCCCGCTTGACCACCGGTGCCCGCGTTGCCGCCACAGCCGCCGCCGCCACCGCCACCGCCGCCGTTACCCGCGCCATTGTTACACCACGTGCAGCCCTGTCCGCCGCCGCCGCCGCCGCCACCACCGCCATTGCCGTGGGCGCCATTTTGCCCGTCGGTGCCCGCGAGGCCAACCCAGTAGCCCTGCACGATGTTACCGCCTAGGCCGCCTACGCCCGGATTGCCTGAGGGAGCGGGGTTAGGCGTGGCGGTGCGCCCGTCAGAGCCGCGCCTGCCAGGATTGCCACCGCTCCCGCCCGAGCCGCCAGCCATCCCGATGGTGCCCATGCCGCCCGTGGCCCCCGTGTTGCTGCCCTCCGAGCCACCCAGACCGCCCGCGCCGCCAGGGCGACCGCAACCCGATGTGCCCGCCGCGCCGCCCGCGCCGCGCGTTGACCCATCACGCGAGCCGTTGCCGCCCGCGCCGCCGTTGTTGCCGCGCGCGGTCTGCACAGCGCCTGCTTGCCCGTGGCCTCCGTCGCTGGCGTTTCCGGCGAGGATCACATTGTCTGTCAGCGTCAGCGCCGTGCAGTTCTGGCAGTGGAAGCCGTAGACTGACACGCCGCTCTGCGTCGCGGGGCCTGCCTCAATGACCATTTGCGCGATGGTGGTCGGCGCGACGATGTTCTGCGCCGTCATCGCCACCACGCGGCCCTGGAGCACCTGATCAAAGTAGACCTTGCTCTGCGCCGCCGCGTCGCGACGCCAGCCCTGCGTGCGCTGGTAGCCGCCAAAGATCGAGATGCCGTTAGAGACGAACACCTGCTCCGTGTACACGCCCTGCGAGACGTACACATGATCCAGGCCGCTGGTGACGCGGGCGATGTCTATCGCGCGCTTGATGGTCTTCAGCGGCGCCTGCGGCGTGCCCGTGTTGCTGTCGAGGCCGTCGGGGGCCACGAACAGGGCGCGGCTGATGTCGCCGTCGATGCCGTCGCAGTTGGCGTCAATGTATTGCCCGTCTGGCACATCCTGCGCGCTCTGGACGGTGCACTGATACTCGCACCCGTCGGCGGTGTCCTGGTTGAGGTTCACCCAGCCCGGCTGACACTGCGTGAAGCTGCACTGGCCGCTGCCGCAGGAGGTCACGGCGTTGGGCAGGCTGCAGGGCTGATTGCAGCCGCCGCAGTGGGTGAGGCTGGTCTGGGTGTTGGCCTCGCAGCCGTTGCTCGCGAGGTTGCCATCGCAATCTGCGAAGCCCGCATCACAGCTCAAGAGCTGGCACTGGCTGCCCATGCACTGGGCGCTGGCGTTGGTGTAATCACACGCTTGGCCGCAGCCGCCGCAGTGATCCATGCTCACGCGGGTGTCCGTCTCACAGCCCGTGGCCACGGCCATATCACAGCTGGCGAAGCCGCCATCACAGCGCTGGATGGCGCATGCTCCGGCGACGCACTGGCCCACGCCTTGGGCCACGACGCACGAGCGCATGCAGGCACCACAGTGCGTGGGGCTGGTGGCGAGGTTCGTCTCGCAGCCGTTGTCCGGGTCGCCGTCGCAGTCACCAAAGCCTGCGGGGCAGTCGCCGCGCGTGGCGCGCAGCGCCAGCGAGAGCGCCTCGCTCGCCTCCTCATCGACGCCAAGCTCAAGCGCGACCGACGCGCTGCCTGGCGGCGACGTGGCCACGCCCGTGAGCGTGACCTCCAAGAAGATGGCCTCGCCAGCGTCGAGCGTCTGGGGCAGCTCGACCGCTTGGCGATCGATGTCATCTTGATCGATCAAGAGCACGCGCACGCTGTAGTCAGCGACGTCGGGCTCAGCGCGCGTGAGCGTGACGCTCACATCGCCCGTGTTGCTCAAGCGCGCCAAGCGCACGACCGCGTCACCTTGAGCGATGGCGCCAAAGTCGAGCGTCCCATCTTGCGCGCAGTCATCGCTCCAAGGCTCACGCTCGCCAAGCGCGCAAAGCGCGTAGCTCACCTCCATCGTGGGCGTCTCATCCGGCATCATATCGACCGGCGGCTCATCAGGCGGCACATCCACCGCTGGCGGCACATCAGGCGTGGCGTCTGCGCCGTCTGCGGGCGCGTCCATGTCATTGTCGGCGGGCGGCCGCGCGGCGATGTCCGCCTCCGCGCAGGCGCTCAAGGTGAGCAGCGCCGCGAGCAGCGCTGATAGTGCCGGAGAATAAACCTTCATGCGCACCCTCGCGAGGTTGAGCCGGAGCGTGTGGTCGTCACTTATTCTGCTCCATCATAGAGAACAATGGCGCCAAGATGCAAGAACTCGCCGCTGCTGCCTCGACAGCGCGCGCGTTGTGATCCACTCTCGCTCAGTCTGCTGTATGGAGGTTGGGGCTCGCGCTTATCCTGGCGAGCCCTCGTCAGACAACACTCACCCTCTCGTCAAGGAGCTTATCGATGACTTGGACCCGTCGCGCGCTGGCGTCGCTCATCGTCTTGTCTTGTGGCCTGGGCGCGTCCTCCTCGGCGCACGCTCAAGAAGAGTCCTTCACCGAGCAGTATGGCCCGCTGACCACGACCATCGGCGTGATCACGACCATCGGCCTCACCGTCTACTTTGTGCAGGGCCTCACCGATCGCGCGCTCGACAAGGCGTTTGAGAAGGTCGAGCTGTACCTGCGCGAGCACCCCAACGAGGTGCGCGAGGCGCTCGCCACAGGCGCGGGCGTGGCCGTGGATGATCTGGCCTCGCTGCTCGCGCTCGCGCCCTCAGAGCGCGACGCCATGGGCATGCGGCTGCGCCATCAGCGCACACACGCCCTCGCGCTGGTCGGGCAGCCCGATCGCATCGACCGTCAAGCCACGCTCGCCTTTTTGCGCTTGGCGTTGACCGACACGCAGCTCGCCGCGCGGCTGTGAGGCAGCTGCGTCGGCGCGGCTGTGCCCTGCCTCAGCCTCAGTGCATGCAGGCTTGCGGGCAGGCGCGGCTGAGGTTCTTCTGATAGCGCAGCGCGTCGGGGAAGAGCGACACCCCGAACACCCCGTCGCCCGCAAAGGGCAGCGGGGTGTCGGTGTCGCACAGATCCTCGATCGCGAAGTCGCGCTCACGCCAAGTGCCCTCTAGGCGAAAGGGGCGGCGCTCAGGCTTGCACCAGCGCCGCTGCATCTGGCGCAGCTGCGGCGCGCTCCAGAGCTGCTCGCGCAGCGTGGCCTCGGTGAGCGGCGCGCGCCCAGGCGCGCCGAGCCACGCGCGCTCAATGCGGATGTAGTCGTCTGTGATGCGCCACGCCTCAGAGAAGATCAGGCTGTTCCAGCAGCCGCGATCGATCCTCAGGTTGCTCAGCATCGCGCCCGCGTGCTGCGTCTTGAGCCCCGTGTAAGGCAGCAAGCCGTGTAATAAGAACAGGACCACCAAGGCCGAGGCGGCGGCGCGTGGCGTCAGGCGCTGCCTGACGCCACGCG
>CAYXWB010000128.1:9705-13685 GCA_964468515.1 uncultured Bradymonadales bacterium | reverse complement strand
GCGCCGCGGCCGCGCGTGATGAGCCACGGCTCAACACGCGTGGCCGCGTCGTTAGCACCACCTCAGCGCGCCCCTGTCAGGGCTTGGCGGGCGCCTCGGGCGTCGGCGCTGGGGTGGGCGAGTCAGTCGGCGCGGGCGGCGCGCTCGGATCAACAAGCTTCTCCTCACGCACCATGACCGAATCGGAGGCCTCGACCGCTTGGCCCTTCATCTCGACGATCTTGAAGGCGACGCGGCGGTTGTCCGCGCGGCACGCCTCAAGCTCCTTCTTGTTCTTGCGCGTGTTCTTGAGCAGCTGCGTGATGTTGGCGCACGCGGGCTGGCCCTCGCCATAGCCCTCGCTGGTCAGGCGCTCGGCGACGACGCCCTTGTTGATGAGGTAGTCCTTGACCGACTGCGCGCGCTCCTTGGAGAGCTTGAGGTTCGCGTCGTCGTTGCCGACATCATCGGTGTGGCCCTCCACGCGCAGCTTGGTGATCTTGGGCGTGTTGTTCAGCACCGTCGCGACGGTGTCGAGCAGCAAGAAGCTGCGCTCTTGGATGCTCGCCTTGCCCGTGTCAAAGAACACCGTCTGCGTGATCTTGACCTCGGTCTCCGTCACGATGACCGTCTGCTCGCCATCGGGGCAGCCGTCCGTGTCCTCGACGCCGTTGAACGTCTCCGGCTCGGTGGGGCACTTGTCGAGGTGGTCGGGGATGCCATCGCCGTCCGTGTCAGGGCAGCCCGCGTACTCGACCAAGCCGGGCGTGTCGGGGCACTTGTCATCCTCGTCAGCGACGCCATCCTTGTCGCGATCGGGCATGGGGCAGCCCTCATACTTGGCGAGCCCAGGCGTCTCGGGGCACTTGTCAGCGGCGTCGAGCACGCCGTCCTGATCGTTGTCAGGATCGGGGCAGCCGTCGGTGTCTTCGAAGCCGTCCTTGTCCTCGGGCGCGTCGGGGCACTTGTCGATGTCATCGGGGAGGCCATCGCCGTCCTTATCGCGCACGGGGCAGCCGCCCAGCTCCTTGAGCCCGGGCTCATCGGGGCAGTCGTCCACGTCGTCGCGCAGGCCGTCATTGTCGGAGTCAGGGATGAACTTGATCTGGTCGGGGTAGCTGCCAAAGCGCAGGCCAAGCGCGACATAGAAGCCGCCCTCGCCCAAGTTCGCCGCGCTGTTGAGCTCGCCTTGGTTGTTCTGGAAGGTGAGGCCCGTGAACTCAGGGTTGCGGATGTGCCAGTAGTTAAAGCCGACGCGCGCATAAGCGGCCATCCACTCGCTCGCGTAGCGGCGCACCTCCAAGAAGGGGCGCAGCAAGAGCAGCCCCGTGTTGGCGCCTTGGCCCGTGGCCAGCGACAGATCCACGCTGCCCAAACCCGCGCCCATGCCCAGCGCGAGCTCCCAGCTGCCCTCGCGCGCCGTGAACGCGGGCTCAATGCCCACGTACAGCGCCGAGAGCGACGGATCGTCCACGAACGGCCCTTGCAGACCACCGAACAGCGTCAGGCGCAGGTTCTCAATGGGCGACAGCTCCAACGCCAGATCGATGTTGAGCGCCACGTCCGTGTCGAAGGTGCGCGTGTTGTTGGGCTCTAGCAGCTGCCCATTCCAACGCCCAAGCTGCGTGAAGAACGCGCCAAGCTCAACGCCGCCGCCGAAGTTGAACTTCCACTCATACGAGCCATGGGCGCTCTGGCGCGCAGCGTCCTCGTCCTCCTCTTCCTCGTCCTCCTCCAGCAGCTCCTCGGTCTGTTCCAGATCGCCCTCGAAGTTGGCGCGATCTTGCGTGTCGAGTGACTCAGTAGGATCTTCGGGGATGCCGGGCGCGGGCGAGGTGGGCTCGACGTTGGCTGGCTGCTCAGGCTGCTCAGGCTGGCCAGGCTCAGGATCTTGCGCGAGCGCGGTCGAGGCGAACAGCCAGCAACCGGCGATCATCATCAGGCTGAGCGGCTTGCACGCTCCATTCATCTCACACATCAAGGCGTCTCCCATCGCGTCATGGAGCGCGCGCATGCTTCGCGCGTCCGAGGGCTGGTGTTGCCCCTGAAATACGGGCACAATGGCGCTTGTTTTACGCGCTACACGCCGCAAAGCAAACCAAAATCTTGGACACCCGCCCTGCGCCTCACTTAAGCCCTCACCCCATCCCCTCGCGCGCATCGCGCCTACAAGGCCCTCCGCATGGCTCGTCGCCCCCTCATCCGCGCCCTCTGCCTCGCCTTGTGGCTCGCCTGCACAGCCGCCTGCGGCGACAGCCCGCGCCCCTGCGTCGAGCATGATGAGTGCTTCGCGCGCGAGCACTGCGCGCGCGGTGTCTGTCGCCCCTACCAAGGCCGCCAGCCCACCAACACGCGCTGACGCCTCAGCGCTGCGTCGCGTCCACCGCGCTGCTCGTGTCGGGTGTGCTGTCAATGTCAAACATCAACCACTTCAACCCTTGCGGTTGAAGGTGTGCGTCAGCGTCCGCGTCATCCCCCCACGCGCACCTCGCCAGTCACCGCTCGTCTCACTCTAACATCGCGCGCGGATGCGCGAGCTTGGCGGCCCGCTCACTTGGCGCGCCTCATCCGCCCGCGCGGCGCGGATGCGCCATGTCACCCCACCCGGGATGCGCGCCTATGCCGCTGCGGTGCGCGCTGTGGGCGCTTGCATCGGCGCGCGAATGGTCTGACAATGTCATCCTTCAGCTCGCTCGCGTCGCCTGTCTTGGTCTCTCCTCGTAGGCGCGCGCCAGTCGACCCAGGGAGCGCACGCCTATGTCCGACCTCTTGCCCCAGATCGGGGACCTCGTCGCTGGCAAATATCGCCTCAACGCCAAGCTCGGTGAGGGCGGCTATGGCGTCGTGTTTAAAGCATTCCAAGACGCCATGGGCCGCGACGTCGCCATCAAGATGCTGCGCCCCGAGGCCAACGCCAAGCCCGATGAGGTCGAGCGCTTTCGCCGCGAGGTCTTCCACGCCAGCGGCCTGCGCCACCCCAACACCATCACCCTCTATGACTACGGTCAGACCGCTCAGGGCATGTTCTATATCGTCATGGAGTACCTGCGCGGCATGAACCTGCGCTTCTGGCTCAAGCAGCACGGCCCCCTGGCCCATGACGCCGCCCTCGACACCGTCGAGCAGATCCTGCGCAGCCTGCGCGAGGCGCACGCCCAAGGCATCATCCACCGCGACTTAAAGCCCGAGAACATCTTCGTCACCGAGCTGTCCCCCGATGAGCGCCTCATCAAGGTCTTGGACTTCGGCTTGAGCAAGGCCGTCAGCGGCAAGCGCAAAGACGCCCGCGCCCTCACCAAGCAAGGCCAAGCCTTCGGCACCCCGCAGTACATGAGCCCTGAGCAGGCCTGCGCCATGCCGCTCACCAGCGCCAGCGACATCTACGCCATGGGCCTGCTCACCTATGAGATGCTCACCGGCAAGGCCGCCTTCACCGGTAAGGCTCCCGTCGACATCCTCCTCAAGCAGGTCCACGATCCGCTCCCCGAGCTGCCCTCCCCGCTGCGCGGCACCCTCCTGGAGACCTTCATCGTCACCTGCACCCAGAAGCCCGTCGAGGATCGCTTCGCCGACGCCCGCGAGGCCCTGGAGTGGCTCGTCCAAGAAAAAGAGCGCCGCCGCCAGATGGACGCCGCGCGCACACGCAAGAAGCCCGACATCATCGCGCCCCCTCCCCTGATGCGCGCCCCCGCTGGGGCCGAGCCCCAGCCCGAGCCCTCTCGTCACTCCACCGCCGTCGCCGAGCCCTGGTTCGAGCTCAAAGGCGTCGACACCCTGGACACCCGCGAGCTGGAGCTGCGCCTGGCTCAGCTGCCCCTGGTGGGCAGGCGCCAAGAACTAGAGCGCCTGCTGCGCTGGAGTCAGCAGGCCCTCTCCACGGGCGGCGTCCTCTGGATCACGGGCGAGCCCGGCGTCGGCAAGTCGCGCCTGGTCGATGAGTGGCTGCGTCACATGGAGATGCACGCCGTCATCACCTTGCATGGCCAATATCGCGACGGTGG
>CAYXWB010000128.1:0-9605 GCA_964468515.1 uncultured Bradymonadales bacterium | reverse complement strand
CACGCTCAGCAGCTGCTCGATGACCTGCTCCCCTTCTCCGCCCTGCTCAAGCAGCGCATCTTAGAGACGGGGCGAGGTAACCCCTTGTATCTCATTCAGATCGTGCGCTATTTGGTCGAGGAGCAGCTGCTGGAGCGGCGCACCAGCGACCGCACCTGGGATGTGCTCGCCCCCTTGCAAGATCAACCCCTCCAGCTGCTGCCCCCCACGCTGGAGACGCTGCTCATGCAGCGCATCCACGCGCAGCTCGATCAGCACCGCCTCGGCGCCGCCTTGCGCGCCATCTTCCTGCGCGGCCTGCTCATCGGTCAGCGCTTTGAGATCCGCCTGCTGCGCGACACCCTGCGCTTTGAGGGGCGTGGCGACCTCGACACCTACCTCGACGACGCCATTGAGGTCTTCTCGCAGTCCAACATCTTCACCCCCAAGCTCTTGGCCGGGCGCCCCACCCTGGAGCTGACCTACGCCATGCTGCGCCAGCCCCTCTTGGAGCAGCACCCCTGGGATTCGGGTGAGGCGCAGCGCCTGCACGCGATCATCGCGCGCGCCAAGATCGCCCACTATGAGCAGCGCGAGACCGACGACGTCAGCGCCCACGCCCACGAGATCGCCCGCCACTTCATCGAGTCAGGCGATCGCGATCGCGGCTTGAAGTGGTGGATGCGCGCCGCGCGCGCCGCCGAGCAGCTGCAAGACTTCCGCCAGTCGCTCAATCACCTGCGCCACGCCGCTCAGCTGCTCGATCCTGACCTCGATCCCAATGGCGAGCACCTGCTGGAGATCCGGCTCATGGAGGGGCGCATGCACCGCGCGCTCGGTGAGTTTGGCCCCGCCGAAGACGCCCTGCGCTCCGCCTTGGCCGAGACGCGCCGCGTCGGCGACCTCGTCGGGGAGGCCCTCACCGGGGAGGCCCTGGCGGGCGTCCTCACCCTCATCACCCGCTATGATGAGGCGCTGGCCACTTACGCTCACATCGTCCCCCTCTATGAGCAGTTCCAAGATCAGCGCGGCCTCGCCAGATGCGACCTCGGTCGCGCCGAGGTGCGCCGCTTCCAAGGCCGCTATGAGGAGGCCAAGCCCGGCTTCGAGCAGGCCATGCAGCGCGCCTTCGAAGCAGGCGATCTGCGCCTGCAAGCGCGCGGCCTCTACGGGATGGGCCAGTGCGCCTTCGCCAGCGGCGATCTCCCCAGCGCGCGCGATCACTTCAAGAGCGCGCGCAAGCGCGCCGAGACCTTAGGCGATGTCATCCTGCGCAGTGACGCCGACTTAGAGCTCGCCCTCATCGCCATCCACAGCGAGCACATTGAGCAGGCCATCGCCATGGCCAAGCAAGCCTTAGAGGCCAAAAATCACATCGGGGACACCCTCGGCCAAGCCTACGCCCACCTCATCTTGGGCGTCGCGCTGCGCCGCACCCTGCGCCTGGATCAAGCCCGCTTCCACGCCCAGCGCTCGCGCACCATCAATGAGCGTCTGTCTCACCTCTACGGCATCGCCAAGGCCATGCTCCTCGACAGTGAGATCCTCTGGATGATGGGCAAGACCGAGCAGGCCATCGCCCGCCTGCATGACGCGCTCAAGACCCATGAGGAGGTCCAAGACGCCCACGGCATCGCCCTGTGTCACATCCACCGCGCCCTGTGCGAGGTCGAGCGCGGCGCCCCCCAGGCCGCAAGCGCCCCCCTCGACGCCGCCGCGCGCCTCATCGGTCATCACAGCCTCCAGCTCTACACCCCCATGACCTTGTGCGTGCGCGGCATGGCCCTGGAGCAGCAGGGTGAGTTTGAGGACGCGATCAGCTACCACGATGAGGCCCTCCAGCGCGCTGCGCGCGCGCAGCGCCTCGACACCGCCTGCTTGGCCATCGTCAACATCGCCAAGCTGCGCATCCTGCTCGGCGACCTCCACACCGCTCGCAAAGAGATCCCCCTCGCCCTGGCCCGCGCTGAGGCCTTAGGTCACATCAACCTCCTCATGTTCGCCCTCACCCTCCAAGCGCTGCTCGCGCGCCTGGATCGCGACGCCGACGCCCTCGCCAGCAGCGTGCGCCGCCTGCGCGTGCTGCACGACCACGCCAGCGGTGTCGAGCTCCACATCCCCGCACGCGTGGCCGCCCTCGCTCACCTCATCAAGCACCGCATGCCCTCCGAGCGCGCCTTCCCCATCATCCTCGCCGCCATCGAGCTGCTGCGCGCGCTCGGCGCCGAAGACCTCGCTGATGGCCTCGCCAGACAGATCATGCCCAGCGCCGACACCCTCGCGCTCGCCAAACCTAAAGAGCGCCCTTAGCCTCGACTTGGACTCCTTCTCCCCAACAGGGCGCCGTGACGTGTCACGCGCCGCGCCCTGCCACGCGAGGATCGTCCAAGCGAGCGCGGGCGCGAGGCGCGCCCGGTCACAAGCCACCTGCGTCGCGCCCTCGCCACCTCAACACGCGCGCCTACAACCTCTCCAGTGACCCCGCGCAACCCTAGCTTTTAAGCGGCGATTGACCACGCTAGGCGCGCGCTTGCAAGGCCGCCGCGCTCGCCACGTGCCCGCGCGCGCAGGGGTGTTCCCGACGCTCAAGCAGCGTGCTACAAGGGCCTACGTCAGCCCGCGCGGCGCCCAAGTCGACCTCCTGCGCACGCCTCGACCCCCTCCCACAACTCGCCTTGTCTGCGCGGGGTTGGCGCGCATGTTGTGACGTCGCCTTGAAGCCCCCCTCTACCGCCTGCCGAGCATAAGCTACCATGAGCCAGCCCCCCGCTGACGCCGCGCGCCCGCGCGTCAACCGCGCCTCTCTGCGTCGCATCATCAGCCTCGCCAAGCCCCACTGGCGCGGCCTCTTGGTGGCCACCCTCTCGCTCGCCATTGGCGCGGGGATCGGCTTGCTGTATCCCCAAGCGGCGCGCCTGACCATTGATGACATCGTGGCCGAGGGCGGCATCGGCGGCATCGACCTCACGACCCTCGGCCTGATCTTGCTGGTGCTTTTCGCCGTGCAAGCGGTCTTCGTGGCCTTGCGCGCGTATTTGTTCACGGTGATCGGCGAGCGCATCGTCGCGGACCTGCGCGCCGACCTCTACCGCGCCATCATCGCCCAAGAAATGGGCTTCTTCGACGCCAGGAAGACCGGCGAGCTGACGAGCAGGCTCGCCAGCGACACTCAGGTGTTGCAGAGCGCGGTGACGTCGAACCTGTCGATGGCGCTTCGCTACGGCGCACAGGCGTTTGGCGGCTTGGCGCTGCTGATCTACACCTCCTGGAAGCTGTCGCTGATCTTGTCTGTGGTGCTGCCCGTGGTGCTGTTCGTCGCCATCTATTATGGGCGCGTGGTGCGCAAGCTGTCGCGCCAAGTGCAAGACGCCATCGCTCAGTCAACCTCCGTCGCGGAGGAGAGCATCGCGGGCATTCGCACCGTGCGCAGCTTCGCCCGTGAGGCCCAGGAGCGCGCGCGCTACGGCGTCGCCGTGGAGGAGTCATTCTCACTGGCCAAGACCCGCAGCCTCTACGGCGCGCTGTTTGGCGGCGCCATGTCCTTCTTATCTTATAGCGCCATCGCGGTGGTCATCTGGTTTGGCAGCGACATGGTGATGGCCCAGACCTTGAGCCCAGGCGATCTGACCGCTTTCTTGCTCTACACCCTCATGGTGGCCGTCTCACTGGGCGTCTTGAGCGGCCTGTATGGCGACTTCATGCGCGCGCTCGGCGCCAGCGAGCGCGTCTTCTCGCTCATCGACCGCGCGCCTGAGCTCGCGGTGTCCGCTGCTCCCATCAAGGCGCGCCCCACGCGCGGCGTCGCGCGCTTAGTCCATGTCACCTTCTCTTATCCCACGCGCCCCAACGCCCAAGCGCTGCGCGATGTCAGCTTCGAGGTCATCGCAGGCGCCAAGGTCGCCCTCGTCGGTCACTCCGGCTCCGGCAAGTCCACCATCGCCGCGCTCATGGGCAGGTTCTACGATCCTCAGCAGGGCACCATCACCCTCGATGGCCACGACCTGCGCGACTACGACCCTGACACGCTGCGCGAGGCCATCGGCGTCGTCGCGCAAGAGCCGCTGCTGTTCTCCGGCTCGATCAGCGACAACGTGCTCTATGGCCGCCCCCACGCCCAACCTCACGAGGTCATCGACGCCCTCAAGGCCGCCAACGCCTGGGAGTTCGTCAGCGCGCTGCCCGAGGGGGTTGACACCCTCATCGGTGAGCGCGGGGTGCGGCTGTCGGGCGGCCAGAAGCAGCGCGTCGCCATCGCGCGGGCGCTGCTCAAAGACCCCACCTTGCTCATCCTCGACGAGGCCACCAGCGCGCTTGACACCGAGAGCGAGTCGCTCGTGCAGGCCGCCCTGGAGCGCCTCATGCGCGGGCGCACCACCATCATCATCGCTCACCGCCTCTCCACCATCCGCGGCGTCGATCGCGTCATCGTGCTCGATCATGGGCAGGTCACCGAGCAAGGATCGCACGACGAGCTGATGCAGCGCGATGGCCACTACGCGCGCCTCGTCAAGAGCCAGCAGTTCTTGACCTGAGCCCCTGCGCCCTTGCATCTGCGCGCGGCGCCCCTAGCTTCACCGTCCAGCGCCTCCTCGTCATGTTGTTGTCCTGGAGGTGCTTATACGCCGCGCGCTTGTGATGAATGGTGAGCAGATAGATGCACCGCGCGGCGAATGGTTGAACTTAAAGGTTGGAGTGTATTGTATGCGACGTCTGATTCAAGCTGCCCTTGCGACCGCCCTGTTGTTCCCCGCCGCGTGCTCCTCTCAGAAGGATGCCACCACAGATGACGCGCAGGTCGCCGAGACGCCCGAGCGCTCCCCGGGTGACGCGAAGATCGTCTACAGCGACGGCACGTACGACTACCTGAGCGCCGCTGAGATGAAGAAGCACACGCGCCCAGTGCAGAACCTGACGCTGTTCTTCTCACACGACAGCGCCTCGCTTGATGATCGCGATCGCACGCAGCTTGAGCGCGTCCACCAGTGGATGCTCGCTAACCCCGAGGTCACGCTGATCATCGAGGGCCACACCTCCAAGCCCGGCGACCCCGACTACAACGAGTCGCTCGGCCAAGCCCGCGCCATGGCCGCGCGTCGTCACCTGATGGCCCTCGGCATTGAGGAGGAGCGCATCGTCCTGCTCTCACACGGCGAGGAGGACGCTGGCGAGCGACTCGCCTCTCCTGGCGCCGATCGCCGCGTCGAGTTCTCGACCCCCGCAGGCGATGGCAGCGACGCCCCCATCAATCCTCCCCCCGCCACCGACCCCGACGTCGAGTGATCCTCGCCTGTTCGCGCGTCTGAAGGACGCGCGCCTCGCGCCTCTCACCAAGAGGCGCGCCAACCCTCAGCGCGAAGCGCTGAGGGTTTTTCTTTGTCCCTCAGCGCCTTAGAGTTTTTTGCGTCACGCGCTCAAAAAAAAGCGCCCAACACGCACGATCTGGCGCGGGCTGGCCGAAAACCTCCCCACAAGGCGCCACAGAGGTGTCCTCATACAACGGAGAGGTTAAACATGACGCTTAAGACGGATTGGGCAGCACGCATGATCATCGCAGCCGCTGCAGCGCTGCTGGTAACAACATCATTAGGGTGTGGCGATGAGTTCCAGCCTGATGACAACGCGACGCCGGGAGCGACCACACCAGGCGCCACCACGCCTCCCGCTGGCCCTGGCCCTGGCACCCCAGGAGGTCCTAGCCAGCGCACAGTCCCGCAGATTGTCGAAGAGTTTCGAGCAGCGCGCCTGGCTTGGGCTGTTAGCTTCTGCAGCTGCTATTTTACAAGTACACCAGCTGAGTATGATGAGTGCTTGAATGAGAAGCGAACTGAAGTTTTGCCTCCTTATGAGACGCTAGGAGATATTGAAGGATATAAAGAGACTTATGCATGTTATGTTGACGAGATTGCACAAGAGCTGGATTGCCTTAAGGAGAGCTTAGTAGGATTCCAATCTTGCGTTTCTAACTCATGCCCAGCAACGCAAGAGGCGCTTGATACATGTTTGGAGGTTCATTACTTTAGTGCGCGATGTAGCACTTACATTGCTTCATCTGAAGCGCTGAATATGGATAGTAAGGCGTTTGATTATGTTTTGGATAGATGGACATGCGACAGGTGATTAAAAGCTAGAGCTTTCGAGGGCGTCTTCGCATGAAGACGTCCTCGTCACATTAGAGGTCCATCATCGATAATCGAGAGGAGAATAGCGATGCGTTGGGTTGAACTGAAAAGCGTGGCATTGCTGAGCTTGCTGATCTGCGTAAGTTGGATGTGGGGATGCGGAGATGCAGGGCAGTCATCGGGATCAGCGGTGACACCACAAAGTGAGCAGGCACGTCTCAAAACGCTCGTTGATCAGTTCCAAGATACGTTTTGCGAATGCTACGATCCGCAAAATGCGTTCTGTGATCCGGCGCAGCGGATTCAAGGGCCGAATTATATAGCTGCTGGTTCCTGCGGTGCTGAGGTAGCGAGGTGTTATCCCAATGACGCGCTAGACCTCTACGCTTGCATAAATGATCGCTATGAACGCATGGATGAGTGCGCTAAGGCTTGCCCTGCTGATCCAGCGGTTTGTGTTCCGATCTTGACAGAGCAGCTGCCCGCTGAGTGCGCGCCTCAGATCGAACGCTTTAGTGAGCTGAACACTCAGTGCGCGAATGGTAACATGCAATGCCCCGTTCAACAGACCCCTCCTCCCACGACAGGCGGGCCCAATCCCAACACGCCTGATCCCGTGTTCAATAGCTGGAAGGACTCTATGCGAGAGGTCGCTGAGTATGACTGCTCATGCTCACAGCAAGGTAATTGGGGGCCTGTTTGGGATGAGAATACTTGTAGAAATATGTGGAATGGTCACATCGGGCGAGCCGTCACAGAGAGCTGTCAGTACGATGCTTTGGTAAAAGATGAAACGTATAGAGCGAGGTTCTACGAATACGCAAACTGTCACGTTTCTAATAACGATAGTTTTCTCTCTTGTATAGGGAGGGGGCAGTGTCGTTCAGATGGGTTCTTGAGTTGCATCCTTAGCTGGAATGACGGCAGAGTTGCTTGTGATAAACGATATCCAGAAATAGATGTGGTAGTGTCTAACTCTTGCAGGGAAGAGGAGGATTTTCCTCTTATTAGTGCTTTGTCATTGGCTGATAATTTCTTGATGGCGTCTGGTGGTTCTGTGAGAATAGGTAAGCCGACTGGTTTTGATTTGGCTGAGCGGCACGAGGACTGTGATTTGAGTTCATGTGTGTTTATGAATGTTAAGTTCGAATCGAATGGGGTATATAAATTTTACACTCAGTATATAAGCAGTGGTGGGTATGGTCAGGGTGGCTATGGGGTTTATGGTCTGGATGATTTTGGTAGGATTTATTTTAGCGAGGACTGTACGTCCTCTGCTAATATGAATGTGATGTTCGCATTTCAGCGCGCTTGGTTTAATGGAACCAACATTAGGCGTGGTGCGGATACGCTTGAGACTCCTTATATTGCTAATGTTGTGTATCGTGATTTGTCACGTGCGGATGTGTGTGATTAGGGTTGCTTTGTTAAAGCGCCCATCAGGAGGATGGTTTGATGGCGTAGAGAGTAGATGCTGCTTCTGGTGCTTTAAGCGATGGAACTAGTAAGGAAAAGGAGGTGATATGGACTCGGTTGACACAAAACAGTGGTTGAGGTTGAGCTTGCTGTTCTCACTGATTTTAGTGGGAGCTTGTGGTGAGGCGAGTCAATCATCTGGACCAGCGGTGACACCACAAAGTGAGCAGGCACGTCTCAAGACGCTCGTTGATCAGTTCCAAGATACGTTTTGCGAATGCTACGATCCGCAAAATGCGTTCTGTGATCCGGCGCAGCGGATTCAAGGGCCGAATTATATAGCTGCTGGTTCCTGCGGTGCTGAGGTAGCGAGGTGTTATCCCAATGACGCGCTAGACCTCTACGCTTGCATAAATGATCGCTATGAACGCATGGATGAGTGCGCTAAGGCTTGCCCTGCTGATCCAGCGGTTTGTGTTCCGATCTTGACAGAGCAGCTGCCCGCTGAGTGCGCGCCTCAGATCGAACGCTTTAGTGAGCTGAACACTCAGTGCGCGAATGGTAACATGCAATGCCCCGTTCAACAGACCCCTCCTCCCACGACAGGCGGGCCCAATCCCAACACGCCTGATCCCGTGTTCAATAGCTGGAAGGACTCTATGCGAGAGGTCGCTGAGTATGACTGCTCATGCTCACAGCAGAGTCATTGGAGTCCGATCTGGGACGAGAATACGTGTAGGAACATGTGGAGTGGACATATTGGGCGTGATCAGACCGTCTCGTGTCAGTACGAAGAGCTGGTGAATGGTGGCTACAAACAGAGGTTTTATGATTATGCTAATTGTCATATAGCTGCTAATGAAGGATTTCTTAACTGCGCAGGTCGAGGGACATGTAACGGCACAGGCTGCGTGACGAGCTGGAATGAAGCTAGGGTGGGTTGTAATAAGGATTATTCTGATATTGATTCAGTGGTATCGAACACGTGTCGAGCACAAGAAGACTTCCCTCTCATCTCGGCGTTAGCGCTAGTTGATACTTGGTTTACTGGTTCTGGGAGTCGTCCTCTGGTTGAGAGTCCGCAGTTTTTAGATTTGCCTGATGAGTTCAAAAGTTGCAGTGTTAATGGTTGTGTAATGATGTATGCTCGGTTTGAGTCTAGTGGTGTGTATAAATCTTTTAGTGAGCATTTGGGCGGAAGTTATGGTGGTAGCACACATGGTGAGATGGGTTTGTATGGGTTGGATGATGTGGGTAGGATTTATTTTACTACGGATTGTCAGCGTTCTTCTAATATGAACGTCCTGTTTGCATTTCAAAAGCCTTGGTTTAATATTATTAGTCTTAGAAATTATAATTCTATCCCTTCCGAGGCTTATATTGCGAATCATTTGAACTACCCCATTTCGCCTGCTGAGGTTTGTAATTAAGGTGTGCCTCTTGCTGAGGGGGTGTCCGTGCCAATGAAGCGCGCATGGAGTGTCTTGAGGAAGTGCTCAAGCTATCGGCGAGAAAAAGTGACCAGCTTGACGCATGATTTGACATGCATTGGTCGAAAACAAGCTGTCCCTCTGCGGCGAGGCTGTAGGATGGGAGAGGATATCAACTAGCCTAGGTGAGTTATCATGTTGAACAAGACGCTCTGGTTTATCGCCCAAGCGGCCCTCCTCATCACCCTCGTCGCGAGCAGCTTAGGCTGCGTTGAGGACATCCCGGAGGGTCCAGAAGATCGGTGTGAGTACTACATTGACACCGCTTGCTCCCGCCATTCGCGCTGCGGCCATGGCGGAAAGAGCTCCTGCGTCTCCCAACTGCGGACCGTGTTCAACTGCAGCACAGCTGTTGGGACCTCCCCCCAGTACGAGCAGTGCATTGAGGATTTTGGCTCATCCTCTTGTGCCCAGCTCAGGACGTCTAACCCTGCCACCTGCATGAGCGTGCTCTTCTTCCGCTAAACTAACGCTCACCTCATTGAGTGACGCGCCGCAGCGCCCGGGTGCTGATGGAAGCACGCCCGGGCGCGGCGGCGCGTCGTGGTGTTGGGTGTGTGGTCGAAAAGGTGGGGCGTCGATAGGGGGGTTGCCAAGCGCC
>CAYXWB010000127.1:6182-13794 GCA_964468515.1 uncultured Bradymonadales bacterium | reverse complement strand
TTGTGGGGGCCACTCTATTTAAAGCGTGTGGCCCCCTCTCGCGCGCTCACCCCGCGTCAACCGTCAGCTTGAGCGCGTCGAGCGACTCGCTGACCTGGCGCACCCCTTCTGAGGCCATCGCCGTCCCGTCCACCTCAATGAGCAAGATCGGGCACGCGCTCAGCGTGTCATGGCTCAGATCGATCACCAAGAGCCCCTCTACCTGCTCGCCAAGCCACGCGAAGGGCACCTGGGTGGGGTGCACCCAGCGGCTGTCTTCATCGACATACTCCTCCAAGAAGCCGTCGCCGAAGGTGTCCTCCATCAGCTCATCCCAGCCCTCATCCTCGCGCTCCTCCCAGAAGTAGAACACGCGCATCGGGTGGTGTGTCGCATCATCCGGATGGCGCTGCAGCTGGCCCACCACGGGCTTCCCCACCAGCGGTGCGAGATAAGCGCGCAAGCGCTCACGATCAGTCGCCATTTTACCTCCTTTCAAAGCAGACAGCGACGCGCTCACACAGCGCGAGCGCGTCAGGATTGAGCTTGAGGCGCCACACTGCGGCGCCTCAACCCTACGGTTGTGACCTCATGCTAGCGTTATTGAGCCAGCGGCGCGCCCTTGATCAACACCCTGATCCTCCTGCGATCAAAAGCACGACACCGCTTGCCACTGCGCGGCCTCGCCCTTACACTCAGAGATCTTGGCCACAAGCCAGCGCGACCGCGCACGCAGGGCGCGACTTGACACTGGGAGTCGTGTGGGCTCCCCACGCGCGCCTCGCGCTCAAAATCTCAGCTCCAGGAGGTTCCCTTGGCCCCGATGCTCTCCACGCGCACCTACGAGCAGATCACCGAGACAGCCGCGTGGCTGACCGAGCGCGCCTCATCGTCTCCCAAGATCGCCATGATCCTGGGCAGCGGCCTCGGCGCGATGGCCGACACCTTCGAAGACGCCACCGCCATCAGCTACGATCAGATCCCCAACTTCCCCACCTCCACGGTCGAGGGTCACGCGGGACAGCTCGTGTTTGGCAAGCTCGGCGGCCAAGACGTCGTCGCGATGCAGGGCCGCTTTCACTTCTATGAGGGCTGGTCGCTCGATGAGGTCACCTTCCCCGTGCGCGTGTTCCACGCCTTGGGCTGCCACACGGCAGTGATCACCAACGCCGCTGGCGGCATCACCCCCGGCATGCGCCCGGGCGACCTGATGCTCATCACCGATCACCTCAACCTCACCGGCGTCAACCCTCTGCGCGGCCCCAATGACAGCCGCTTCGGCCCGCGCTTCCCCGACATGACCGAGGGCTACACCTTCGCCCTGCGCAAGCTCGCCATGGACGTCGCCCGAGAGCTTGAGCTGCCCCTGCGCCTGGGCGTCTACGCGGGCGTCCAAGGCCCAAGCTACGAGACGCCCGCCGAGATCAAGATGCTGCGCACCCAAGGCGCAGACGCCGTTGGCATGTCCACCGTCCCCGAGGTCATCATCGCCAGCCACTGCGGCATGCGCGTCTTGGGCATCAGCTGCATCACCAACATGGCCGCTGGCCTGTCTGATCTCAAGCTCAGCCATGACGAGGTCACGGAGACCGCCACCCTCGTGCGGGAGCGCTTCCAGAGCCTCGTGCGCGCCTGCGTCTCGCGCATTGAGGCGCCTTGAGCTATAGTCGCGAGGTGGCGCATCATGCGTCGCCTCAGCCTCAGCTCAGGAGCCCTCTATGCCCTCGTCGCCACGCGCGATCGCGCTGCTCTGGTGTGTGAGCATGCTGCCCTTAGCGTGCAGCCCTCAAGAACCTCTCACACCACCCTCTACCGCTCAGCCGATCCCGATGGTGAGCCCTGACGCCCACGCGCATGGCCACGCGATCGCCGTCATGCGCGCGGGCGTCGCCATCCGCCCCATCGCTGACGACCTCGCGCGCCTCGACCTCGACGCGAACACCCGCACCGTCGGTCTGCTCCTCGACGGCGACCTCGCCCAGCCGCTGCGCTATCGCACCCAACACGCTGACCTCACCTGGAGCGACTGGGCCGAGGTTGAGCTGACCTGGAGCGAGGGCGCCCTGCACGTCGGCCGCGTCGCGCTGCCTGAAGACACCCTCGCCATCGCCCTGCGCGGCGGCCAGTCGCTGCACACGATCACCGCCCTCCCCTCAGCCCACACGATCGACCCCGACGCGCCACTCGCCCGTGAGCTGCCCGTCGCTGGCGCTGACACCGCCTCGCCTGCGCACGAGCTGCGCACCGCGCGCGGCGCCCTGACAGACCTCGTGATCCCGCGCGAGCAGTGGGGCGCGCGTGAGCCCGAGCGCATCTGCAATGATGTCGTCGCACCCTACCGCCTCACCATCCATCACACCGCTGAGCCCGACTCCGATGGCCCCGATCCTGCCGCGCGCATGCGCCAGATGCAGGCGGTTCACATCGACACCCGCATGTGGTGCGACTTCGGCTATCACTTCGTCATCAGCCAGAGCGGCCTCATCTACGAGGGCCGCCGCGGCGTCGACAGGCCCGCCGCTCATGTGGGCGATCAGAACGAGGGCAACATCGGCATCTCGCTCATCGGCAACTTTGAGGTGAGCGCGCCCGCACAACCTCAGCTCGACGCGCTCGTCACCCTCATGCGGCGCGTGCGTCAGCTCTACCCCGCCATCCCCTGGGATCGCGACGCCATCCGAGGCCACCAGCAGTGGCCCGGTCAGAGCACCGCCTGCCCTGGCAGCAACCTGCGCGCCCTGCTTGATGGCCTCGTCTCACGCACCGCCACTGACAGCGATGAGCTCAGCGTGTACGAGGGCCTCACGCTCCAGACGCGCCTGATCGGTGACACCCTCACCGACCGTCACCTCCAAGGCACCAGCCAAGGCGTCCTCGACGCGCTGCGCGATGACACCTTCCAAGCGGAGGTCCTGCTCACCAACCGCACCGAGCTCGCCCTCGACAATGTCACCCTCACGCTCAAGCTCGACGGCACCTCGATCAACAGCGCCTCGGCCATCGGCGCCTCGGTCGAGGCGACCTCTTACGAGCTTCAGAGCGACGCGCCAGCCCTCGACGGCCAGAGCTGGGAGATCCTCCAGAGCGACGGCGCGCTGCGCGCGAGCGCGCTCACGCGCGCCCTCACCAGCACACAAGGCCACAACCTCGACCTCGGCGCCATCGCGCCCGGCGAGTCGCGACGGGTGGTGCTTGAGCTGACGGCGGTTGGCGTGGCAGGCTCATGGGACCACACCAACCTCCTGCGAGCCTGGGTCAAGGACATCCCCACCCTCTACGAGGGGCAGACCGCGTGGGATGCCATGCCACGTCACAACCTCATCGGGCGCCTGCTCCAGAGCCAGCAGCGCGTCGACGCGCTGTCGCGAGACGCTTGGCGCTGGATCAACAATGACCGCGACGACCTCCAAGGCTGGCGCGCCATCAACGCCACCCTCATGCGTGAGGATGGCGGCATCAGTGGCGTCACGCAAAACCTCATGGCTCAAGTCACAAGCCCCGACGCCTTCATCGTCTCACCGCCGTGGACGCGCATCGACGCCGCGCAGGCCAAACACCTCCAGCTTGAGCTCGCCATGGACCAAGGCCCGCACCTAGTGGGCGTCTACTGGACGCGCGAGGGGGAGTCATTCTCACAGCGGCGCTCGGCGCGCTTTGAATCAAGCGGCGATCGCGGGATGCACAAGCACATCCTCGACTTGAGCGTGCACCCCGAGTGGCGCGGTGAGATCACCTCGCTGCGCGTTGACCCCGTGGACGTGGACCCTGACGATCCTGCGCGCCCGCTGCCTCAAGGCGAGGTGTGGCTAAGCCATGTGGAGGCGCTCACGCAGCCGCCCAGTGAGCCGCTCACCCCCATCATCATCGCGCCCGACTCCCAGGCGCCCATCGACCCGCCCAGCACCTACGACCCGCTGGAGGTCCGGGGCTGCGCCACGGCGCCAAGCGCACCCATCGCGCCCACGCGCGGCCTGCTCGCGCTCGCTTCGCTCGCGCTCGTCAGCCTCGCGCGCCGGAGGGCGCGGTGATCACGCTCACTCAAGCCCACGACGCCTATCGCGCGCATGTGAAGCCGCCACCGCCCGCGCTGCTCAGCCTTGATGATGCGCTCGGGCGCGTCATCGCGCGCGAGGCGCGCGCGCCTGCCGCGCTGCCGCGCTTTCATCAGAGCGCCATGGACGGCTACGCGCTGCGCGCGCGGGATGTGCGCCCCCATCACCTGACGCTGCGCGTCAGCGCGCAGCTCGTCGCGGGCCAAGCGCCCGCGACGCTTGAGCCCGGCACCTGCGCCCGCATCGCCACAGGGGCGGCGCTGCCGCACGGCGCCGACTGCGTGGTGCGACAAGAAGACGCCGCCCGCGAGGGCGACCTGCTCACCTTGCGCGCCCTGCCCTCCCCTGGCCAAGACGTGCGCTCCCCAGGAGAGCAGCTCGAAGCAGACGCACCGCTGGCACACCCCGGCGATCGCCTCACCCCAGGCCGCGCAGCCGCGCTTGGCATGGCGGGCGTTGACAAGGTGTGGACCTATGCTCCTCCCCAGGTGGCCGTCGCCATCAGCGGCGCTGAGCTGATAGACGCTAGCGCTCACGCGCGCGGCGCCGCGATGCACGACGCCAACACCCCGCTGCTTCGCCACCTCTTGCACCAGCACCACCTCACCCCGCGCTGGTGCGCGCGCGTAGATGACACGCTCGACGCCCTGCGACAGACGCTGCGCGACGCGCAGCGCGACGCCTCACTGCTCATCACCACCGGCGGCGCCTCCGTCGGCCCGCGCGATCTGTGGCGCGAAGCGGCGCGCTTAGAGGGCGCGCGCGAGGTCTTCTGGCAGGTCGCGCAGCGACCTGCCAGGCCCATGGGCTTCGCCATGCTCGGCGACACCGCGTGGCTCATGCTGCCTGGCAACCCCGGCGCCGCGCTGGCCGCCCTGGCCGCGCACCTGCCCGAGCTGCTCGCCGCGCTCACCGGCGCACAGGCGCCAGCGCCGCGCTGGCGCGCAGCTCACGTCGCAGACGCGGCCTGGGCCGCGCCCCATGACACGCTCACGCGCCTG
This sequence comes from uncultured Bradymonadales bacterium, assembly GCA_964468515.1. Taxonomy (GTDB): domain Bacteria; phylum Myxococcota_A; class Bradymonadia; order Bradymonadales; family Bradymonadaceae; genus CAYXWB01. Next base: position 8,762 of record CAYXWB010000127.1, on the reverse strand, counting down.
ATCCTGACCTGTGACGATGACGACGGCGCCCTCCAAGAGGCCGGCCCCCCTCACCACGCGCTGACCATGGCGCGCGCCAGCGGCGTGCTCGCCGTCGCGCCTAAAAACACCCCCAAAACACCCGCGCGCTGGCGCGCGCTATGAGGCACAAGCGATGACAGAAGACCGCACAGACCGATGGGAGGCCGCTTGGCAGAGCGGCGACACAGGCTGGGATCAGGGCCGCTCCCCTGCGGCGCTCGACGAGGCGCTTGAGCAGGGCCTGCTCGGATCGCCTGGGCGCGCGCTGGTGCCCGGCTGCGGCACAGGCTACGACGTCTTCACGCTCGCGCGCGCAGGCTTCGACGCCTTGGGCGTCGACCTCGCCACCAGCGCGCGCGCGCCCTTTGAGGCCGCGCGTGAGCGCGCCGACGCGCCCACCGCGCGCTTGCACATCGGCGACTTCTTTCAGGACAGCCTGCCAGGCGCCCCATTCGACCTCATCTGGGATTACACCTTCTTATGCGCCATTGAGCCCAGCATGCGTGAGGCCTGGGCCTCACGCATGGCCGCGCTGGTGCGCCCCGGCGGCCTGCTCGCCACCTTGCTGTTCCCCGTCGTGCTCGACGACCCCAGCCCGACCACCAGCGACGATCCGGGGCCACCGTATCGCCTCCACCCCGACTGGGTCGCCGCGCTGCTTGAGCCTCACTTCAGCCCGTCGCTGCTGCGCGCGGCCACGCAGAGCGTGGCCGCGCGCCAAGGGCGCGAGTTCTTGGCGCTGTGGCGACGCCGCGATGAGGTCAGCCCATGAGCCACATCGTCACCATCGGCCTCGTCTCCGACACCCATGGCTGGCTCGACCCGGAGCTGGCCATCGCGTTCGCGGGCGCGTCACACATCATCCACGCGGGCGACGTCGGCCACCAAGACGTGATGGATGACATGGCCAAGATCGCGCCCACGACAGCGGTGCGCGGCAACATCGACGGCGGCCCGCTGCGCTTCTTGCCCCTGGAGGCGACGCTGCGCGTCGGCGCGCTCACGATCGCCGCGCTGCACATCGCGGGCTCGCCCAAGCGCCCTAATCGTGACGCGCGCGACTTGCTCATGCGCCTGCGTCCTGACATCATCGTGGTCGGTCACAGCCATATCCCCGTGGTGGCGCGCGTCGGTGACGCGCTGTGGATCAACCCCGGCGCCGCAGGGCGCCAAGGCTTCCACACCGAGCGGCTCGCCGCGCGCCTGCACGTCGATCTGCGCGATAACAGCTACACCCTCGATCGGGTCGTGCTAGGCCCGCGCGCGACCCTGCTCGCCACCCCCTCTTCAGCCCCCCAGGATCCATGAGACACGCCACGCTCAACCTCGCACGCACCCTCCTCCTGCTGACGCTCGCGCCCTCGCTAGGGTGCAGCGCGCTCGGCCTCGCCAAGCCCGAGTACTGCGAGGATCAAGGCGCCTCAAGCTTGCAGCCTTGGGTTGACTCGACCTGGGCGCCCTACTGCGATGAGTTCAACACGCGCCTGACCGAGCCGCAGAACTACGAGCTGGTCGAGCTGACCGAGTTTTTGTCCGCTCACCCCGAGCGCACCGCCGAGCTGAAGACCAAGCTCACGCGCTACAAAGACCCCAAGCGCTGCTTTGAGACTAACGCCGAGCAGCTCCAGTACCGCAAGCTCAGCGCCTGCCTTGAGGATGGCCCAAGCCAAGACGCGCGCGTCACCCTCACTTGGGATGTGCGCGCTGACCCCTGGCTCAAAGAGTATGACTTCCGCGCCAAGAAGCTGCGCCGCGATCTCACCGACATGAACGCCGCCGCTGAGAACATTGAGCGCAAGATCCAAGAGAAGTTCCAAGCCAATGAGATCATGGATCAGCCCGAGCTGTTCGTCGCCTTTGATGAGACGATGAGCCGCTTGGAGAAGGACATGGCCGCCGTCGACAACGCCAACTCCAGCTACAATCGCATCCTCGCCACCGCCTCCTCTTATCCGGCGCTGGCCCACATGATCACGCAGAAGTATCGCCCCGTCCTCGACACCATCATGCAAGACCACAAGAAGAACCGCGAGCTGTTCAACCAGCTCCAAGACCAGCGCCGCTTCTTGCGCTTCGCCGTCTACAGCGTCGGCCGCACCTGCCCCACCGGCGTGCGCGCGAACAACGAGCTGAAGGCCGCTCGCACCGTCCTCAAAGAGAAGATCGCCGAGCTTGGCGCCTCCACCCCTCGCATCACCGAGACCGTCCAAGAGTCTAAGTCCGAGGACGAGTTCACCGTCCTTCAGACCTTCCGTGGCGTCATCTGCGCCACACGCAACACAGGCAATCAGGTCGTCGGTAAGCCTGAGATGTGCGCCAAGCACCTGTTCACCATTCAGCGCTCGCGCGGCGTCGATGACAAGCGCTGGGATGACTGGACCCTCCAGAGCCTCGAAGAGGGTGGCCCCAAAGAGGGCGTCGACTGCACCAAGTTCTGAACGATCCCCACATCGCGCGCGACCCGTCGCGCGCTCGCTCATCCTGTTGGGGGCGGCGGGTGGGTGGCACCCCCCCCCCCCCACCCATCGGTGGCCCGGGGGCCCCAATCTCCGCCGCCGC
>CAYXWB010000127.1:0-6172 GCA_964468515.1 uncultured Bradymonadales bacterium | reverse complement strand
GGCGGGCGCCGTATATGCTGTTGGGGGGGGGGGGTGGGTGCCCCCCCCCCGCCCCCATCCGATCGTTCGCCAGAGGTCCCCATGCTCCGGCGCCTCCTGCTGCGGAGCGCCATCGCCGCACCCGCCTGTCACAGCGCCCCCCACCGCTGCGCCCCAAGCGCCAGAGGCCACCGCGCCCTCAAGCCTCGTGCCGCCCGCTGACTGGATTGACGCCCGCGTCAGCGCCGCACATCAGCGCCTCGACACGAGCGACGCTGGCAAGCTCGTGCGACAAGCCATCGACGCGCATGGGGACCTCGCCACCTGGTATGGCCAAGGCCCCATCCACTTTCAACTATGCCCCCCGACACCTTCGCGATCCCCCCAGGGGCTACCATTCAGGACAAGCGCTGAGCCACCCGCGCGGTGCGTCGCACCATCTGACTTGGACGATCGCCGCCTAAAATCAGCAGCTGCGATGCACCGCGCGCGAGGTTGTGGCACAAGCAGACCTCCCGGCGCGCGCGACGCATCGCTCAAGCGAGGCTTGGCCCCAAGACGGCGCTAAGGGGCCATCGTGAACCGCAGCGTGGCATCCTCAAGCTGCGCGTGGCGCAAGATCCAGCCCTCAAGGGGCGCGTCGTTCAGGCTGACCTCGCTCACGACGCGCCGCCCGGGGCCAGCCCCGGGCGCCTCAATGGTCAGCGTCGCGCCGCTGGCGAGCCTCACCTCGGCGCGCGGGAACATCGGCGCCCCCACGATGTAGCGATCATCGCCCGCGATCGGATACATCCCCAGCGCGCTGAACAGGTACCACGCCGACATCGTCCCCCCGTCATCATTGCCAGGGAGCCCCGCCGGGGTGTCCGTGTAGACGCGTGAGCGCACCTGATCGATCCAGTACGCCAGCCGCTCAGAGCGCCCCGCCGCCTGAAACAGATAGATCGTGTGCAGCGAGGGCTGGTTGCCGTGCCAGTAATACGGGTCAGGTAACGCCCAGCTCAGGCGCGCTCCGCCGAGCTGAGACTGCGATAGGAACGCCTCCAGCGCGTCGCCCAGCGCGTCAGGGCCGCCATAGAGCGTCGCCAACCCTTGCGGGTCATGCAGCGCGCTGAAGCGCCAGTGCCACGCCGTCCCCTCCGTGAATGGTCCAGGCCCACGCTCTGCATAGCGGGTCCGGTACAGCTCGGTCCACCCACCGCTCGCATCGCGACCCCGAAAGAAGCCCACCTCTGCGTCGAACACCCGCGCATAGGAGCGCGCGCGCTCGCGCAAGACCGCCTCGCGAGGATCATCAAGCGCGCTCGCGAGCGTCGCCAGGGCGTGATCCGCGTGCGCATATTCGAGCGTGCGCGAGGTGGCCTCCTCTACCCCCTCGCCGGTGTCGGGCACATACCCTAACCTCATGTAATCACTGGCGCCTTCGCGCCCGAGAAAGCGCGCGCCCTCGGGCACGCGCCCCTGTGCCGCCTCCAGCAGCGCGTCGAGCGCCTGCGCCAGCGGCACATCCGCGATCTGCTTGGCCGCAGCCTCACCGAACAAGAAGTCTGCGCTCGTGCCGATCATGCCCCCCGTGTAGCTCAAAGCCGCTGGCCAGCGCGGGATCGCGCCGCCGTCACGGCGCATCGCCAAGAGCGTGTGCAGCACGTCGCGCCTCAGCTCAGGCTCCACCAGCGCGTACCATGGGTGCGTGGTGCGATACGTGTCCCACAGCGACAGGTCCGTGTAATACGCGCCCCAGTCGGCCTGATGCGGCTGCGCGTCCAGGCCCATGTACTGCCCGTCATGCTCATCCAAACGCGACGGCATCCGATACGTGTTATAGAGCGCGGTGAAGAACACGCGCCGCTCACGCGCCGTCCCACCCGCGACGCGCACGCGCGTCAGGTGCCTCATCCACAACGCGCGCGTGCGCGCGTGGATCGTCTCTAGCGCATCCTCGGGCGGCGCCTCTTGATCGCGATGCACGCGCGCGTGCTCAAGATCAATCAACGAGACGCCCACGCGCGCCTCGATCGGCGCTGCGCCTGGGCGCGCATAACCCAACAGCGCGCCCGCCTGCACACCTTCAGCGCTTGACGCGTCAAGCCTCACCCCCGCGTCATCCCACACCCCCACCTGCTCGGGCGCGCGCGACAGCGCGATGGCAAAATGCAGCGTGAAGCCATGCGTCCGACCCGTATAGCTGCCCTGATAGCGCACCCAGCCTGTGACCTCCGCGCCGTCTACCTCGACGTGCGCCTGCTGCACCCCCGCATCGCGCACGCTAGAGGCCGCGTCGATGGCCAAGTACGTCAGCGGCGCCTCTGCCGGCAGCGTGTAACGATGCGCGCCAGCGCGCGGCGTGGCGACCAGCTCCACCAGCGCCTGCGGCTCGCTCAACCCCACGCTGTAGCGCCCAGGCTCCGCGCGCTCGCTCGCCTTATCCATCACCATGTAGCGCTGCGTCTGCGGCGCGGTCTGCGGATCAGTCAGCAGCGACAAGCGCAGGTTGCCATAGTCCGCCACGCCTGTGCCCACAAAGTGTGTGTGGCTGAAGCCGCGCACGTGCGGATCGCCAAAGTCATAGCCCGCAAAGTGCAGCTGCTCCGGGTGTGAGCCTGAGCGCGTCGTATCAGGGCCAAGCTTCACGAACCCCAAGGGCGCCTGCGCCGCAGGCGTCAGCGCCCCGCGCGCGTAGCCCAAGCCCCCCGTCGCGATGAACGGATCGACCGCCTCATACGCCTCGTCAGAGGTGTTATAAACCTCGGGATCGAGCAACACAGGCCCCGCATCAGGCGCCTCATCCTCAGCCAGATCGGGCGCCTCATCCTCAGCCAGATCGGGCGCCGTCTCAGGCGCGTCTACAGACGCGTCCTGGCCAAGATCAGGCGCGCTCGGATCGACGGGCGCAGGATCACTGCAAGCGCTCACCAAGAGCGCGACGAGGCAAAAGAGCATGAGCTTTGATCGCATCACGACGCACACCTTGCTGAAAGCGAGCCGAGAACAGGTTAGACTTGACGCTGCGCGTCTGCACTCTAGCACCCGCGCGCGCGCCCTCGCCACCGTGAGCTGTTATGCCTGTTGAGCTGATCATCGCTGAGAAACCTTCCGTCGCGCGCGACTTAGCCCGCGTCCTCAAGGCCACCAAACGCGAGGACGGTTATTATCGCGGCGAGCGTGTGTGGGTGACGTGGTGCATCGGTCATATGGCGCAATTGGTGCAGCCGGAGCACTATGACAGCGCCTGGCAGAAGTGGCATCGCGAGCTGCTGCCCATGATCCCCGAGCACTTCGCGCTGGAGCCCGTGCCCACCAGCAAGCAGCAGTTCTTCATCCTCAAGAAGTTGCTCAAGGATCGCGAGGTCAAGGGCGTCATCAACGCCTGCGATGCGGGGCGCGAGGGGGAGCTGATCTTCCGCTATGTTTATGATCTGGCCGGAGGCGACAAGCCCGTGCGCCGCGCTTGGCTCGCGTCCATGACCGATGAGGCCATCAAGGCCGCCTTTCGCGGCCTGCGCCCCGGCCAAGAGTTCGACGCGCTGGCCGACGCCGCGCGCTGTCGCTCCGAGGCCGACTGGCTCGTGGGCCTCAACGCCACACGCGCCATGACCTTGCAAGCGCGCGCTGCAGGCGCGCGCGGCATCAAGGTCATGAGCGTGGGGCGCGTCCAGACCCCCACCCTCGCCATGCTCGTGCATCGCGAGCAAGAGATCGAGGCCTTCGTCCCCCAAGACTTCTGGCAGGTCTTCGCCACCTTCGACGCGGGCCCCCAAGACGAGGGCATCAGCACCACCTATGAGGGGTTGTGGACGCGCGCCAAACAAGACCGCTTCGACGCACCCGAAGAGGCTGAGCAGATCATCGCGCGCGTGCGCGACAAGCTCGGCAACGTCGCCAAGATGGAGCAGAAGGACGTGCGCGAGAAGCCGCCTCTGCTGTTCGATCTGACCAGCCTGCAGCGCGCCGCCAACCAGCGCTACGGCTACCCCGCCCAGGCCACCCTCGACGCCGCACAAGCCCTCTATGAGAAGCACAAGCTGCTGACCTACCCGCGCACCGACTCTAACTACCTGACCACCGACATGAAGGACACGCTGCCCGGCGTGATCCAGGCCATCGGCGTGGGCCCCTATCAAGGCTTCTCGCAGCAGCTCATGCAGCGCGCGATCAAGCCCAGCAAGCGGATCATCAACGACGCCGAGGTCGCAGACCACCACGCCATCATCCCCACCGACAAGCAGCCTGATCTGGGGCGGCTGCCCGAGCGCGAGCGACGCATCTACGATCTGGTCGCGCGACGCTTCTTGGCCGCGTTCTTCCCCGACGCCGTGTTCGCCACCACGCTCATTGAGACCCAGGTCGACGAGGATAAGTTCGTGACGCGCGGCAAGATCCGCAAGGTCGCGGGTTGGCAAGAGGTCGAGCCGCCGTCTGCGCGCAGGCCCGACGCGACGCCTGGGGCGGATCAAGGCAGCAAGGCTAAGAGCAAAGGCAAGGACGACGCCGATGAGGCGATCCTGCCGTCGGTGCAGGTCGGCCAAGACGCCCCCGTCAGCGACACCCGCTTGCATCAGGGCAAGACGCAGCCGCCCAGGCGCTACTCGGAGTCCGCGCTCTTGGGCGCCATGGAGCGCGCCGGGCGCGAGCTGGACGACGCTGCCATGCGCCGCGCCATGAAGGACTCCGGCCTGGGCACCCCCGCCACCCGCGCCGCCATCATTGAGACCTTGCTGCGACGCGACTTCATCACCCGCGATCGCAAGAACCTCGTCCCCACTGAGACAGGCCGCGCGCTCATCGAGGCTATCCCGATTGATGATCTCAAGCGCGCCGATCTCACCGGCCAGTGGGAGGCCAAGCTCAGCAGCATCGCCCAGGGGCAGCTGCCGCGCGACACCTTCATGCGCGAGGTCCGCGACCTCACCGAGCAGCTCACACGCGCCCTGCTCGACCAGCCGCTGAGCTTGCCCGCGAGCATGATGAGCGAGCGCGACAGCGGCTACGGGGGCAAGGGCACAAAGGGCCGCGCTGGCGGCGCTGGCGGCTCAGTCTCCAGCGCAGGATCACTGGGCACCTGCCCGCTTTGCCAGACGCCCGTCACCGAGGCGCCCACGTTCTACACCTGCGCCAAGGGCCGCGACTGCAACTTCATCATCTTCAAGAACGTCGCCTCGCGCAAGATCAGCCCCACCCTCGTCAAGCAGCTGCTCAAGGGCGAGGTCTCGAAGCCGCTCAAGGGCTTCAAGAGCAAGGCCAACAAGGAGTTTGAGGCCGCGCTGCGCCTCGACGACAACGGCAAGGTCACCTTCGTCTTCGATCAGGCGCCCGCGCGCCCAAGCCGCCCTCAGGCCGACGCACCCCAAGAAACCACCACCGCCCAAGGAGGCGACGCGCCCGCCAAGAAAAAGCGCGCCACGCGCGCCAAGCCCTCACCTCAGCCCATCCAAGAAGATCCTGGCCTGGAGCTTCGCCCCGAGCCTTCGCACGACGCGCAGCCCGAGCGCGATCCGCCCAATGATCCTGTGGGGCTCGCGTGCCCGGCGTGCAGGCGCGGTCGCATCATCCAAGGCAAGCGCGCCTGGGGCTGCGATCGATGGCGCGCAGGCTGCTCCTTCACCCTCTCCTTTGAGCACTTTGGCCAGCCGCTGGCGCCCGATCAGGCCGCGCGCCTCATCGTGCAAGGCCGCACAGACCTGCTCGATGATTTGCAGCCGCCAGCGCCCGGCGCGCAGCGGCTGCGCGGGCGGCTCCTGCTCCAAGATCGCGCCCCCTACGAGGTCGTGCTTGAGCCCGCCGGGCGCACCTCCTCCTAAAGCGCGCCTCGCATCAGCGCACCACAGGATCGCAGGCCGCCTTGGCGGGCGCGCCTGTGGTGCTTGTGGCGCCTGAGACCGCGCCCGTGGGCATGAGCTGGAAGGACGCGCTGGTCGTGCCGCTGAGCGCGCTCGGCAGCGCGCCGTTCCAGCGCAGCACCGCGTTGCCGCGAGGCACAATTGACACCGCCCCTGCGCGCGCCCACTCTGAGCACAGCGCGCGCGCATCACTCCACACCCAGGACATCGCCCATGCTCCCCTTGCTCTCCCCTCGCCACCATGAGCGCTTCGGCATCCGCGATCGCGCGCAGCTTGGCCGCGATCTGCGTGAGTTTGTCGGCGCCGCGCTCAAGCGCGAGCGCTTTCGGTTCGGGCTGACCAGCGCGGGGTTATT
>CAYXWB010000126.1:0-13823 GCA_964468515.1 uncultured Bradymonadales bacterium | reverse complement strand
GCCTGCGCACACTACGAGAGTTAGCGCGCGAGTGTCAACCCGCGCACAATGCCTCAACGCTCGCGCTTTGCATCAGTCGAGGCGCTGACTCATCCCCTCATAGAACATCTCGGCCAGGCGCATGAGCTGGTGTGCCTTGCGAAACCCAGGGCGTGCTAGCTCATGCGCGCGGCGCAGCGCTTGTCCACACAATATGGGCATCTTGATGCGAACCCCAGGCGTGAGGGAGCTGGAGCATGCCTGATTGCACCTTGTCCCACTCGCTCGGGTGCAACAAGATCAGCTCTAGCTGCTGCCCACGTGCGCTCCCCTCTTTCAAAGTGTAACCGAAGGGGATGACCTGATCGCCTGGGCTGACGCTGCGCGTGATCTCAATGAGGCGCAGCACGCGCTGCTGAGGATCAGGAAACCACAGCGCTTTTATGGTCTCGAGATCCTCGACGGCGTGGGCGCTGACCAGAGCAGCCGCGAGCTGCTTTAACGTGAGTTCTGAGTTTGGAAGCATCAAGCGTTGAGGGAGAAGTGAGCGGTTTGAAAGCAAGCTGTGCGTCAGGCGCGTGGCGACCTCACCCCCTAGCCCCCTCTCCATGAATGGAGAGGAGGAACCGGACAGGATTGATGTCTTTCAAAACCAACAGCTTACTTCAACAAGCGAAGGCACCTCATCCGCAAGCCAACCCCCATCTTACCAAGGAGTCACCTCCTCTCCATTTATGGAGAGGGGGCCGGGGGGTGAGGTCTGCCTGCGGCGTTACACCATGTCAAAAGCACTACTAAGCTGCTGAATTCATTCAAATTAAACTCGGAACTCACGTTGAATTAGACCTCGCACGAGCGGGCTTGGTGGCCTGACTGGGGCGCCGCAGACAGCGCGCGCAAGCGCAGAGGTTAGGGCTCCAGCACGAGCGCGCCCAGGCGCTCGTAGAGGTCCACGCCCGCCTCCAGCTGATCGAGGCTGATGTGCTCGTGATCGGTGTGCGCGACCTCGATGTCGCCGGGGCCGACGAGCCACACGGGGCCAAGCGGGGCGAGGTAGGAGGCGTCGGTGTTGAAGGCCACCGTGCGGGTGGGGACGCCTGCGGGCGGCGCGAAGATGACGGGGTCGTTGTGGACCTCCAGCTGCACCGTCACGCGCAGCGGCGCGCACAGCGCCTCTAACATCGGCAGGTAATCAGCCACCGGGGCGACCGCGCGGATCAACACCTTGGCCTGGGCCTCGGGGGCGAAGACGTTGGCCGCGACGCCGCCTGCGAGCGTGCCAATGTTCACGGTCGTCGGCCCCAGCAGCGGGTGTGAGGGCCAATCCGCGTGTAACAGCGCGTGCGCCGCGTCGATGAGCCGATGCAGCGCGGAGTCGCCGCGCTCTGGATAGGCCGAGTGCGCGGCGACGCCGCGCGCGACCAGGTCGAACTTGATCATCCCCTTCTGCGCCGCCACCACCTCGTTGAGCGTCGGCTCACACAAGATGATGCGCTCAGGCGTCAGCCCCCACGTCGCCGCCGCGCGCGCGCCCGCATGATCGACCTCCTCACCGACCACCAGCAAGAACCCCAAGTTATCGTGACCGCGCGCGATGAGGCGATCGGCTGCGGCGAGCATGGCGACGATGCCGCCCTTGGTGTCGCAGGCGCCGCGCCCGTAGAGGGTGTCGCCCTCGCGACGCACGGGCAGATACGGCGGCACCGTGTCCACGTGCGTGCTGTAGAGCAGCGCCGGGTTGGGGGTGCGCGTGGCGAGCAGGTTCCAGCGCGCTTCGCTTAAAACTTGGCGCGTGCAAGTGTAGCCGCGCGCCTCAAAGCAGCGCTCCAGCGCCTCCAAGAAGGCGCGCTCATGGGGGGTGACTGAGCTGATGCTGATCCAGTCAGTCAGCAGGGCGGCGAGCTGTTCACGGTCCATAGGGGGCTCTTGGCAGGGGGTCGAGGGGGCGGCGTGAGGGCGCGCTTTGGCGCCGCGCGCGGTGATGCGGTGAGCCTGTCACGAGCGCGGCGCGCTGTCGAGCGAGGCTTTTTGCTGGCCCATCAGCCAGTTGACAGCGCCTCTGGGCAGTGATTACAGTGCGGCGGCAAGAATCTTGCCCGCGCCTGATGGCTCAAGCCTAGCGCGCGCGACCTCTCGTCCACGACCTACCCGGAGCGGGCCATCCATGGCTGATGACAACAAGAAGACCGCAGATCAGATCGTTGATGACCTCGCCGCAGAGCTTGACGCCAAGGATGAGCAAGCGCCTCGCCACAAGGCGTCCAGTGACGCCGATCTTGGCGGCCTGTTTGGCGTCTCCTCCAAGAAGAAGACAAAGAAGATTGCCGCTGAGACCGACGCCCTCTTTGATGAGGTCGCTGGTGAGGGTGACGCTGAGGCCGATGAGGCGCCTGCGGTGAAGCCCGCAGCGGCTAAGCCCTCCGCCGCGAAGGCCGCCGCCCCCACCCCTGAGGTCGCGCCCAAGAAGAAGCGCAGCCCCAACGCCGCAGCGGGCCTGTTCAACCCCAATGATGACATCGACGCCCCCGTCCCCAGCTCGCCGCACCTCGATGAGGACGATCTGGACGGCTTTGATGGCGAGAAGAAGGGCGGCAAGACGGGCCTCATCGTCGTCGGCGTGCTCGTGGTCGTCGGCGCGCTCGCCGCCATCGTGCTCACGCAGACCGAGCTCGGCACCAAGATCGGTATGGTCCTCACGGGCGACTATCGCGAGTACAAGCTCGCCGAGGTCAAGCGCATTGAGGAGGAGTTCCGTCAGCGTCAGCTCGCAGGCCTTGAGCGCTATGGCAACCTGACCGTCATGGGTGATCCGCTGTACGCGACCATCAAGCTCAACGGTCAAGAGCAGTTTGGGCCGACCTCCAGTGGTGAGTATCGCGCGCTTCAGCTCAAGCCCGGCGTGTCGAACTTTCAAGACCTCAAGATCAAGCAGAAGCTCACCGTTGAGATCAGCTCCCCAGGCTTCGAGAGCAAGACCGTGGAGCTGACCGAGAACATGTGGCGCGGTGATGATGAGCCCGGCGCCACCAAGGGCTACAACCTCACCGCGAACCTGCTCCCGCTGACGCCCTGGCATCAGCAAGAGTTCGCCGCGCGCATGAGCACGGACACGGACACGGAGGACTTTGGCACCATCAACCTCCAGACCACCCCGCCCGGCGCCAAGATCCTGTTCAACGGCGCGCCGCTGATCGACAAGGATGGCAAGGAGCTGGTGACGCCCGTGAGCTTCACCACCTATGGCGTCAAGGATGAGAAGACCGGCAAGATCGAGGAGCGTCAAGTCAAGGTGGACACCCCCTTTGACTCCGGCCCCACCATTGAGCTTGAGGCCGCGAACATGCCCAAGTACGGGCTCCAGCTCAACCGCCAGATGTGGACCTGCACCAAGAAGAGCGAGGATGAGATCAAGAAGCTCCCGAAGGAGCACAGCATCCAGCAAGAGTGCAACTACACCTACGACCTGAACTTCAGCTTCAATGACCTCAAGGCCTACATCGACGGCCAAGAGGCCGAGCGCGCCCGCGTGGCCGAGGCCAACGCGAAGATGCGTGAGGCGCAGGCCGAGTTCCAGAAGGCGCTTGAGTCTGGTGACACCGAGAAGCTGCAAGCGCTCGTGACGCAGTGAGCTTGAGCCGCACAGCGCGCGCGCGCCTGTGACACGATGTAACGCCCCCTCCCAAGCGCGACGCGCCTGCGAGGGGGCGCGCTTTTACGCCGAAGCCTTGAGGTTGTGATGAAGCTCTATCGGGTGCGAGGCGCCGATGACGCGGCGCGCTGGGTCATTGAGGATGAGCGCGGGCAGCGCCGCGCCGTAGACCTGCCCTTTGAGGCGCTCGCCAAAGCGCTGATGGACGACGCGCTGATCGAGGGGGAGGCGCTGGAGGGCGCGTGGGATGAGGCCGCGTGGCTTGCGCCTGTGGTGCCCTCCAAGGTGGTCTGCGTCGGGCTCAACTACCTGCACCACGCCCAAGAGATGAACAAGCCGCTGCCCGAGGAGCCGCTGCTGTTTATGAAGCCCTCGACCTCGGTGATCGGCCCTGGCGAGGCCATCCGGCTGCCCGCCCAGTCGCAGGAGGTGCATCATGAGGGGGAGCTTGCGGTGGTGATCGGGCGACGCGCCGTGGACCTCGTGAGCGATGAGCAGGCGCTGGCCATGGTGCTGGGCTACACCTGCGCCAATGACGTGACCGCGCGCGATATTCAGCGCCGCGAGGCGCGCTACACCCGCGCCAAGGGCTTCGACACGTTCTGCCCGCTGGGACCAGCGATCCGGCTTAGGCGCGGCTACGAGCCGAGCGCCCATGGGCTGAGCTTGCGCGTCAATGGCGCCGAGCGCCAAGCGTCGGGGATGAGGGATATGATCTTCGGCGTCGGGCAGCTCGTGCGGTTTGTGAGCCAGATCATGACCCTGCTGCCCGGCGATGTGATCCTGACGGGCACGCCGAGCGGCGTGGCCTCGCTCGCGGTAGGAGACGTGGTGGAGGTGACGATCGAGGGCATCGGCACGCTGCGCAACCTGGTCGAAGCGCGCAGCTGAGGCTGCGAAGCTGGCCTCTCAAGTGATCGTGTCACGATCACTTGTGCCCTACCAAGATCACCCCGTTTTGATAGCGTGATGAGGGGGCAAACTAACCCGCGAAAGACCGCATGATAAGCGGCTGAGCGCGGGTTATGAAAAGACCTCGCGGGGGTGACAAACGGGGGGTCTTGTGCTACACTTTCGCGACTCTGCCGCGAGGCTCCTGACAGCCGTCAGTCGAGCCTGCATGGCCTCACTTTTGGGGCACCATGAGGCGGCGAAGACGAGAACCACCTGAGGTGAGATCATGAGTTCGACACAGCAGCCCGACGAAGCCCTGATGAATGATGCTGAGCTGAGCGCGGGGCCCGTCAAGGCGAGCGATTATAACGAGCACAGCATCCAGATCTTGGAGGGCTTGGCCGCCGTGCGCAAGCGCCCCGGCATGTACATCGGCAACACCGACGATGGCACCGGCCTGCACCACATGGTCTACGAGGTGGTCGATAACTCCATCGACGAGGCGCTCGCCGGACACTGCGACAAGATCACCATCACCATTGAGGATGACGCCACCGTCTCGGTGGAGGACAACGGTCGTGGCATCCCCACCGGCATGCACCACCAGCGCGGCGTCTCCACGCCCGAGGTGATCATGACCGTGCTCCACGCTGGCGGCAAGTTCGACCAGAACTCCTACAAGGTCTCTGGCGGCCTGCACGGCGTGGGCGTCTCCGTGGTCAACGCCCTGTCCTACAAGCTCGAGCTTGAGATCCGGCGCGAAGGTCAGGTCTGGCACCAAGAGTACAAGCAGGGCTTCCCTGTGGCGCCCCTGGCCGCCATCGGCAAGGCCCGCACCACCGGCACCAAGATCACCTTCAGCGTCGACCCCGAGATCTTCCCCGATCCGAAGTTCTCCTTCGACATCCTCGCCCAGCGTCTGCGCGAGCTGAGCTACCTCAACTCCGGCGTCAACATCTCCGTGCGCGATCTGCGCGAGGAGGGCAAGCACCACGACTTCAGCTTCGGTGGTGGCATCAGCTCGTTTGTCGAGATGCTCAACAAGAACAAGCAGCCGCTGCACGACCCGCCCATCTACATCATGCGCGAGGTCACCGAGCAGGGCGTCACGGTCGAGGTCAGCTTGCAGTGGAATGACTCCTACGCGGAGAACATCTACTGCTACACCAACAACATCCGCAACCGCGACGGGACCCACCTCTCCGGCCTCAAGGGCGCGCTCACGCGCACCATCAACGCGTATGGCGTGGAGCAAGGCCTGCTCAAGGTCGCGCTCACGGGCGAAGACGCGCGCGAGGGCTTGAGCGCGGTGCTGTCGGTCAAGATGCCCGATCCGAAGTTCTCCAGCCAGACCAAGGAGAAGCTCGTCTCGGACAACATCAAGGGCATCGTCGAGTCTGTGATCAACGAGCACCTGATGGTCTTCTTCCAAGAAAAGCCCAACGTCGCCAAGACCATCGTCAATAAGGCCGTGGCCGCCGCGCGCGCCCGCGAGGCCTCACGCAAGGCTCGCGAGATCGCGCGCAAGTCCATCATGAACGGCCTAGGCTCGCTGCCCGGCAAGCTCGCTGACTGTCAGTCGCGCGAGCCCGCCGCGTGCGAGCTGTACATCGTCGAGGGTGACTCCGCAGGTGGCTCCGCCAAGCAGGGCCGCGATCGCGCCTTCCAGGCGATCCTCCCCCTGCGCGGCAAGATCCTCAACGTCGAGAAGGCCCGCTTCGACAAGATGCTCGCCAGCGCCGAGATCACCACCCTCATCTCCGCGCTCGGCTGCGGCATCGGTGAGGAGCACTTTGATGTCGAAAAGCTGAGGTATCACAAGATCTTAATCATGAGCGTCGACGGCCAAGAGCCCGTCTTCGTGCGTCGCCCCGGCGAGGCCCTGGAGCTTGTGCCGATCGGTGATTGGATCGACCGCGAGCTTGAAGCGCGCGGTGTGGAATCCTCCGATCTAGACAAAGTGGTGGCATCCGATCTTGGCGAGGTGCTCTGCTTTGGCCAAGACGATCACGAGGTGAAGCTTCGCCCCATCAAGGCCATCATCCGCCACCCCCAAGACGAGACGCTCTACAAGATCAAGACGGCTTACGGTCGCCAAGTGCGCGTGACGTCCAGTCACAGCGTCTTCGTGCGCGAGCATGGCCAGACGCGCCTCAAGCGCGGTGATGAGCTGCGCGTCGGCGATCAGGTGCTCGCGCCTCGCCACATGCGCCTGCCCGACGCGCGCGTCGAGCGCATTGATCTGGTGCGCGCTTTGCACAAGGTCCCGGCTGCGGCCGATCAGGTCTGGCTGCGCGGCCCCGCCATTGAGGATCTGTTCAAGCAGCGCGTCTTGACTGAGTACGCCACGCGCCCCGAATACGTTGAGCCGCGCGTGAACCTGACCGAGGCGCAAGGGTTGCGCGCGCGCCAGCTTCGCGAGCGCGCCCAGCTGACGCAGGGGCAAGTGTGCGCCATGATCGGCGTCAAGCAGCCCATCACCATCTCCACGTGGGAGCGCACGCAAACTCGCCCCACAGAGTCCAACTGGCGTCGCTACTTAGAGGCGATCGGCGCGGACGTTGAGCAGGAGATGTGCGACGTTGAGATCGGCCTCAGCAAGCTAGAGCGCATCTGGGATGAGCAATACACAGGCGCCCCTCGTAACAAGGTGCGCTCCTACATGCGCCTCTCCGATGTCGAGCACGAGGAGTTGGACTGGCTCGCCGATCGCGATGACCTGGTCCTCACCTCAGAGCACTACGCCGATCGCGGCGTGCCGCGCTACCTCAACGTGACCCCGGCGCTCACCAAGCTGCTCGGCTTCTACACCGCCGAGGGCTCGTGCTCTGATCGCAACGGGATCCGCCTGTCCATGGGCAGCAACAATGAGGCGCTCATGGAGGAGATGCGCGCCGCATTCTTCTCCTGTTTTGGCCAAGAAGCGTGCGCTTACGAGTACATGGAGCGCGTGGGAGAGCTGAAGCTCGTCAACCGCGTGGCCGCGCTGGTCTGGCAACATGTCTTCGGCTTCCACGAGGCCCGCTCGACCACAAAGCGCGTCCCCTCCCTCATCTTGACCGCCAGCCAAGCGCTCCAAGAGAGCTACCTGGAGGGCTACCTCCTGGGCGATGGCTGCATCTCAGGCGACAGGCTCCAGTGGAGCACCAGCTCCCCGCTGCTCGCCAGCGGCATCAGCGCCCTCTTGAGCACCCTCCACGTCACCTGCTCCATCTCCATGCGCGAGCCTGATGGCAAGGAGACGACGCTCAACGGCCAGCCCTGCATCACGCGCCATGATCACTGGACGCTGTCCGTCTCTGCCGCCGCAGACTTGGCGCGCTTGGAGCCCGTCTGGCGCAGCCATCGCAACGCGGGGATCCTTCATGAGCGCCTCCTCGGCGAGCATAAGACCGACATCAACAGGCGCATGACCCTCCTCGATGGCGATCTGATGACGCTGCCCATCACGGAGATTGAGGAGGTGCAGGCCAGCAATGGCTACGTCTACGACTTCTCCGTGGAGCATGACGAGAACTTCATCGCAGGCTTAGGCGGCTTGTGCTGCCACAACACTGACGCCGACGTCGACGGGAGCCACATCCGCACGCTGCTGCTCACCTTCTTCTATCGCCAGATGCCTGAGCTCATCGAGCGCGGCTACCTCTACATCGCGCAGCCGCCGCTCTACGGCGTCAAGAAGGGCCGCACCATCCGCTACCTCAAGGATGAGCGCGCGCTCAATGACATGCTCCTGGAGAGCGCCGCCAATGGCGTCACGATCCAGGGCAAGAACGGCGAATCCCTCACCGGGGAGCCGCTGCGCGTGCTGGTGCAGCGCCTGCTCGACTATGAGCAGGTCTTGCAGCGCCTCGACCGTCGCCGTGATCCGCGCGTCCTCGACGCGCTCGTGCGCGCGGGCCTCACCTCAGAATCACTGGCCGACGAGGACGCGCTCACAGACCTCATGAACACGGCGCTTGAGACCTTGGGCGAGGAGCATGCGTCGCTGGTGTGGCCCGCGCCGGATATCCTGCCTGACTCGGATGTGGAGGGCATCGCACAGATGACGTGGCGCAGCCGCGTCTCGGGCATGCTCATGGAGACGCACATCGATCGCCGCTTCTTGGGCAGCGCCGAGTGGCGCAAGCTCTCCGAGACGTGGCAAGCCTTCGCCGCCCTCGGCCTGCCCGTGCTCGCCGACGATGGCAAGGACAAGCGCGAGCTGCATCATGTCCGCAGCCTCACCCAGTTCGTCTTGGCCGTGGGCCGTCGCGGCCAGATGATCCAGCGCTACAAGGGCCTGGGTGAGATGAACCCCACGCAGCTGTGGGAGACGACCATGGACCCCGAGGCGCGCACGCTGCTCCAAGTCCGCGTCGAAGACGCCGTGAAGGCGGATGAGCTGTTCACCATCCTCATGGGTGATGAGGTCGAGCCGCGCCGTGAGTTCATCGAGCACAACGCCCTCGACGTGCGCAACCTCGACATCTGAGCTAACCCCATGACCGACGCCCCGCTGGCCGTCCAGCTCATCGATCCCGACACCGCGCTCCAGGTGGCCAACACCCCTGGCGCGCGCGTGTTTCGCTACAAGTTCAACCAGCCCGGCGCCACGGTCATGCTCATCGGCAGCGGCCTGCTGCTGGCGGGCGTGGCCGCGCTGTGGTGGTTCACCCGCTTTGAGCAGCTCTACTGGTTCATCGCCGCCGTCGCGCTCGCCATCGGCAGCGTCGGGCTGCTGGCGTATGTCCAGCACTGGAGCAAGTTCACACGCCATCACTTCGTCGTCGTCGATCCCGACGCGCTGACCGTGGGCGACGCCACGCGCGACGCGTGGCGCGTCGTCTGGCCGCTGCTTGATGTGCACGCGCTGGGCTTCGAGCGGCTGCAAGTCTCCGGCGCGCGCGGCCTGCTCCAGGTCGAGGTCGCGGGTCAGCAGTTCCCCCTGCACCTCTACGCCCCGCTGGCCCACATCGACGACCTGCAAGGCTTCATGGTCGAGGTCTTGGAGCGGCTTCGCATCGAGCAGGGCGGCGATCCCGCCATGCTCGACGATGACGCTGACCCTGAGGCCACGCCAAGCCCCGGCGACGACCTCACCTGATCTCCCCGCAACGCGCCTTTTGAACAAAAGGCGCGTTGGCGCTTCGATGCGCCACAGTCAGGATGGAGGGTCGCTTGGGACAGCCTAGCTCAAGCGATGCAGCGCACGATCCTGTCTAGCCGCCTCGGCGATGAGCACCCTGGGGAGAGCCTAGCTTGAGCGATGCAGCGCAGCTGACAAGACGCCCGCGCTCACACGACCTCCCGCGCGGTGCGTCGCAAACCCTGATACCATGCGGGGATCGTCCAAGTGAGCGAGGCCGATGCAGCCGGCGCGTGGCGCCTCATCGCCCTCATCATCAGGTGGTCCTATGACGCATCCCGCTGACAAAGCGCGCTTCGGTGAGCTGCGCAGCCTGTTGCATGCACCTGCGAGCCCCGCGCGCTGGGACGCGCTCGTGGCGCTGCTTGATGACTGGCCTCTGGAGCACTTGCAGCAGGTCGCCTTGCCGTATGCGCTCGACACGCTGCGCGAGGATCACAACGCGCGGTTGATGCCCTATCACTGGCTGACGCTTGAGGACGAGCGGCTCACGCTGCATCCAGCGCTGGCGCTGGTCAACGCGCTGTCGATCATCCACGAGGTCGAGGTCCCAGGCCCTGAGCGGCGCGAGCGGCTCACCCCGCATCAGGTCGCCACGATCGTGGGCGCGCCGCAGCTCTCGGGGCTGCGCGCGCTCGATCTGTTCGGCAACGGCTTTGGCCCCGAGGGTGCGATCGCCATCGCCGCTTCTCCTCACATGGCGAACCTCACCAGCCTGTGCTTGCTCGACAACGCCATCACGGCTGCAGGCGCACAAGCCATCGCCTCATCACCGCATCTGACGCGGCTCATCACGCTCGACCTCGGCGCCAATGAGATCGGTGACACAGGCCTCACGGCGATCGCCCGCTCCGCCACGCTGCGCCAGCTGACCTCGCTCAACTTGGAGGAGGGTGAGATCAGCGCCATCGGGGCGGCGGCGCTTGGGCGCTCGTCGCAGCTGACACGACTGCGCGCGCTCAACCTGCGGTTCAACCAGCTCGGCGACGCGGGCGTCACGGAGCTGGCGCAATCGTTGAATTTGAGCGAACTTCTCTCCCTCGACCTCAGCTTCAATGAGATCGGTGAGGCGGGCGCTGAGGCGCTCGGACGCTCGCCACACGTGCACAACCTGCGCACGCTGGAGCTGCGCGGGGGACAGCTCCAAGCGCCTGGTATCACCGCGCTCCTGGGCTCAGCGGCGCTGGCGAACCTCACCACGCTCGGCTTGTCATTTCACCCCATGGGCGATGAGGGCGCGCTGGCGCTGGCTGACGCGCTGACGAGCGACAAGCTCACCACGCTCGCGCTGGGCCAGTGCGGCATCGGTGACGCAGGAGCGCAGGCGCTGGCGGGCTCGCCAAAGCTGTCTCAGCTCGTCGAGCTGGACCTCTACAACAACCCCATCACCGATGCAGGCGTCATCGCGATGGCGCGCTCACCCCATCTGTGCCAGCTCGAACACCTCAACCTGAGCTACACCACATGCGCCGACGCGGGCGTCATCGCGCTCGCGCGCTCACCCATGATGCGCCAGCTGCGCCAACTCGCCTTGACCAGCCTGACTTTGAGCGACGCGAGCGCCATCGCCATCGCCAGCGCGACGCACCTGAGCCAGCTCGAACACCTCAACCTGTTCAACTGCCAGCTCAGCGACGAGGGCGCCCGCGCGCTGGCTGGCGCGTCGCACCTGCGCACCCTCACCACCCTCAACCTCCACAACAACCTCATCACCGACGCAGGCTGGCACGCCATCGCTCACTCACCGCACCTGAGCGAGACGATCCGCGCGCCCCTGCGCGAGCACCTGAGCCGCACCTAGCGCGCACCTGCGACAGCGTGCACAAGAGCGGGCTCAAAAGTGGCGGCCGCTTCGCTCCGAGCGCTTCGCGCGCGGACAACCTCACCGCGCGCGCTGGACCGTGGCGAGCGCGCGGCCTATGATGACGCCCGCGCGCGTCATGCCGCGCGCGCTGTCCTTGAGGGAGCCTCCATGTCTGTCACACCCGACGCTCATGTGCGCGCGATTGAGCCGCTCGTGAGCGCCAAGTCCGATGAGCTGATCGCGCTGCGTCGTCACCTGCACGCGCACCCTGAGCTGAGCCACCACGAGGTCGAGACGACGCGCCTCTTGGCACAACGCCTCACGGCGCTGGGCTTTGAGGTGCGCGTGCGCCCCGAGGGCGTCGGCCTCTTGGCGGATCTGCGCGCGCCCAACGCGCTCGACGATGCGCCGCGCGTGGCTATCCGCGCCGACCTCGACGCGCTGCCCATTGAGGAGCAGAGCGACACGATCTATCGCTCCACGAAGCGCGGCGTCATGCACGCGTGCGGGCATGACGTCCACATGAGCTGCGCCATGGGGGCGGCCCACGCGCTGCTCGCGATCAAGGATCAGCTCCCAGGCCACGTCCGCATCGTCTATCAGCACGCTGAGGAGTCCTCCCCTTCGGGCGGCGATGAGATGATCGCGTTTGGGGCGCTTGATGACGTCGACGCCATCATCGCGCTGCACTGTGATCCTGAGCGCCCGGCGGGCACGATCGGCGTCAAGGACGGCGCGCTCACCGCCGCCTATGATCGTTTTGAGTTCAAGGTGCACGGCGACGGAGGCCATGGCGCGAGGCCACATCAGAGCGTCGATCCGGTGTATGCGGCGGTGCAGCTCATCCAAGCGCTGTATCAGATGGCGGGGCGTCACCTCGACGCGCGCGATCCCGTCTCGCTGAGCGTGGGCACGATCCACGGCGGCGACGCGCCCAACGTCATCCCCGACGTGGTCACCTTCAGCGGCACCGTGCGCACCGTCTCCACGCAAGCGCGCGCGCGCATCGCGCCGCTGCTGCGCCAGCTCGCTGACGCCGCCTGCGCCCTCAACGGCTCACGCTATGAGCTGGACCTCTACCACGGCTCGCCAGCGGTGCTCAATCACCCCACCGTGATGCGCGCCATCACCCGCGCCGCTGAGGCGCTGCTTGGCCGGGCGCATGTGCACCTCATCCCGCTGCCCAGCATGGGCAGCGAGGACTTCGCGCACTACCTCGCCAAGCGCCCTGGCGCGATGTTCCGCTTGGGCACCGCGCGCGCGGGTGAGCCCATTCACCTGCTCCACACGCCGCGCTTTGATATTGATGAGCAGGCCATCATGACCGGCGCGACGCTGCTCGCCAGCGCCGCCCTTGACCTGCTCCACGGCCTGCGCGAAGACCGCGACATGTTGCGCGCCAGCGGCGGCGGCGCCGCCGCCGCCGCCGCCGCCTCCCCTCACACGAGCAAGCCATGACACGCGACGAGCTGATGCCCCCGCCCCCGCGCTCACCTGACCAGCTCACCTATGGGAGCTACCTCAAGGTGCCCGAGCTGTTGCAGCTGCAGCAGCTTGAGAGCGCGCCGCCGATGCACGATGAGCTGCTGTTCATCACCATCCATCAAGCCTATGAGCTGTGGTTCAAGCAGGTGCTCTTTGAGCTGGAGACGGTCGTTGATCGCCTCCAACGCGATGACATCTACGAGGCCGCGCGCCTGATGGGGCGCGTGACCACCATTGAGAAGCTGCTCGTGCAGCAGATCCACATCCTGGAGACGATGACGCCGCGCGACTTCGCCAGCTTCCGCTCCATCTTGAACCCCGCCAGCGGCTTCCAGTCCGTGCAGTTTCGCGAGGTCGAGTTCTTGACCGGCATGAAGGAGGGCCGCGTGATGCGCGGCATCAACCTCTCCGACGCCGAGCGCGCGCGCTTGCAAGCTCGCCTCGACACGCCGTCGGTGCGCGACACCTTCTACGCGATGCTCCAGCGCAAGGGCTTTGACGTGCACCCCGCGGCGGATGACGCCGCTCACGATGATCCGCTGCGCAAGCGCACCCTCGACGCGCTGGAGCAGGTCTACGCCGACCCGCAGCGCCACTTCCACCTCTACAACCTGGCAGAATCACTGGTCGATCACGACCAGTGCATCTTGCTTTGGCGCTTTCACCACGTGCGGGTGGTAGAGCGCCTCATCGGCCTCAAGCACGGCACGGGCGGCTCACCTGGGGTCAAATACCTCAACGCCACGCTCGACAAGCGCGCCTTCCCGGTGCTGTGGCAAGTGCGCGGTCAGCTCCAAGACGCCCAATTCTATGGGCGCGCGCGCGACCTCACTGATCCGATCGATTACTGACCTGTGCGCGAAGCGCACAGGCCGGACGTAGAC
>CAYXWB010000125.1:0-13856 GCA_964468515.1 uncultured Bradymonadales bacterium | reverse complement strand
CGGCGTCAGCCAAGTCAGTGAGCGTGAGGCTGACATGGCGATGAGTAGCTAATGCATTGAAAAGACAAAAGAATGACCTCACCAGCCGAGCATCAAGACGTTCGTTGAGCTGGGTCGGGAGAACGCCAAGGTAGTGGTAAAGGTGAGCGTTTAAGTCGGTAAGAGATTGCGCAGCAAGGGCAGCTTTTGTATCGTCCATGTTGGGCCCGGGAGAGTGGTTGGATTTGGTCGTTCGCCTCTCTTCTCGTGGCCTTATTCTATTTCTTGCCCCTCCAAAAACGCAACATGGGCCATCCCGAGAAATTCGGGATGACCCATGCATTGTGGCGTGGTCGCTGCGCTCCTTGGGCGCCTTACCGGCGCGTCGTCTCAAGGGCTGAGGTCACACCACCGGACGAGTGCCAAGACAACGCACACATCCATCCCACGCGCCACGTCGCCACCATCCTTCAGTAGACGCAGATCGGGCGACCATCCAAGCTGAGCGCGTGGGCGACGATCGACTCGCTCTGTTCCGCGTACACCACCATCACGCTGCGAGGGCCTGGGAGGAGGTCGATGGTGGGGAAGCTCACATCGCTAAGCCCTGTTAAGCCTGGGGTGGACATCGTGAGGATGTTTCGGGTGAGCTGGGTCGGGGCGCTTGGATCGAGCGTGTCGTAGCGGATGCTGTCGGTCTGCATCCATGAGACGAGCAGGCGCGGCTCGGGGCGCAGGCCCTCGACCCAGCGCATGCTGGGGTTAAAGGCGGGCACTAAGCCCTGCACGATGTCTTGGTTTGTCCCTGCTGTGCCGTTGACAATCCGCGTCAACGTCAAGCGCTCAGGGTCGGGCGGGTTGACGATTCGGCTCACGAGCAGCGCGACCTGCTTGGGGCCATAGATCGCGATCGCAGCGTTCATCGTGAGGCGCGTCGTGGCGCCGGAGTAAGTCACCGTCGTGGGCGTCTGATCCGTATAATCTTCAGCCATCTCTAAGAGCTTCGCCACGGCGCCATCTTGGGAATACCAAGCTAGCGCGAAGCGCCCGTCACGCGCGTCTCCCACAAGGCGCGGGCGCGAGCCCTCGATGGTGTCGATCTGACGGTGGTTTGTCTCATCGCCACATCGGGCGGGGGAGGTCAGCTCAAAGGAGCACGCTTTTAGCGCGTATTGACTCCCGGTACGGGTCAGCCACGCTAACAAACCATGGGTCCGACCTGCTAAGATGACCGGCGCGTGAGGATAATCATACAAATGGATGAACGCACGCGACGCAGCTTGACCAGGCTGATTGACCACCCCAAGATCAGCGGGCAAGCGATACAGCGACAGCGAGCCATTTGGGCCTTGGGCTGAGCCTTGGTAAGCCGTCGCGATCAAGTACCCGTCAGGGAGCGTCGTCGCGGCAATCGAGGACACGTAGTTTGCGTCATTTTGTTTGGAGGTCGCGAGCTGTTCGCCGCGCTCATTGATCAGCGTGAACACCACCCCACGGCCGCTGTTGCTGAGATCGTTTTGTATCAGCAACGTCTGCCCTGGGGCTGCTGGGCTCGCGGGGATGGCGCGCTTGATCGCGAAGGCCTCATCGCGAAACACCAGCTCCTTGCGGGGGTTCGCGCCGTTGGGGCAGCAGACCGTGTTGGAGGCGCCGTCGCAGTTGGTGTCGAGGCCGTCGCAGCGCCAGTCGTCGGTGAGATCCTCGGTGAAGGTGGGCGCGTGCTCCGCGTACTGGGCGGTGGTGCAAGCGGTGGTGTAGGTGGACGCTTCGCCGTCGCAGGTGGCTCGCGCGCCTAAACAGACGCCCTGCTGGTTCTCACACACGAGCGGGAGCAAGCCGTTGTCGATGACGCCGTCGCAGTCATTGTCGATCCCGTCGCACACCTCTGGCGAGACCTCGCAGGTGCAGCCGCCCTCGCTCGCGGGCTGGTCGCGGGCTTTAAAGCCCTCCTCGCAGGTGTAAGTGCAGAGGGCGCGTACGCAGCTGACCACGGTGTTGGGGTATGACTCGCAGACGACGGTGCAGGCGTCAGCGTCGATGTCGGCGTCATCGGGCGTGTCAATCATCGCGTCGGGCGACGCGTCGACATCATCGGGCGTCGTGCTCTGCGAGGGCGGCGGAGGCGTGTAGTCAGAGATGCAGGCCAGCGACGAGGTAGCGCCTATCAAGCAGAGCGCGAGCGCGAGGCGTAAGGGGTGGTTCATCACAGCGGCTCCATGTGGCGAGGGGACAGCGAAGGGTCAACGATGAACACAGAGGCGCGGCCCATCGAGGCTCAGCGATGACGCATAGACGCCTGAGTCATCCGCCCGCGAGTCGATCAGCATGACGCTGCGCTCGGTGGGGATGATGTCGATCAGGTTGAGCGCGGGGGCCGCTGTGGCGAGCGTGCGCGGGGCGAGCGCGGCGGGCGCGGTGGGATCGACAAACCCGTAGAACAGCCCCTCTTCTTGGAGCCAGGTGACGACGAGCTGGGGGGTGGGCAGCAACGTGCTCAGCCAAGCGAGCGAGGGCACAAAGGCGCGCGGCATGCCTTGGATGAGGTTCACCGCTGGCAGCGGCTCGCCGCCCTCCACGCGCACCAGTGATACACGCGCGAGGTTGGGGCTGATCACGGGCGCCCGAGACATCGCAACCGCCAGTTTGTCACTGCCATAGAGCGCGATGTCGCCGCCGAGCGCGTATTGGGTGTCAGGGTAGTTTATCGTGACGCGCTCGCTCTGCGAGAAGTCTTCCGAGAAGATCAGCACCTCGACCTGCTCGCGGGTGGCGACGTCTGACTCGTTGAGGTTGTACCAGCCGAGCGCGAACTGGCCGAAGCCCGACGATGACATGAAGAACGCTTGGCCTGCGATCCGATCGATGACGCGATGGTTCGCGCTCTGCGCGCATCGCTGCGGATCATCGAGCGGGAACACGCACAGCTTCAGCTCACGCTCTGAGGGCGTGCGGTCAGGCTCACGCTGCCAAGCGATCAGGCCGTGTGTTTGCCCGACATGGAGCATGGGAAGTGCCGCGCGCTCATTGGCGAGGCGGAAGACCTGGGTGGCCGCCTGACCCTCAGGCTTCGAGACGCCCAAGTCGGCGTCGAGCTGATACAGCGCGAGCGCGCCGAGGCTTCGCTCGTCCATAGGACCATGCTCAGCGACCGCGACGAGGTAGCCTGCCTCGATCGGCGCGCCCCAATAATCCTTCACGTGCGGCATTTGCTGCGAGGTCGTGGCGGTGATGACGCCGCGCTCATCAACGCCGACAAAGCGCAGCGCGTCCTCATCATCGTAGACCAAGATAGCGCGCTCCTCGACGCCCGAGGTCGCGGCGAACGTGCGCCTGCGCTCAGCCGCGCTCATCGGCAGCGCGATCCGAGCGCTTGAGCCGGGGCTGTCATACGAGGCGCAGCAGGCGATGTCAGGCTGCCCCGTGCAGGCGCGATCGAGGCCATCACAGCGCCAGTCGCCCTCAGCATCCTGCGTAAAGGAGGTCGCGTGAGCCGCATAAATGGCGGCCGAGCAAGCGGTCGTATGAGCAGACGCATCGCCTGTGCAGCTGACCTTGGCGCCCGCGCACACGCCCTGCTGATTCTCACAGGCGATGGGCGCGAGGCCATTATCAATGACGCCATCGCAATCATTGTCGAGGCCATCGCACACTTCAGGGGAGATCTCGCAGGTGCAACCGGCGATCGAGGCGGGCTCATCCAAGCTGCTAAAACCGGCCTCACACTCATAGACGCACGCGCCCACGTCACAGCGCGCGACAGCGCCGGGCAATGCCTCGCAAGGGCGCGCCTCATCGCATGCACCACCGGGCTGAGACGCATCCGGCATCATATCCACCGGCTCGGGCAGGGGCGGCGGCGAGTATTCCTGAATACACCCCACGCTCGCCGCGAGCGCGCCCGACACCAACGCTCGCCAGAGATAACGTCCCACTCGACCCCTGCTCCACGCTCGCATCATCACCTCACCTTGGCTCAGCCTCAAGCTCATCTGCGTCGCTCGGCGCCCTGCTCAGCAGGGTGCTAGCGCGCCCTGACCACGAGCCCACCGATGAGCATCTCAGACGCGCGCAACTTACCAAAAGAGCGGATGACATCCAAGCCCCTCAGCGCGAAGGAGCCCCTCAGCGCGGCAACATCGATGAGGTTGCGCCCGACAGCCGCCGCAGGCGCCTCTTGGCGCTAGAACTGAAGCGGCGAGTCTGGATTCATGTTGGGTGGGGGATCGTCGATACATGCGTCATTAATAGCGATTGCAACTATCAACGCGCATTTAGTCAATTGTTTTATTTTACGATTATCCTTGACTTTCATCAGATCCCCTCTTCGATAAGATGTCTTCCTAATCGCCGCCGAAGGCGCCTATCTATCCTTGCGTTGGATGGATGGGCGCCTTCGGCGGTTGGGGGCGAATAGCTCAGTTACAGGTGCCTGTAATCATCAAGTTCGGATTTAAACCAACACATGTCCCAGGTCCATCAAAAGAGCCACATTGATTATCATTACTACATCGATAAGTACAATATCGATTCATCATACCTCCCCCCGAAACCAATCCACAAACCCCATCATCCTTATCATTCATACCACACTCGGAGTCATTCATACACGGCGCACTTCCAAGCCTAAAAGCAAGGCGTTGCTTAACAGCTTCACAAGTTGTCAAAGACTCATTCACGCCACAGTAATCATTAAGTCCTGCCGAATCAACACTCCTACGACCTCTAATCACTGCGCCGTAAGGCAAATCACATCCACCACTTTCCAACTTCAAACAATAATTACCAACCGACTCACCCTGGAAGTTCAACGCCACACACTTGTAATCAGGCAAACACTCAGCATCGGTGGCACACTCACCACAAGAGCCAGTCATAGCAAGCGGCGTCGTAGTACACTGATTGTTCACACAAGAGTTACCACCACAATCCACCATCGCAGTGTCTGGATTACACTGTACGCAAGCGCCCGCAGGACCACAGCGCGTGGTGCCAACGCGATCTGTGCAAGCGTTATCATCAGTGCAAGCACCACACTGCTTATTCGCACCACACTCAGGAGTCGCAACCTCGGTGCATTGCGAGCTTTCGAGACAGCCCACACAAGTATTTGCAGCGGTGTCACAGATTGGCGTTGACCCACTGCAATCATTGGAATCGACACACTGAACACAGGAGCTTTGAGCAGGATCTTCGTTGACCTTGCAAACCTCGCCAGCGCCATCACACCCGGCATCGGCGGTGCAAACCACACACGCATCGTTCACACAGAGGTTAGCAGCACACTCGCCGCCACAGGGATCAGGCGTCATATCCGCGTCGGGATCCACATCCACTGGCACATCTGTCGGCGTGTCAATTGGCGTGTCTGGCAGATCTGTCACCATGTCCATCGGCGAGTCTGGATTTGTATTTGGTGGTGGATCTTCGATACATGCCGCATTGATAATTAGCGTGACTATCAATGTGCATTTGAGCAAGATATTGACTTTCATCAGATCCCCTATTTGATTCAACGCTTTCCTCATTGCCGCCGAAGGCGCCTATCTATCTTTGCGATGGATTGATGGGCGCCTTCGGCGGCTAGGGACAAGAGGTTCAGTTACATACGCCTGCAAGACATGCTCGCATTCCAGTAGCACCCGACTCACCACATTGATTCACATTATCACACCGATAAGTACACTTATCCCCCAAACCCAACACATCCCCACACACACCGTCATCCTCGCCAGGCAACCCGCACATATCGTCGCTCGTGCAATCAGGTGCGTTCCCAGCATCCAACCGTTGCAAAACAGCCGCACATGTGGTCAGCGCCTCGTTGATCCCACAGTAGTTCCTCAAGGTAGGGTCATTCAGACTTGCACGCCCTTGAATCACAGCCCTGTAAGGCCTAGGACACGCAGTCCCCGAAACCTCAACCTGCAAACAGAAATTACCAATCTGCTTTTGATTTGCACCCTCACCAAAGCTAAGATTAACACACTTATGATCAGCAGCACACTCAGAATCAGATTGACAAGTCAAGCACTGTTGAACCGAGTTGAGAGTCGTAGTCGTGCACTGATTGTTCACGCAAGAGGTGCCATTGCAATCAGCATCAGCAATACACTGCACACAAGCCCCCGCATTACAACGAGGCGCACCATCAATACCAGTGCAACCATCATCATCAGAGCAAGCGCCACATACTTGATTATTACACTGAGGAGCAGCAGCAGTAATACACTGTGTGCTATCAAGACAGCCCACGCAAGTGTTAGTAGATTCATCACACACTTCACCAGCGGGGTTGCCAGCGCATTGCGTGCTATTTAAACACTGAACACATTCGTTTTGAGCAGGATCATCAGAAGTCTTGCAAACTTGAGGACTTGTGCAGCCCACCTCAGTGGTGCACGGAGCACACACGTTATCGACACAACGGTCGGCAGGGCACTCACCGTTACAAACCGCAGGATCCATATCCGCATCAGGATCGACATCAGGCTCAACATCTGGCGTATCGGGCCGCTCATCTGGCCCATCCGTCACCATGTCCATCGGCGAGTCTGGTGCAGGAGCGATGGGATTCCCCGTGTCCACACACCCGCTCATCAGCAGCGCTGTCATCCCCACCGCACACAAGCTCACCACATTACGTCGCACGTTCATCACGATCCTCCTCATCATCTTAAAACACAGCCTCCAGGTGGCGCTTGACCCCAAGCCCCACCCCGCTGCCCCTCTGCACTGTCACACGTTTGACATCCCCAACCAACCCCTCGCCGCATCCTCGCCAGACTCGCCAGCCCGCGCGCCCCCCACGCGCGCGAGCCTCACCAACGGGTCTTCTGCCAAGCGACAAGTCAGCCTCACCCTAGCGCACGCTCAGAAGCGCCAGCGCACGCTCACCGACGCCCCATCCGGCGCCACCATCGCGCCAACCTCAGCCCCCGCATCATCGCGCGCGCCGCTGCGCGCCGACACGAGCTGCCAGATCCCCACGCCGAGCGCCCCAGCGCCGAGCACCATCGCGCCCACGCCAAGCCCCGTGCGAAGCCCCGCGCTGCTGCTCTCATCCTCAAACTGTGAGGCCGTCAGCGTCGAGTCCACCGTCACACCGCCACAGTCGGCCTTGTCCGCATCTGAGATCGGATGACACCGCAGGCTGTTGGCATCGGCGCGACCGCCAATGGTCAAGACAGCGCCGACGATGAGCAGCGTGCCGCCGACGCCAGTCACCACCAGACCTGGCACAAGCGAGGGCTTCTGTAAGCCGCCACCGCCAGCCGCGCCCCCCGTGGCCACCTGCGTGCGCAGCCGCTGCTCCACCAGCGCCAGATCGGTGATGTCCGCGTGCGCGCCGAGCGCGTCGCGGTTGTCCTCGATCAAGGTCAGGCCAAAGTCAGGCTTGCCCATGCGCTCGTAGATCAGCACGCGCCTGTAAATAAAGTACGCGTCGGGCTGCTCGCGATACGCCTGCTCATACAGCTTCAGCGCACGCTCCCAGTCCTTCGCCTCCTCCGCGCGCATCGCCGCCGACGCCGCCTCATCCCCCTGCGCCATCGCCACCGACGCGCTCAGCGTCACGAGCATCACACAAGGCATCATCGCCACTCTGTCAATCCGCATATCCTCCTCAAAGCGCAGCGTGCCACCTCGCGCCGGCCACAACACCCAGCGCGTCAGCTTGTTATCGGCCATAAGCTCGTCGATGTGACGTCGCTTCGCAAAAAAAGACGTCACGCGCTCCACCCTGATGGGCCATTCATGTCTCGCGCACCCTACCAGCCTCTCCCCCCCTCGTCCATCCCTCGACGCACACCACACGTCAACCACCCGTCAGATACAATGCGCGCCTTGGCCGAGCGCGCACGCGCGCCATGCAAGCGACCGACTCGCCTCGACGAGCCCCGCTTAAAATCAAGCGCAACGACGCACCGCTCGGCAGGTCGTGTGTGAACGATGCGCCTCATCATACGCGCCCCATCGCTCAAGTTAGCCGGAGCTTGCGCTCTATAGGGGTGTGAATTATACTCAACATATGCTCAATTTTTGAGTATGTGTTGAGCAGAAGAACAAAGCAGGAGGTGACATGTCCACCGAGAAGAACAACAAGCCGCAGATGATGCGGCTCAACGTGAACATCCCCGCCGACGAGTATCACAAGCTTCAAGCGCTGGCTCAGGCGCGCGGACGCACGCTGTCAGACTTCGTGCGCGCTGCGTTGATGTTGGGTGAGATCGCCTATGATGAGGCCAAGCAGGGCCACAACATCGGCGTGGTGACCAAGGATGGCGACGTGCTGCGCATGTATGTGGTCAAGTGATGCCAGGCCAAGATGACTCGCAGGAGGTTGAGGTCTCCTTGCCCTGAGACACCCTCCCGGTGCATGAGGTGCCCGTGCCCACGCGCCGCTACGTGCGCCTCTTGGCCACAGAGGTGAATCAGCTCTGCCAAGCGAGCGACCAAGAGAGCTTGAGCTTGGCGGCGAGCGGGGTGTTCTTGGGCGCTACCCTCTCCGCGCTCATGGCCGAGCAGTGGACATGGGCGATTTGGGGCGGTGTGGTCGTCGCTTTTACATGCGCGCACTGGTGGATCGCTCGCAGAGGACGCATCGCGTTGCGCAAGAGATTGCTGGGCGAGTAGCACCAGCATCACACGCTTGGCGTCTGCACGATGCATCAACACGCCAGCGCGCCCCGCAAAACCTGCAAGCGACCGCCTCGCCTGGACGATCTCCGCATAAAATCAAGCGCAACGACGCACCGGGCTAGAGGTCGTGTGTGAACGATGCGCCCCATCCTGCGCGCCGCATCGCTCAAGCTAGCCTGTCGCCCAAGAAGTCGGCTCCCCCGCTGACCGCCACACCGCGACAGCGCCCACACCACCGCACGATGCGTCAAGACGCCCACAAGAACGCGGCGAGCGGCCTCACCTGGGGTGAGGCCGCTCGCCGCGTGTGATGTAGGGGGTGCGGCGCGTGTTAGAAGCGCCAGGAGGCTTGGACCAGCGCGCGGTCAGGGGCGAGCTGGAGGTTGAGGGTGGCGCCATCCTCGTCGTCACCGCTCAAAGCCCACCACAGGCCGACGCCCACGAGCGCCGCGCCCACGCCCAGTGAGACGCCGCCGAGCAAGCGCTGCGAGGAGACGTCACCGCTGCGATCCAAGAACTGCTGCTCGCTCAGGCCAGGATAACGATCCACCCCTGCGCAGCTGCTGGGGTCGGGGTCCACGGTGGGGTTGGAGCAAGACAGCTTGATGGCCTCCTCGTTGGCGCTCCACAGGAAATAGCCGCCCGCGCCAAGCCCCGCCACGCCGAGCCCCGTGAGGATCCACGGCAGCGCGCGGCCAAAGCCGCCGCCGCCAGACGCCTGCGCGCCGCCTCGCGCGGAGGAGCCGCCCAGGTTGAGGTCCTCGCCGCGAAGCTCAGGCAAGATGCGCGGGAGGATCTTATTGACGGCGTCCTCATCCGCGCCGTCGCTCCAGATGGCCGAGCGACCCTGCTCCACGCGCACCAGCAGCACCGCGTCGCCCGCCTCCCCTGCCACCGTCTTGCTCACGCCCACCAACGTCGGCAGCTTCGCCCAATGGGAGATAAAGCGCAGCGCCTGCTCCACCCGATCGCGGCTCTCAAACGACGCATCGGTCAGCGCGATCGAGAACGGATCGCGGTCGATGATCGGCACGCGCATGTCTTGGCCCTCGCGAACCTCCAGGCGCCACACATAAGGCTCCGAGCGGCCGCAATCCAGGCGCACAAAGTAGCGCGTCTTGGTCGCCACCATGAAGGTGCTGCGCCCCGCAGGCAGGCCGTTCAAGTAGACCTGACAGTCGCGCGAGGCGTTGATCGGCTGCAACGTCAGCGAGGTCTGCTCCTGCTCCAGCGCCTGCTTCGCCCTTGCCACGCGCTGAATGATCTCAGGCGGCGCCGTCTCCGAGGTCGGCAGCGCTGAAGGAAAATGTCGCGCCAGCAGGCTCGCCTGCGCCTGCGCGTTCTCCTTGTCTTTGGAGTCCTCATACGCGCGCAATAACACCGTGCCGGACTCATACACCAGCTGCGCAAGATCCGGGCGCGTGGACAAATAGTCGAGGTTCTGCACGCCCAGGTTGAACACGGGCGCGAGCTTCTCAATGGCCTCCTTGTGGCCCTGATAAAAGTAGCTCTTGATGCCCGCGCCGACAGTTTCTTGAAGCCCCGCGAACTTGGCCATCGTCTCATCATTAGGCGGCTTCACCCTCCGACGCTCCAGCTCGTCCTTGATCTCCTGCTCGCCGCTGACCCGATAGCCCTTGCGCGTGAGCGAGCCGATCACGTTGTTGGTGAGCGCGTCGGAGCTGGCGCTCTCATCAAGCGAGATGACCGCGATCTGGCCATCGGGCGCGACGCCCTCCAACACCTCATCTTGCGCGCTGGCCTGACCAGACACACACAGCCCGAGCAGCACGACGCTCCCGAGCCAAGCTCGCCACAACACCCTCATCCTCATCTCCTGTTCAATAAAACCTGCGCCTGTGCGATCTGCGCGACAAACCAGCGCTCACAGCCTACGACAAGGTTATCGGCCATCATCGCGCGGATCGTGCGTGCAAAGATGCAGCGCGCGCGCGTCACGACGCAAACACCCCTGATCTGACGACCACTAGGCGTGGCTTACGATCTCACCGCCTCGCTGTCAACCCACACGCGACACGCCAGACGCGGCAGAGGGCGCGCCGTATGGCGCGCCCTCAGGGTGCGGCTCATGAGGCGCGAGCCTCATGCGCTCTAGCGCTCAGTTGCCCTGGGCGAGGCGGCGAAGCACCGTGTGCAGGATGCCGCCATTACGATAATAATCGACCTCGACCGGGGTGTCGATGCGGCAGACCGTCTCGAAGGTCTGCGACTTGCCCTCGGGCGTGGTGGCCACGACCTTGATCTTCTGCAGCGGCTTGATCTTGTCGTCGAGCTGGATGTCGAAGGTCTCATCACCCTTGAGGCCGAGGCTCTCGCGCGTCTGGCCGTCTGCGAACTGCAGCGGCAGCACGCCCATGCCGACGAGGTTTGAGCGGTGGATGCGCTCGTAGCTCTCCGCGATGACCGCGCGCACGCCCAGCAGGTAGGTGCCCTTGGCGGCCCAGTCACGGCTGGAGCCCATGCCGTAGTCCTTGCCGGTGAGGATCACCAGCGGGATGCCGTGCTGCTGGTACTTCACCGACGCGTCGAAGATGAAGCAGCGCTCGCCAGGCTGCGGGTCCACGTCGCTGGTGTAGGTCAAGTTCGCCGTCTCACCCTTGACCTGCTCGGCGGGGCCAAAGTAGGTCGTGTAGCCGCCCTCAGTGCCAGGCGCCAGCTCGTTGCGCAGGCGCACGTTGGCGAAGGTGCCGCGCGTCATGACGCGATCGTTGCCGCGACGCGAGCCGAAGCTGTTGAAGTCCTGCGGCGCCACGCCCGCCGCTTGCAAGAAGCGCGAGGCCGGGGAGTTGAGCGGGATCACGCCAGCGGGGCTGATGTGGTCCGTGGTGATGGAGTCACCGACCTTCACCAGACAGCGCGCGCCCTGGATTGGCTTGATAGGCTGCACCTCCACGGACATGTCCACGAAGAAGGGCGGCTCCTGGATATAAGTCGAAGCCTCATCCCAGCTGTAGACCGCGCCCGTGCTCGTCTCAAGCTGCTGCCACGCCTCGGGGCCGTCGTAGACGCGCGCGTAGCGATCGACGAACTGCTGGCGCGTGACCGAGCCCTGCACCGCCACGCGGATCTCCTCGTTGGTGGGCCAGAGGTCCTTCAAGAAGACCTCTTTGCCCGCATCATTGGTGGCGATGGGATCCTTATAAGGATCAAAGTCCACCGTGCCGGCGAGCGCGTAGGCGACCACAAGCGGCGGGCTGGCGAGGTAGTTGACGCGCGTGTGGGGGCTGATGCGCCCCTCAAAGTTGCGGTTGCCTGAGAGCACCGAGGCGACCACCAGCCCTTGCTGCTCGACCGCCTTGGCCAGCGGCTCAGGCAGCGGGCCGGAGTTGCCGATGCAGGTCGTGCAGCCGTAGCCCACGGTGAAGAAGCCCACCGCCTCCAGCGCCTCCGTCAGCCCCGCGCGATCGAGGTAGTCGGACACGACGCGCGAGCCAGGGGCCAGCGAGGTCTTCACCCAAGGCTTCGCCTTGAGGCCCAGCGCGTGCGCCTTCTGGGCGACCAAGCCTGCGGCGACCATCACGCTCGGGTTCGAGGTGTTGGTGCAGCTGGTGATGGCGGCGATCGCCACCGCGCCGTCGCGAAACGCGAAGGTCTGGTCGTTGTAGCTGACCTCGATCGCCTTGGGCGCGCGGTCCTCGGCCATCTTCGCGAAGCTCTGCTGGTAGGAGGACTGCATCTCACCGAGCAGCACGCGATCTTGGGGGCGAGTGGGTCCGGCGAGCGCGGGCTGCACCTCGCCAAGATCGAGCGAGAGGGTGGAGGTGTAGGCGATGTCGTGGCGATCATTGCGCCACAGGCCTTGCAGCTTGGCGTAGGACTCGACCAGCGCGATGACCTCCTCGGAGCGGCCCGTCAGCTCCAGATAATCGAGCGTCTTCTGATCGATCGGGAAGAAGCCCATCGTCGCGCCGTACTCGGGCGCCATGTTGGCGATGGTGGCGCGATCGGCCAAGGACAGCGCGTCGAGGCCGGGGCCGTAGAACTCCACAAACTTGCTGACCACGCCGTGCTTGCGCAGCTGCTGGGTGACCATCAGCACGAGGTCTGTGGCGGTGGTGCCCTCCTTGAGGGCGCCCGTGATCTCGAAGCCGACGACCTCGGGGATGAGCATGTAGATGGGCTGCCCGAGCATGCAGGCCTCGGCCTCAATGCCGCCCACGCCCCAGCCCACCACGCCCAAGCCGTTGATCATGGTCGTGTGCGAGTCCGTCCCCACCAGCGAGTCAGGGTAAGCCACCTGCTCGCCGCCCTCGGCCTGCGTCAGCACCGCTGAGGCCAGATACTCCAGGTTCACTTGGTGCACGATGCCCGTGTAAGGCGGCACCACGCTGAAGTTCGCCAGCGCGCCCTGGCCCCACTTCAAGAACTCATAGCGCTCTTGATTGCGCTCAAACTCATACTCAATGTTCACGTCGATGGCCTTGGCGTCACCGAACGCGTCGACCTGCACGGAGTGATCGATGACCAGATCCGCGCGGATCAGCGGGTTGACCTGCTCCACGTCGCCGCCCATGCGCGCCATGGCGCTGCGTAGCGCGGCCAAGTCCACCACCGCGGGCACGCCCGTGAAGTCCTGCAACACCACGCGGCCCGGGTTGAACGGGATCTCCTGATCGCCGACGTTCTTGGCGTCGTAGCCAGCCAGCGCGCGCACGTGCTCCTCGGTGACGACATAGTCGTCGAGGTTGCGCAGGCAGGCCTCAAGCAGCACCTTGATGGAGTACGGGAGCTTGTCCACGTGGCCCACGCCCGCGTCCTTGAGGGCGTCGAGCTTGTAGACCACGTACTCCCCATGCTTGGTCTTGAGGATGTCTCTCGCGTTAAACTTGTCGATCTTCTTGGCCATGGGCTCACCTCACATCGGTTCGGTCTAGGGGCGCGCGCGCGGTGAGGATCACCGAGGCGCGTCGTGGCTGACACCTAAGCTAATGACCGCGCCTTGATAATGGAAATTGATTCATTTGATAATTTCGATAAAAATCCTTAATAATCACTGGCCGCCCAAGCGCAGCGTGGGCGGCCCGCACTTCACGACGTGTTGAGGGCGGCGCGCGCACAGGACGAGGCAGACGATGGACACGGCGCTGTTGACCACCTTCTTGACGCTCGCGCGCATGGGGCACATGACGCGCGCGGCGGCCGCGCTGCACCTGACGCAGCCAGCGGTGAGCGCGCAGCTGATGCGTCTGGAGGAGCAGCTGGGGCAGCGGCTGTTTGAC
>CAYXWB010000124.1:0-13904 GCA_964468515.1 uncultured Bradymonadales bacterium | reverse complement strand
ATACAGCCCCACGCTGTGAGGCTCCGTGAGCGCCCCGATGGCCTGGGTGAACAGGGCCATGGCGAGGGCGGGGTCAAGCCTGCGCTCCTGCAACAGCTCGCGCAGCGGGGTGGCCCGCAGCAGCTCCATCACGAGGTAGAGCACCCCATGGGCGGCGTCCTCGCCAAAGTCGAACAGGCGCACCAGGTGAGGGTGGGTCATGGCGCTGAGGGTGAGCGCGTCAGACAACAGCGCGCTTGAGGCGCCCTCAAGGAGCCGATCGCGCCAGATCACGCGCAAGGCGACATGACGACCGAGCGGCTCTTGCACGGCCTCATAGATCGCGCCCGCGTCGTCCACGATCAGCGTGGCGATGAGGCGAAAGCGCCCCGCGAGCGTCACCCCTAATAAGGCGTCAGCGTGCATGCTCGTCATGGTCTGCTAACACAAGGCGCGGCGCGCCCCATGGCGCGCAGATCGTAGTGAGCCAAGGAGCCGCTTCGCGATCGTCGAGCCTCTAGCATAGCACAGCCGTGACGCGAAGGTGAGCCTCTGTCGCACACCTCATCCGCGCGCGCGGCATATTATCGCGCGCCACCACCTCAAAAGCGAGAGGGCGCGCGGCGCGACAATGGCGCCGCGCGCCCTCTCAAGGCGCTCACACACGAGGTGAAGCTCACGCCACGATCGGCGCCAAGCTCTGGATCAGGCGGCGGCCCTCCTCGGGGTCGGCCATGTAGATGAACGCGGCGTAGCCGAGCAAGGTGTGCAGCGACTCATCGTCATGCAGCGGCTTGCCGTGGGTGACGTTGTGGATGGCGGCGCGCAGCATGCGGCGCGTCTCGCGCGGCACGCGCGGCTCAGCGCTGCCGTTGACCACTAAGCCTGTGACGCGCTGGCTTGAGCCGGGGCGCATCACGCGGGTCTTGTCGGGGTGCATGCTGAAGCCCTCATCCTCAACGATGGCGCGCGTGCCACCGATGAGCGCGCCCATGTCGGGCGTCCCCGCGGCGCCGATGGGCCAGCTGAAGGTGAGGTCGTCGGCGTAGCGCGTGTAGCGCCAGCCGTGCTTCTTGGCCAACCCCGTGAGGCGCCTATCAAGGTTCAAGCACAGCGCGTTGGTGAGCGCGGGGCTTGTGGGCGCGCCTTGCGGCAGGCAGCGCTGACCGAGCGCGACATAATAGGTCTCACCCTCAATGTCGACGATCTCGCGCGGCGCCTCGGTGCACAACAGCGCCAGCAGCGTCGCGATCTGCTCGCGGTAGCCCGCCTTGCGGAACACGCCCTTGGCGCGCTTGAACGTCACGGTGGGGAAGAAGTCCTTGAGGTCCATCTTCACCACGATGCGCGAGCCGGTGTGCTGCTGCGCGTTGGTGAGGATGGAGCGGCCCGCGACGAAGCCGTGGGCCGCGCCGTGGACAGGCAGCCGCTCCACGATCTCGCGCAAGACCCAGCGCTGGGCCTGCTTGAGCATGGGGCTCGGCGCCCAGATCGCGCGCTCACCGCCGCTGCGCTTGGGGATGGTGAAGCGCTGATAGTGGATCATGCGCGCGGCGTCGCGGTGGTAGGTCATCCAGCGCAGGTTCTGGACGCTGAGGTTCAAGGCCTGCGCAAGTTGCGCGGGCTTGTCCAGCGTGGGCAGCTCGTTCTCCTGCGCGCGCTCCTCGGCGCGAGGATGATCGAACTTGTCCCAGTCGGACTCCTCATTCCAGAAGATCCCCTCGCCCAAGTGGACGATATGGTGCGCCTTATAAGCGGCCCAGGTCTCCTTCAGGAGCGCGCTGCGGGTGGCCACCTCGGCCTTGAGGCTGCGCTTGTACTCGAGCTTCTGTCGCTTGGACATCCCCTCGGTGGAGCGGCGCTCAGCGAGGATGCCATCCTCGCGCAGGCGCTTGTTGATGTAGGCGTTACGCCCGCCAGCTTCTTTAATCGCTTGCCAGACCTTGTCGAGGTCTTGTTTGTCTAGGGTCATGAGGTCCTCACGAGCGGCTCAGATCACTCTCATTGCGATGCGAGGGGCGGCCCCCCGTGTGGGGGCTGCGCCCTGCGGCGAGTCATGTCGGGCGCGGGTTTAGTGCGCGGTGGCGTCCATAAAGCCCTTGCGCTCCAGTGACTGAATGCGCGCGAAGTAGGCCTCGCGGGCATCATCGACGCTGCTGAACAGCAGGCTCTGGGTGCGCAGACGCTCCTGACTGCGCAAGCCCCAGCGCACCTTGAGGCGGCGCTGGTCGAGCGCGACCTGGTAGACATCCTCGCCGCTGTCATGACGCTTCACATAGGTGCGCGTCTCGTAGGTGATCGAGCCCGCGCCGCGCTCGGCGGCGCGCGCTTGTTGTTGCTGCGCGATGAGCAGGCGCAGCGCGACGAGCGGCGCGGAGGGCCCCTCCTTGAGCTGATGCTTGCGGAAGAAGGGGGAGGTGCAATCGGCGCGCTTGACGCGCCCCTCCTCGTCGATCGTCAGCTCGCAGCGGTACTCGCGACGATCGGCGTCGATGTGGACCTTGCCCACATACTGCACGCCCACGCCCACGAGCATGTTCTCGCTCTCGAGCTCGACCTTGCCGCCCTTGCCGTGGAGCACATCGTAGGCTTGACGCTCGCGCTCATTGCGAAACGCGAGCTTCTCCAGGTCGATCGTATCGGTGACGGGGCGCAGCCGGTAGACCTCGCTGGCGATGTCATACATGAGCTGCCCGTTCTGGCAGCCGACCTGAAGCGCGCGACGCGCGCGGGCGGCGTCGAAGCCGAGCGCCGTGGCGATCTGCGCCACGCTCGCGACCCAGGTCCCCTTCAGGTGATCGAGCACAGCCTTCAGATCGTCGCTTGAGCGCTCGGTGCGCGGCAGCAAGGTGTCGAGGCTGAGCGCCTGCGACCAGTTGGACGAGGTGAAGCCTGTGAGGCCCATCGTGAAGGTGATGGCGCCGCAGCGCAGCACATAGAAGTGCGGCAGGCCCGTGCCGAGCAGATGCACGTCCACGGAGTCCACGAACGGCAGCAGGCGACGCAGCATCATCAGGCGACGACGCCCCCAGATGCGCACGACCTGGGCCACGCGCCCGTTGTAGATGGCGCCCGTGGTCGGGATCACGACCTCCCACGGCTCCAGCACAAGCCTGGGGCGCTCACCAGGCATCAGCTCCACGCGGATGGCGCGGCCGCCCTTCTTCTGGTCTGCGTGCAGGCGCAGATGACGCAGCACGTTGTAGAGGTCGATCGGCGCCATGCTGAACGAGGTCAGCGGCAGCGTCGCGGACGACTGCACTTGAAGGAAGCCGCGCAGCCACGTGTTGGGCACGTTGATCTGCTTCTCCAGCACCTCGGGCGCGCCCTCGGTCTGCACGCGCAAGGCGTCAGGGGCCACCGCCAGCCGCGTGGTGCGGTAGCTGCGCATGCGCTGGAAGCCGGAGAACAGGTCATTGCTGAAGTCGACGTTGGTGGTGCCATAGGTCGGCTGACCCGCCAGCTCCAGCGCGCTCCAGTCAATGCCAAGGCGCGCGTACGAGCCCTCATCCTTGCTGAAGACCTCCAGCAGCAGCTCATCGGGGTGAGCCGTGATGATGGGGTCGAGCAGCAGCCACGCGTTGGGGTCGTTGCGGCTGAGCCAGTCGAAGTACTGACGCTGGGCCTCAAAGGCGTTGGCGCTGCCCGCCTTGCTCTGCTGGCGCTGGTAGGCCATGTAGGCGGTGCGATCGCGG
Source organism: uncultured Bradymonadales bacterium (assembly GCA_964468515.1). Taxonomy (GTDB): domain Bacteria; phylum Myxococcota_A; class Bradymonadia; order Bradymonadales; family Bradymonadaceae; genus CAYXWB01. The sequence goes on along the minus strand of CAYXWB010000124.1, from coordinate 10,230 downwards.
GGCACATAGCGATGATCGCTGCGCACCACCTCGTACAGCACCGACAGCGCCTCGCGCACGCGCAGCGGATCTTTGATCACGCCGTCGAGCTGCACGGGGGAGCGATACGTGTTGCCAAACAGCGCGACGCGCGCGCCGCCACTGGCCTCATCCACGACCTGGCTCATGCCCTGATAGCGCAGCGCGATGGGTGTGCGCTCGCCAGGGGTCGACTCGCCGGACTCAGCAGCCTCGGCGCTCTCTGGACTCACAGTCTCTTCAGTCATGCGCGCACCTCCGCCTGATCCTGGCGCTTCTGACGCAGACGACGCGCGCGGCGCATCGCCCGCCACGCCGCCTTACGCAGCTCCTCGTCTTCGTCATCGTTTTTGCCAACCTCAGCCAACAGCGCGTCCACCGACGCGTCATTGATCTGAGACAGGCTCTCTAAGATCCCGAGCCTTGTCTCATCGGAGAGCGATCGATCGCGCAGCGCGCGGGCGAGCCCCTCGACGTCAGACAGCTTGACCAGGTGGGGCAGCACCACGCCCTGGAAGTGGATGCCCGTGGCCGCCTCACGCAGGGTGGGCTGCGCCGAGGCGGCTTGGGCTTGGCCCTGGCCCATGAGCTGGTTGAAGCTCGGGGCGTCCTCCAGCGCGCGTGACAAGAGCGCTTGGGCGCGCTCAGGCGCGATGCGCCGCAGGCTCACCGACGCCAGCTCGCGCAGTGAGGCGTCGCCGCTGAGGGCGATCGCCTCAAGCGTCGCCACGCCGCGCTCGCCAACCCAAGGCTGCGACAGCACCAGCAGCGCCTCCTCGCGCACGGTCGCGGCGCTCGGCTCATTGGGCAGCGCGGCGGCTTGGAGCGTCTCCTCTAAGCCCACCTGCAGACGCCCGCAGGCCCAGATCAGCATCCGATAGCGCTCCGAGATGGCCGGGCTCATGCGGTTGAGCTGACGCGCCTCTTGCCAGCGCGTGCGCGCTTGAGCGGCCGCCGCGACGACGGCCTCACCTTGCGCCTTAGCCTCAGCGCCCGCGTAGCCGACCAAGCGCGCCGCCACGACCGCCGTGCGATCCTCGGGGCTCGCGAGCATCGGCGCTGCCTCTGCCACAGGCAGCGGCTGACGCGCCAGCAGCGCGGTCACCAGCGGCTTGAGGAACTTGTCCTCATGCTCCGGGCGGATCTTGGCCAGCACCTCCAAGATGCGCCCCACCTCACCGCGCTCACGCAGCCGCTCGATGACCTGATTCTGCGCGTTCAAGTAGCCGATGCGCGCTTGCACCAGCGCGTAGTCTGGCTCCAGCGAGTCAGGGCCGTACAGCTTGCGCAAGCTCTCAGCCGCCGCCTGCGCCACGTCTGAGTCGTTGTCATTGCGCAACAGGCCGATGAGCGCGTCGATGTTGGCGGGGTCATGGAGGTGACCCATGATCTGCGCGGCGCCTTGGCGCGTGCGCCACGAGCGGGACTTCGCGCAGTCGCGCAGCACGCGCCACGCGGCCGGCGTGTTGAACCAGCGCAGGCCCATCATCGCGCGCGGCTGCACATAGTAATCATTCTCCTGCGCGAGCTGCGACAGGATCTTGAAGATGTCCTCGGCGCGCTCCGATTTGGCCATGTGACCCAGCGCCTCAGCGGCTGCCGGGCGAAGGCTGCCATCCTCCTCGTCGGTGACGAGCTGGAGCAGCAGATCGAGCGACTGCAGATCGCCAAGCTCGCCCAGCGCGAGCACCGCGCGGCTGCGATCGTCATCGTCCTCCAAGAACCTCGCGGAGGTCATCAGCACCGTCACGCCGTCGCGATGGCCCGCCAGCGCCAAGCCCTCAGCGGCCAAGAACTGCGCCTTAGGATCGCCGCTGTTGAGCACCTTGCGCAGCAGCTGCACAGGGCCGCCGCGCTTGCGCGCGCGCCAGCCGATCGCCTCCAGCGCCTCCTCGCGCACGGTCTCATCGGAGACGAAGCCCAAGGGCTCAAGCGCGCTGTCCACGGCGCTTGAGCGCGACCAGCGCGCGGCCGCGATGAGCTCGCGCAGCATGCGCTGATCGGCGAGCTTGTAGGCCACCTCCAGCAGCTTCGCCAAGAGCGCGTCGTGGCGTGGGTGCTGACGCGTCTCCCAGGTGCGATCGGGCTGCTCATCCTCGCGATCGGGGATGTGCTGATCGTGGCCGCTGACGGTGAGCGCCGCGCGATACGCGTTCCAGCGCTGCGCGCCACGCTCAATCTGCGCGACCAGACGCCCGAAGACCACCGGATCGCGGAAGCTCGCCGCCCCTGACAGCAGGGCGTCCACCTGGGCGGTCTTGTCCTCATCTTGCTCGATGCGATCGAGCAAGATGCCCGCTGCGCGCGCGTCACCGAGCTTCGAGAAGCCCTCCACCGCGACGCGCTGCTGACCAGCCTCCGCGCTGCGCACCAGCTCCTCCAACACCTCAAACGTGGCCGGGTGCTTCTTGCCAGCCAAGAAGATGACCGCGCTCTGGCGCACATCATCAAAGCGCGAGCGCAGCCCCTCAAGCACCGCTTCTTGGGCGCTCGGCTCGTCATCATAGACGCGCTGGAGCGCGCCCATGGCGCGTGAGCGCAGGCCAGAAGACTGCGCGCCGAGGGCAGCGCGGTGCGTCTGCGTCCAGCCGATCAGCTCAGCCAACAGGCGCGCGGCCTCATCCTCCAGACCATCCGTCTTGCTCAGCAGCGCCTCGCGCAAGATGGCCTCACCGGACACCGCGCCGCCGCGCTCAGACAGCAGCTGAAGCGCGCTTGAGCCCATGTCGCGCTGGCCCGTGGCCAGCGCCTCGTTGGCGAGCGCTGCGGCGTCCATGTTCAGCCCCAGGAGGCGCTGGAAGGCTTGCTGACGCACCGACGCCGCGCTGTCACCCAGCGCCAGCACCAACACGCGCACCACCGCGTCATGCGTCATCGCGTCACGGCTCGCCAGCTCATTGAGCCGATGCAGCGCAGACAGCCGGTAGCGCTCCTCGCCGCCCTGGCGCGACAGCCCCACGTAAGCGCCAAACACCAGCTGCGTGAGCGCGTCGCGGAAGCCCTGGCCCCCATCAGGCGCCTCGGCCCCTGGCGCGCCCACGGCGTGGCGAAGGAAGCGCCAAGCGCGCGCGATCTTCTCGGAGAAGTCGGCCGCGGGCGCCTGAAGCCGCGCTTGGCGCAGCGCGTCGAGCTGCGCGCCGTAGCGACGCAGGTAGATCTCCCACGCCCGGTCGAAGCTCTGCGAGGTGTCCTCGCGCAGCGTCTCCAGCAGACGCGCGGCGCGCACGCGCACCTGCGCGCCGCCATAGGTCACCGCGAGGCTCATCGCCTCCAGCACCTCGGGCTTGATGTCCCAGCGCGCGCGCTGCGGCACTGTCTCCAAGAACGCCTCGCGCACATACGCCTTGAAGGCGTCGTGGTCAGCGAACGACTCCAGGCCACGCGCGGCGTCGAGGCGCACATCGGCATAGGCCGAGGACAGCGCCGCCAAGCACTTGTCTGGGATGCCATCTTGCTCGCTCATCTCAAGCAGCAGCAAGAGCAAGAAGGCGCGACGGCGCAAGCGCGCTGCGCTGCGATCGAGGAACGCGAAGAACTGATCCTCGGCGACCTCGATGAGCCCCAGCGCGGCCAAAAGCTCCTCATCCGGGGAGACGCCGCTGCTGCCGAAGATCATCGACGCGCCCGCGCTGTCGCCATAATAGGCCAGGCCCAGCGCGGCCTCCTTCTTCACCGTGTCATCGCTGTGGCGCAGCGCGTCGCGCAGCGCCTCCAGCGCGCCGGGGCGCGAGGTCCACACCAGCGCGCGCACCGCAGCCTGACGGATCTCCTTCTCTTTGCTCTCGATCAAGGGCAGCAGCGACGTGCGCGCTGACTCATCGCCCAGCTCGGCCAAGCCGCTGAGCGCCTCGACCACGTGCGCCTTCCACAGGTTCGCGTCACCCTTGCCTTGCTCCGGCTTGGGCTCAGTCGCGAGCGACACCAGCACGGGCAGCGCTTGCTCATCACCCAAGCCCGCGCACGCCACCGCCGCGCGCACGCGCACATCGGCGTGACGCGCCAGCATGGCGCGGCGCAGCAGCTCGGGCGCATCGGAGGCCACCAGCGCCGACACCGCCGTCTGACGCACCTGCGCGTCCTCATCATCCAGCGACTGGACGATCAAGTCCGCGAAGTCCGTCAGGCTGCGCTCGGTCAGCTCCTTCACGCTCGCCAGGCGCAGATCCGGATAACGACAGCCGAGCGCGCTCGCGAGCGCCTCGCGGCGGCGATCCTTCTTGGCCTTCTTGAGCGCGAACTCAAAGGCATCCTTGCGCAGCGTCGGATCGGGATCTTGGAACATCTCTAAGAGCATGCCCCAGGCCCAGTCCTCTTGCACCTGGGCCATCAGCTCGACGAGCACATCCAAGCGCACATCGGCGTGCAGGCTGTGCGAGCCAAAGCGCAGCGCCGCAGGCGCGCTGCCGCCCACGTTGAGGCTGAGCACCGCCTTGAACGCCTCGCTGCGCACGCCTTGGAAGCGGTCATTGAGCGTCTGACGAAGCAGCCACAGCGCGGCGTCATCGTGCGTCTTCTGCTTCTTGAGCAAGCTGACCAAGAGCTGCAAGCCGCGACGACGCACGTCCTCATGCTCCGCCGACAGGCCCGCGCGCGCCGCTGACAGCGGCTCATCGCTCTCCAGCTTGGCCAGCGCGCTGAACGCCGCGTCGCGCACCGCAGGCGCCTCATCACGCAGCATCATGCGCAAGCGGTTGATGCTGCGCGGATCGGTGAGCGCCTCAAACGCGCGGCACGCTTGCACGCGCGCGTTGAGGTCCTTCTCCCGGCTCAGCTGCAGCAGCGTGCCAAAGGCGCGCGTGTCTTGCAGCAGCGCCAAGCCCAGCGCGCCGCGCATGCAGGTGTCAAGCGCGCGTGAGGCCATCGCCTCAAGCAGCGGCTCCACATCCAGCGCGGTCAGCTTGTCAAGCGAGGTGGCCTTGGGCGTCTTCGGCGAGCGCTCCTCCGGCTTGCGATCTTGCCCGAAGGTCTCGACCTCATGCAGCTGCAGATGCAGCGCCGCGTCGCGGCTGCGCAGCGCCTCGCCAAGCTCGGGGCGACGCTTGAGCGACACCAAGAACGCGTTGAGGCGCACGTTGGCGTCGCCATCCTCCAGCGCGCGACGCATGGCGCTGGCCACGCGCGGCTCATCCAGCAGCACGAGCTGATAAGCGCGCACCAGCGCCAGCACCCGAATGTCTTGCTTGCTCGCCTTGAGCGCCAGCAGCGGCGCCTCCGGCGAGTCCTTGCCATAGTGCGCTTCGAGCTTGCTCAGGGCGCGGGCGCGCACCTGCTCAGGATCTTGATCGAGCGCGCTGATGAGCAGCTCCAGCGCCTTGTCATCGCGCCGGGACAGCCCCCCGAGCGCGTCCACCGCGCGCTCACCGATGTCGCGCTTGCGCTGATTGAGCGCGAGCTTCAAGGGGCGCAGATCCTCAGCGCCGCAGAGCTGACGCAGCCCCTCAAGCGCGGCCACGCGCACGTCATCGCGCGAGGCGCCCAAGAGGCGCTCCAACAGCTTGACCGCGCGCGGGTTGCCCGAGGCGCCCAGCAGCTCGGTCGCCAGCACCTTCAGCTTGTGATCGTTGTCCTGATCAACGCGCTGCGCCAACAGCTCCAGCGAGGCGCTGTCATTGAACACCGCCAAGCGCTTGAGCGCCTTCTCGCGACGCGGCGGATCGCCCGCGCTGAACTCCTCCTTGGCCCACGCGAACGCGTCGCGCAGCACCAACACCAGCTCACCGACGACGCCCTCATCGCCGATGGCGAACAGGCGCAGCGTGCCATCCTCGCCCGCTGAGACGAGGTGCGGCTTGTCGTTGTATTGCACCATCGCCAGCGCGACGACCTTGGAGACGCCGTCCTTCTGCGTCACGGGGCGGCGGTTGTTGCGCCCGCCCGGCCACGCCTTGAGGGTGCTATCAGCGCCGCCCGTGTAGAAGCGCCCCTGGACGCCCTGGATCATGCCCGTGATGCGCTTGTCATGCATCCCCGCGCCGCCACGATCCTCGCTGTCCAGCTCGCCGCGCACGTGCGTCACGAGCAAGCGCTGATCGGCGCCCGTCGACAGCACGCGCAGCTCATCCTGCTCGAACAACAGCTGGCTGACCTCGCCCTCATGCAGCTTCGCCTTCGCGCTGAACGCGAACTCCGACTGGCGCTCGCCATCAAACACGTGCACCTCGCCGATGCGCGTGCCCGCGACCAACCACTCCCCGCTCACATCCGAGGTCAGCGCGGTGATGGGGTCTGGCGTGGTGAGCGTCTGCACGACGCCGCGCGCCCCATCGCGATCCACCAGCGCGAGCTGCGCGCCGCTGGCCACCGCCAGCAGGCCGCCCTTAAGGACGGCCAGCCCGCTGATGGGATCATCCGACGCGACGTAGCCCGACAGCGCGCTCAGCTCGCCAATGCCGCGCGCCTCGATCGAGCCCGCGTAGACGCGCCCATCAGTGCACGCGACATACAGCCGCTTGTCATCACGCGCCAAGGCCAGGCCGCCGCCAGGCAGCTCTTGGCTCTTGAGCGCGCCGCCTTGCGGCGACACCCAGTAGACCGCCATCGGGTGGCGCTCTGTGTGCTCTGTGGTGAAGATCAGCGCCTCAGCGTCGCTCAACAGCGCCCGCAGCTGGCCGCGATACAAGAGATATTTATCTTTACTCATCCTCAAGCCTCCCAAACTTTCAGCTGCGGATGCGCCTGGTTCATGCGCGTCAGCGCCACCAAGCACGCGTCGTGCTCGCTCTTGCCGCGCGACCCCATGAACTCGCGCAACATCGGCGCCACGAGCCGCGCGAACGCGGCATCCTCCACCGCCAAGTCGCGGACCACCTCAATGAGCGACAGCTTCGCCTTGCGCGCGGGCACCGGGGCCACGCGCTTGGCGCCATCCGTCGCCGACGCCTCATCGCTCGACAGCTTCGCCGGAGGGATCCCGAACAGCTCGCGGCGCAGGTACGCCGACAGATCCTCAGGCTGACCCGGCGCGGTGTCGGGGCGCTGCTTGGGCCCAGGGCCCGCCTCTGGCTCCACGCCGCGCTTTGAGCCCTTGGCTGACTTCGTGTATTGCAGCTCCACGGGCGTCGGCTTCCAGTGCGTCGTGACGCCCTGATCGCGGTACAATGACCAGATCGTGCGCACCACGAACGCGCGCAGCTGGCGGTCGGGGCTCTCCGTCAAGCGGAACAGCGCCGACGGGATCGCCAGCTCCTCATAGCGCGAGATCAGCGCCATGCCGATGCGGCGCGTCGCCTTGTCGAGCGACTCGCAGAAGCGATACACGCCCTCCTCATTGAGCAGCTCGCGACCCAGCCGGTAGTGCTGCGTCTCGCGCCCCTCAGGCGCAAGGAACGCGCGCTCAAAGAACGCCTTCACATCCGCATAAGGCTGCTCGCACAGCTCCACCACCTCCATCAGCGGCGGCGCCCAACGCGCCAGCTCCCACTCGCCCAGCTCCTCGCCAAGCTTGCGCAGCGTCGGGCGCGCCTCGCGAAGCAGCGGGCTGACGCGCGCCCAGCTGAAGAACTCGCGCGGCATCTCGGCCCCAGGATCGACCTGACGCTCGGTCAGCGCCGGTCCCAGCAGCTGATGATGATGCTTGATGTAGGTGATCGCGAAGTCGCGCAGCGGCGTCTCCGCAGCGCCCGGCCCCGTCGCCATCTCCCACAGGTGCTCACAGCCTGCCTGGGTCTGATCCGAGGACAGCTCGCGCTTGCCGCCCACGAGCATCTGCAAGAAGGCCGTCTCCGAGATGATCTTCACCTCGCTGCCCTCGGTCTGCAGCTTCTCGGCCTTGACCATCTTGGAGCCCTTCTTGCCCTGCCCAAACAGCGGCGAGCCTTCGTCTCCGATGACAAGATAATCCAGGGTCTTGGTGACGCTGCCAGCGTTCTTGCCGTTGGCGTTGTCCACCTTCTGCTCGGCCTCCGCGCGCGTCATGGTGGAGAGCTTGCCCGTGAACAAGAAGGTCAGGCCCTTCAAGTCCACCGCGCCGCCCGAGGCTTGCGCCTCGACCTCAGCGCCTGCCGCAGCCTCCGGCGCGAAGTCCGCAGGCACCAGCGCCTTGAGCATGTAGTTGAGCGCGAAGTTGTGGTAGTCCGACTCCAGGCGCTGCACCAAGGTCATCAGCCACGCGAAGCCGAGCTCCGCTGGCGAGAACTGACGCACGTCACGCAGCACGCTGCGCGCGAACTCACCCAAGCCGCTGTCATACTCCAGCTTCCTCGCCCACGAGCGATCGCTGGCCTTCAGCTCGGCCACCCACGGATCTTCATTCCAGCCAGGGTGATACGCCAGCGTGCGCCAGAAGCCCACGCCGAAGGCGCGCGCCTTGAGCTTCTCCTCTTGGATCCACTGACGCACCGTGCGGCTGCTCATCGGATGCAGGATGCTGCGACGCCAGAAGTTGACGTCGATGTCCTCCGGCGCGAAGTGCTCCAAGAGCGCGACCAGCGCGAAGTTTGCGGCGTCCGTGCGCAGCGTCTCTTCATCGAACATCGACGTGAAGTAGTCCGCGCCCAGCGACTTCAGCTTGTGCGTCTTGGGCAGCTGCTCGCGCGCGAACGCCACCACCTTGTGCTCTGAGCTGAGCAGGCGCTCCTTAAACCACGCCGGCGTCAGCTCTCCGGCGCCGAAGTGCTTGCGCAGCGCGGCCACGGCCACGTCATGGCCATAGGCCGTGCCAAGCAGCGCGCCCCAGCTCGCCAAGCCCACCTGATCGCGCGGGTCAAGCTCATCAAGCAGCGCGAACGCCAGCTTGCGCACGTCCGCGTTGTCATTGTTCGCCAGACGGATCAGCTCCGACAGCGGCAGATCGCGCGCGTGCGTGCGCGCATAGGCTGCAGCATACTTGCGCGCCTCATGCGACGGTGAGTCGAGCAGACGCAGCACCGCCTCATGCAGCCCCAACGTGCGGAAGGAGGCCTCCTCAAACTTCGGCACGTTCTTGAGCAGCCACACCACGAACTCATGCACCGTGGCGCTCTCGACCATCACCAAGCGCGCCACCCAGCTGGCCTCCACCTCACGCAGCACCGTGCGGAAGTCTGTCTTCAAGGCCTCCACGGCGAACGCGCGCACCTTCTCGGCGCGCGCGCGCTCCAGCAACGAGAACAGCGGGCGCGGCGTGCGCTGCCACGCCTCAGCGAACGCGCGGTGCGCGATCGCCTCGCTCGGCGCTGACCAGAACCTGAACGACGCCTTGCCGTACGCCTTGCCCCCGTAATGCTTGTAGTTACGGTAGAAGATGTGGTTGGCGATCCAGGTCTTGTTCCAGTTGACGCCCTCGGGATAAAACCGCAGCACGTCCACCGCAGCGTCCGCATAGCCCGCCGGGAATGACTCGCCCTTGCGACGCAGATAGCGCCACGCGCGACGCACCAGATACAGCAGCGTCGCGCGCTTGACCTCGTAGCCGGAGTAGTGCGGGTTGCTGATCTCCGCGTCAAAGCGCGCCGCCAGCGCGCCCATCAGCTCGCCATCATCGCGCGCCTCGCTCTCCTTGAAGATGCGCTTGAGCGCGCGCCACGGCCCCCACTTCACGGGCACTCGCTGAATAATCTCCAGCAAGCTCTGGCGCGCATACGCGCCGCCCTGCTCCCACAAGCCAAGCACGATCTCGTGCAGCCACAGGCGATCGGGCAGCGGCACCTCCGCGTCGGGGGATTCCAGCTCGCGCCAGCCCTGCTCGCGGTAGGCGCGCTGCTCCTCATCGCTCTTGAGCGAGAAACGCCAGCTGCGCAGCTCGTCCAAGAAGCGCTGATAAGTCAGCGCCCCCTCACGGACGGGCTGGGTGATCGGGGGATCCGACGCGCTGGTCAACGCCACGATGAGGCCCGGCAAGGCCGGGTCCTCGGCGCGCCAGGCGCGCCTCACATCTTCTAGGCAAACGCCCTCCATGCAAGCCTCCGCGCTTCTCATGCTGCGGCGCCCTCACCACAACCCTCACATGGGTGGTGGCGATGACGCTCGGTTCGTGTCGAACTCTCAAAATCTTCAAAGCAAGGCGTCCAGGTATCGCAGACGCCCGCTCATGATGTCAATCACATCACCTGTGCTAGATTGGAACGCCGCCCGAGCTGTCAGCTCGGGCGGCGCCCTTGTCTCCCTGCGTGACCTGTTGATCTACAACAAGACCTGGGACATGGAAGGCTCACTGGATGCACCGCCCGTCGACGTCGTACGCGTCGGTGCATCACCGCGACTGGCGCGGTGGTCCCAGAATGCACCGACGCGTAC
>CAYXWB010000123.1:0-13911 GCA_964468515.1 uncultured Bradymonadales bacterium | reverse complement strand
CCAACGGCGTGCTCCCGGCGACGACGCACCGCGTGGTGAACCCCAAGGGCACCCCGAACGCGCGCTACTCGATGCCGTTCTTCATGCACCCCAGGCCTGAGGTGTCATTGGCCGCGCTGCCCAGCTGCGTGCCGGACGGTGAGTCGGCGAAGCATCCTGCGGTGACCGCGCAGCAGTACCTCACGGAGCGTCTGCGCGAGACGGGTGTGAAGTGAGGTTGACCTGACGTGAGGTGAGCCGAAGGCTCACACCTAGCTCAAGCGAGGGCTGGCATCTGAACGATGCCAGCCCTCTCGCGTCTTAGCGCGTCTCTCTCTCACTCAGCTCGCTTGATCGGATGCCTGCGGCGCTGCTGGTTCGGCGCTGTCCCGATAGTGCGCGAAGGCCTCGGGCGCGGGGTTATGGGCGCGCGGCTGCTGCACATGCGCGCGGATGATCTTGGCGATGAGCGCGATCTGATAACCATCGTAGCAGCGATGATCAAAGGTCATGCTCATCTGCATCGCTTGGCGCACCTGAGGTTTACCATCAATGGCGAAGACATCTTCATAGAGCGCGCCAGGCAAGAGGAGCAGCGGGCAGCGGCTCTCAGGGACCAAGGGGGCGAAGCCGAGCTTGATGTCGAGCGAGCCCACGTTGGAGACCATGCAGGTGCCAAAGGGGTCTGAGTGCAACCCTAAGCTGTCGAGATCAATGGGCAAGTTGAACGTGAGCAGATCGACGGCGCGCACGACGCGGCGCATGAGCAGGCGAGGGACACGATCGATGAGGCGCTTCTGGCGCTCAATGTCGCGATCCTCACCACGACGCAGACGATCCGCGCGACCGCGCAAGCCTTGGGCGATCTGCACGAGGTCCAGCTCAGGCACGCGCTCCAGCTTGACGCCGCTTAGGTCCGCCTTGCTCGCGTCGCTGTGAGGGATGGCGACCTGACAGAAGATGTTCACGTCGCGCCGCTGCATGACGCGACCGTTGATGATGATGACGTTGAGCTCCGGATAGGTCGCCAAGGCATGAGCGATGGCTTTAACCACGAGGGCCATGGGCGAGATGCGCACGCCAGCGCTCGCGCTGACTTGGTCGAGGTAAGGGAGCGCCTCGCTCATGTCGAGGCGCTCAAAGCCGTAGACGGTCGGATCGCCAGGACGGTCCCACATGCCGATCGCGATCTTGCGCCATGACGAATATTTCTCAAGGGGGAGCCAGCGTTTGCTCATTGTGGGCCTCGCGATCATGGACCATGACTTGTATCGTATCATGACGACAGTGACGCGCTGCGGTCAACAGTGGTCAGCGCAGCGCACCCTAGGCGCTGAGGGTGATGTCAACGCCCAGCGCGTGGCAGCGCGTGGCATCACCGAGCGCGTGGCATCGCGTGGCATCAAGGGTGACAAGCACCTGAGCTAACCCTATCGTGTACCAAGAGAAACCCAACCCACCTCACCAGCGGGGCACGCTCATGGGCGCGTCGCAAGACACCTCTCATCATCGCCTCACCGGGCTGACGCTGACGCTGATGATGAGCGTCGCCTGTGGGGACGCGGCGCCAGCGCCTGTGCCTCCCACCGCAACCGTCCGCGCCCTGTGGGATCCTCAAGCGGCGCTCGTCCCGACGCCCACCGATTTAGCGCGCGACGCGTCGCGCGCGCAGCTGGCGCTGCCGATTGAGGCGAACATGCCGCTGGCAGAGCGGGAGTTTCGAAGCTACCTCAACAGCTTGGATGGGTACCCCGTCACCTCGACCGTGAACATCCCTCTGTCCGGCGCGCTCGCCGCAGAGAGCGTGCCAGGCACAGGCGTGCTGGTGGCGTTAGACACTGACACACGCGTGGAGGCGCAGGCGCGCTATGACGATGCCTCTCAGCAGGTGCAGCTCATCCCTGCCCCTGGATCGTTGCAGCCAGGGCAACGCTACGCGTATGGCCTGCGCGGCTATGAGGGGGGCGCGCGCGGGGCCAGCGGCGAGCTGCTGGTGGCTGACGCTGCGTTCTATTTGGTGCGCTCGCGGGAGGCGTTGGAGGATCATCCGAGCGCGCTGCCTGGGGCGACGCGGGAGGCGCGCCGCCAAGCTGCTGCGCAGCTGGGTGCGCTTCAGCGCGCTTATGATGCGACGCTGCGCACGATCACAAGCTATGGGATTCCACGCGAGCAGCTCGCGGTGGTTGGCGAGTTTACGGTCAGCGCGCGGCCGACGCTGTGGTTTGATGCGGCCAGTGGGCAGATCCCTATGCCCAATGATCTGGTGCGCGATGCGCAGACCGGGCGCGTCGCGTTGCCGAGCTCACCCCAAGACTCGCCAGAGGTCATGCACGTCAAAGCGGAGCTTGGGCGTTATGATGGCTTCTCAGCCACAGGCGCGATCACGATCAAGGCCAGCGCGCCGCTGGATAGAGAGAGCGCGCTGCGCGCTGAGCATGTGCGCCTGTTTCGGACCACGGACTCGGGTGAGGTGATCGAGCATGATGACCTTGAGCGCGGCGTCTTAGACGATGGTGTCACGCTCTGGGTGCGGCCAAGGCTCGCGTTGGAGCACAGCGCGGACTATGTCTATGTGGTGTCACGCGAGCTGCGCGCGCGAGACGGCCAGCGCTTTGAGCCGCAGCCAGTGTCGGCGCTGCTGCGCGGCGCCGGGGCTTTGGAGGTGGAGGGGCGCTCCCAAGTGAGCGCGCTGGATGATGCGAGCGCGGCGCGGCTTGAGCCTGTGAGACAGCGCGTTAACCGGGCCCTAGGACACCTCGTAACGCGTGGTACCACAAGGGATAACATCGCACTCACCGCGCCCTTCCGCACCACCTCCAGCTATGAGCCGATGCTGGCGCGGCGCGCGGCGCTGTATCGCGACAACGTGCGAGTGGATGTGGTGAACACGCTGACGCGCTCGCCAGCCGAGCGCGGCCTGCTGCTGTTGATGCCTTCGGTGCGCACGATCGTCACAGGGCAGCTGACCGTGCGTGATTATCTCGACCCCGTGACGCTCGCCATGCGCGAGGATGGGCAACCTCAAGAGCGTGGTGTGGACTTTGTGCTGACCTTGCCGCGCAGCGCGCAGCCGGGTCAGCCTGTGCCCGTCGTGGTGTTTGGTCACGGATTAGAGACGAGCCGTGAGCTGCTCTACCTCATCGCGCAGTCGCTGGCCGACGCGGGCTTCGCGGCCATCTCCATGGATCTGCCTTATCATGGCAATCGCTCGATCTGCCTCAAGGACAGCGACTGCCAGGACAATGGCAGCTGTGATGCGCGCCATCAGTGCGTCAACACCGATGGCAGCCCCGGCGAGCTCCTTGAGATCGCCAGCATCTGGCCCGATGGACCGCGCTATCCGATCACGAGCGGTATCCCCTTCATTGATCTGGCTCATATTGAGGCGTCGCGTGACCACTTCACCCAAGCGATCCTCGACATCAATCAGCTCGTGCGCGTGGTGCGCGGCGCAGACTGGGCGCAAGCCACAGGCGGTTACACGCTTGATGGTCAAGACATGGTGTATCTAGGGATGAGCCTGGGCGGCATCCTGGGCGCGAACTTGAGCGTCGTCGAGCCCACCCTCACCACCTTCGCGCTCAACGTGCCTGGCGCGGGCTTCGCCCAGATGGTGCAGAGCTCCGCCGCGTTCAGCACCTTGTTTGACGCCGAGGTCGCCGCGCGTCAGATCTTGCCTGGCAGCGACGCCTTCTTTCAGTTCATCCAGCTCGTGCGCTGGCTGCTCGATCCGGTCGATCCTGTGAACATCGCGCACCACGCCATCCTCGCGCCGATCACCTACGATGACCCAGTGAGCGGCCAAGAGGTCCAAGCGCCCGTCAAGCGGGTGATGATCCAGATGGCGCGCCAAGACTCCGTCGTCCCCAACATCAGCACCCGCATCTTGTCAGAGCGCATGGGCGTGCCGCTGCGCGAGTACACGCCGACCCTCTCCAATCACGCCTTCTTGTTTGACCCGACGAGCTTGGAGGGGCGCCGCGCGCGCCGCGACGTGCTCGACTTCTTTGAACAGCGCTGAGCGCGCCCGAGGCACCATGAGCTCACGTCGCCCGCTCGCTCTCCCATGGCGCGTCATGCTCCAAGGGATGTGCGTGATGATCCTCCTGTTGAGCGGCGCGCGCGCGCGCGCCTCGGGCTTCGCGATCATGGAGCAAGGCGCCGCCTCCAGCGCGCTGGGTGGCGCCGCCACCGCGCGTGGTGACCTCGCTGAGGCTGCCTTTTACAATCCTGCGGCGGCGCCCTCTCAGCGGGTGGTAGGGATCAACGCCACGCTGCTCTCAGCGACGCTCACGCACAGCGGTCAGTCAGGGCGCGCGATGAGCCAAGGCACCTCAGTGATCCCGGCGGTTCATGGGATGTGGGGCAGCGGCGCGTGGGGCGCGAGCGTGAGCTTTGGCGCACCGTTTGGGAGCAGGTTAAGCTGGGATGAGGGCTGGGAGGGGCGCTATGAGGCGACGGCTAGCACGCTGCGCGCCTTGGAGCTCGCCCCAAGCGCGAGCGCGCGCCCTTTAGCCTGGCTCGCGCTGGCCGCAGGGCCGCGCTTGCAGCAGCTTCAGCTAGGCGTCACACGGGCGATTGACACGGTGGATGCCCCTGATGGGCGCGTCGCGCTTCAAGCGTCAGGCTGGCACGTAGGCTGGCAGGTAGCCGCGCTCATCGAGCCGCTGCCCTCGCTTCGTGTTGGCCTCACTTACCGCTCCGCGATCCATCAAACGCTGCGTGGCATCGCACGCTTTGAGGCGATCCCCGTAGAGCTCCAATCACGGGCGCGTGACGGTGACCTGTCGAGCGCGATCACGACCCCCGACCGCGTCGCGATGGGGGTCGCTTATGCGTATAAAAGAACGACACTCTCTTTGGATCTAGAGCGACTTGGATGGGGTGCCGTGGACCAGATCACGTTCGACTTTGATGATCCGCAGGTCAGCGACGTCACCCAGCAGCGGCGCTGGTCAAGCACCATCACCGCGCGCGCAGGGATCGAGCATCGGCTGATGGAGGGCGCGCTCGCGTTACGCTTAGGTGGTCACTACGACCCCTCCCCTGTGCCCGCGCAGACGCTGTCACCCACCTCTCCTGACAGCGCGCGGTGGGGGTTCGCGCTCGGCGCAGGCTATGCGCTGAGCGCGAACCTGAGCGCCGCGCTCAGCGTCAGCCTGAGCACGCTCACCGAGCGTGTGGCTGAGAACCCTGACAGCGTGGAGGGTAGCTACCAAGGCAGGCTCGTGAGCGCCGCGCTCGGCGCCACATGGTCTTTTTAGGAGCCATGCACCCGACCCAAACCCTTGTTGATAAACACAAATCCTCAAAACACCCCTCCCCTCAGGCCATCGCAAGAATAGCGCAAAATCATGTTGCATCTGCGGCGAAGATCCTCTACGTTGCGTCTCCCTGAGCGTTGTGGCAACACGGCGACTCCCCCGTGGCGGGGTAGCTCAGCTGGTTAGAGCGCAGGATTCATAACCCTGAGGTCGGGAGTTCAATTCTCCCTCCCGCCACTGCCCGCGAGGGCGCATGAGAGGCCGAGCACCTAGGTGCTCGGCCTCTCTCATTTTGGCGCCCTTCTGCCTAGAGGCGTCCCCTGCACAGTGAACAGCCACCTACTACGTTAGCTGGAAATGGCACATCGAATCACCTAGCATGCATGCAGCTCGCGCTAAAGGCGCGATGATGCCCCGCTAGACGAGGAGAGAGCGTGCGATATTTGTGCTTCCTGCTGCTGCTCCTCTTAGTGAGCTGCTCCGAGTCTGACACGAACCCCACGCCGCCGCTCACCACCCCAGATCTTGCGCCCGACACCTCCCCCGAGGAGATGGGCTGTGCTGACGCGCTGCCGCGCTGTTATGATGTCAACACACAGCTCGTGTGTGACGCCTCAGGCGCGCTTGTGGAGCGACCGTGTGAGACGGGCCTACGCTGTGATGAGGCCACGGGCTCCTGCCTCACGCAGCTGTGCACCCCAGGCGCCCTTGAGCAGTGCACCGACGCTGGCCTGATGCGTTACTGTAACCCCAGCGGCACCGGGCACGTTGAGGCGCCCTGCCCTGGCGGCGCCCTGTGCGAGCGAGGGCGCTGCGCGCAGGCCCAATGTGATGACAGCGCCGTGCGCTGCCTGGATAACAGTCAGCTCCAGATCTGCAACGCCGCAGGCGTCTTTGTCCCCGGCGCGCTGTGCGCGCCTGGCACCGAGTGCTTTGAGGGTGCGTGCGTGCCGCTTTGTGAGCTCAACGCGAAGATCTCAAGCTATATCGGGTGTGAGTATTGGTCCGTTGACCTCGACAACTACGACGACGCCCTGAGTCAGCCCCACGCGATCGTGGTCAGCAACCCCAACCCTACGCTGACCGCGCGCGTCTGGCTCTACGCTGGCTTTAGCGATCAGCCCCTCACGCGCGACGCCCAAGGCGGCCTCTTCCCCACTGAGATCCCCCCAGGTGAGGCGGTCATCTTCAGCGTCCCTGTGGGCTTCGATCATTCTGGCACACGCCACCTCCAAAACAAAGCGCTGCGCCTGACGAGCAACATCCCCACCATCGCCTATCAGTTCAACCCGCTGAACAACGTCGACGTCTACTCCAATGATGGCACCCTGCTCATCCCCACCAACGCCACGGGGCGCACCTACTGGGGCATGAGCTGGCCACATCGCGGTGGCACCACTCGCATCCACGGCTTCCTCACCATCGTCAACTCCTCGCGCGAGCCCAATCGCGTCACCATCACGCCGAGCGCTCAGGTTGTCTCAGGCCCTAACATCCCCACCATCAACGCGGGCGAGGTGCGCGTGTTCGATCTAGAACCCGGCGACTCGCTCAACCTAGAGACCAGCGGGGTGGAGTTCCAGCAAGCGCAGCAGACCGGCTGCCTCCAGCCCGTCGAGGGCACGCCGCCGAACACCTCCCCTTGCCCCGATCTCACCGGGACCCGCATCGACGCTGAGCTGCCTATCACCGTCTTTGGCGGCCACCAGTGCGGCAACGTCCTGCTCGGCATCAACCGCTGTGATCACCTGGAGTCCATCCTGTTCCCCACGGACACCTGGGGGACTGATTACGTCGGCTCTAAGTTCTCCCCGCGCGCTACCACTGCCGAGCCTGAGCCCGACGTCTGGCGCGTGATCGCAAGTCAAGACAACACCCGCATCCAGACCGATCCTCCCATTGAGGGCATTCACAACGCCACCCTCAACGCCGGACAGTGGCGCCAGTTCGAGGCCAAGACCCACTTTCGCCTCGGCGCCACAGCCCCCATCATGCTGGCCCAATACATGGTAGGCTCTAATTGGCTAGGCATCCCTCGCATCTGCAATCAAGGCATCGACGCAGGCAACCCCACGGGCATTGGCGACCCAGCCATGACACTCGCCGTCCCCACACGCCAGTTTCGCAAGGACTACGTCGTCCTCGCCCCCCAGCGCTACGCCCAAGACTACCTCAACATCGTCGCCCCCACAGGCGCCACGATCTTGCTCAATGGCCAGCCCATCGCGCCCGTACAGTTTCAACCTGTCGGCTCACAGGGCGCTTACGTGCAAGCGACCGTGCAGGTCAACGCTGGCTTTCATAAGCTCGTCGGTAACGCCCCCTTTGGCGTGATCAGCTATGGCTATGACTGCCACGTCTCTTACGCCTACCCAGGCGGCCTGAACCTAGAGGCCATCGTCCCCACTCCCGTAGCGCCGTAAGCCACACCCCATCACCTCGCAAAGCGAGAGGGCCTGGTGGTCAACCACCAGGCCCTCTCTGCTATCACATCAAGCGATGCGTCGCTCAGAATGGGATGTCATCATCCTCAAACGAGGGCTCATAACCGCCGCCGCCGCCGCTCTGACGAGCGCCACCGCCGCCGCCCGAGGAGCGCGCGCCGCCACCACCGCCGCCACCGCCACGGCTGGGAGGCCCGCTGCCGCCCCCATCATCGCTGTACCCACCGCCACCACCGCCACCATCACCTGACAGGAACTGGATGGTGTTAGCCACGATCTCCGTGGTGTAGCGCTTGTTGCCGTCCTTATCCTCCCAATCACGGGTGGCCAGGCGACCCTCCGCATAGATCGAGCGCCCCTTATCCAAGTACTGACAGCAGTTCTCTGCCGTGCGGCCGAACACCACGATGCGGTGCCACTCGGTGCGCTCATTCTTCTCGCCGTCTTGGCCGCTCCAGCGCTCGTTGGTCGCCACGCTCAGCGTGGTCACCGCCGTACCGCCCTTGGTATAGTTCAGCTCAGGCTTGGCGCCCAAGTTACCGATGATGATCACCTTGTTCACGTTCGCAGCCATCACGTCCTCCGTGCTTTTAGGATGAACCCCTCTCGGCTCACCACAATCTCAGGTCTCCGACTTTCTTCCAAGTGCTGGAGGTCGGGGAGACGACGACCCAGGTCAGACCACCTGACCCGCTCCGGTTATCGCCCCTTTTGGGGGACTCTGTGCGTCCCGCGACGATCTTTTTGCGAGCCACCCCAAAAAATTGTGCGACGCTCGCCCATCGGTCGCCTCGAACCACGCCTCTCAACATAGCCTAATCGACGCGCAGCACAATCCAGATTTAGATCGTAAGAGACATGAAAATTAGATGAGGTTGAGGGAGTGAGGCCGAGGCTTGAGCCCCTCGCGTTGATCTGCCACGATGCCAAGAGGCCGCGCGGCGGGGCCCTAAAAGGTCCCATGCACCTCACTTAAGCCATTATATCAAAACACAAATCATTCAATCACAGCCAAGCCACGGGAGATGTGCATGGGCCTCTTTGATCGCCTCACTGATCGCCTCACTGAGCGCGTCGGTGACTTCCTCGATGAGGTCGCCACCCCAGATGAGCTGCGCTTGCAACAAGAGCGCGCGCTCAAGCTCATGGAGCAAGGACAGTACGACAGCGCCATCGCCCTGCTTCGTCGCTTGGCGACCGCGCGCCCCGACCTCGCGCGCACCCACCACCTGCTCGGGGTCGCCTTGTTCAGACAAGGCGACCCGACGCGCGCAGCCAGCGCCCTCAGGCGCGCGCTGGAGCTGCGTGAGGAGCCAAGCACGCTGCTGTATGCTGGCCTCGCGATGGAGCAGCTTCATGAGTGGCGCGCCGCCCAACAACACCTCCAGCGCGCCCTCTCGCTCACCTCCACCGCTGAAGCTATCATCCCTGAGGCGCGCTTCGCGCTTGGGCGTGTCTTGCTCCAGATGGGCCGCCTGGAGCGCGCAACCCACGAGCTGCGCAAAGCGCTCAAGCTCACCCCAGACAGCCCTCGCCTCCATGCGACCCTCGCCAGAGCGCTCCAGCAGAGCGGCCAGCTTGATGAGGCGCTCATGACGATCAGCGCTGTCGACCAAGCGCTTGGCAACGCCGCCGATCTCATCACGCTCGGCCAGCTCTGCCATGGCGCAGATCAGCCCGAGCGTGCGCTCGACGCCTACCAGCGTGCGCTCGACGCCTCAGACGCGGCCCCGGCGCTGCGCCTAGAGAGCGCGCTCGGCGCGGGACGCGTCGCGCTCCAGCTGCGCGACCTCCCCCTCGCTGAGCGGATGCTCCAGCGTGCTCAAGCCAGCGGCACCCGCGACCTCGGCGCCTGCGGCTACACCCTCCAAGGCCAGCTCCTGCTCGCGCAGCATCACGGCGACCTCGCGCGTGATGCGCTGCGCGAGGCGCTCGCGCGCGACCCGGAACATCCTGTCGCGCTGCTCGCGCTCGCGCGCTTGCACCTCGACGCTTGCGAGCTGACCCAAGCCCAGGCCCTCTATCAGCGCGCCCTCGACTCGCCGCATGTGTCGATGCCTGAGGCGCTGTTAGGCCTCGCGCAAGGTCGCCTGCGCGCAGGCGATCCTGTGGCCGCGCGCCAGCTCCTGGAGGAGGCAGCCAAGCGCCACCCCGACCTCCCTCGCAGCCCCGCACACTTGCTCACGCTCGCCAGCGCCGCCCTCGCTCAAGGTGATCCCGCAGAGGCCATCCTCGCCGCACAAGACGCGCTGGCGACCTCGCACGATGACGAGGATCAAGCTCAAGCGCGCACACTGCTCGACACGGCCCTCACGCAGCTGCGCCCCCGCTGGGAACACCTGCCCGCTTCAGTTGACGATCCCACCGGGCTCGCTACGCTGTTACGCGTCTTGCGCGATTATATCGCGCAAGACGCGCGCCTCATCGACTTCTTGCCCGCCACACAGCGCATCATGGCCGCGCTTGACGCCCCGCTCTCGATCGCCATCGTTGGCGAGTTTAACGCGGGGAAGTCGACGCTCATCAACGCCTTGCTCGGCGAGACGCTGGTGCCCATGGGCGTCCTCCCGACGACCGCTCACACGGGGATCATCCAATATGGTCCGCGCCTGTCGACGCGCGTGCATGAGGTCAGCGGTGAGGTGCGTGAGATCTCGCCACAGCAAGCCAAGCGGCTCATGAAGGAGAACGGGGAGACGATCGATCATCTCGACTACCTCTACCCTCACCCCGAGCTACGCGCGGTCAACTTCTGGGACACCCCAGGCTTCAACGCTTTGGAGGAGCGCCATGAGCGGATCGCCGCCAAGGCGCTCGAAGAGGCCGAGGCGATCTTGTGGATCATGGACGCCAATCAGGTCCTGTCTCAGAGCGAGTTCGAGCGCATCAGCGCCATCCCTGACAGCGCCCAACGCTTGTTCATCGTGATTAACAAGATCGACCGCCTCGGTGAGCGCGGTGAGCGCGATGAGGCCGTCGCGCAGCTGGTGCAGTATGTCGAGGAGCACGCAGGAGAATATATCGCGGGCTGTTATCCTGTCTCAGCCCTCCATGCGCTGCGTGACTCAGCACCTGAGCAGCCGCTGCCCGCTGATCATGACAGCGGCTTTGGCACCTTTCGCGCCCAGCTCCATGAGCAGATCATCGCGCGCGCTGGCACCATCAAGCTCATCGAGGGAAAACGCCACCTCGGCAGCCTGCTCATCACCCTCGCCGCATTCCAACACGGCCTCACCCGTCGCTACCAGACGCTGCGCCTTGACGTCGCGCGCATCCATGAGCAGCTGCGACGCGATGCCCCCGCGCACGCGGAGGATAAAGCGCAGCGCGAGTTGACCCTGCTCGAACAAGAAACAGAGGCCCTGCTTCAGCTCATCACCGCTGAGATCCAAGAAGCGCTGCGGCCTAGCTCCTCTTGGCTTAAACCTCGGATGGTCCTTGATGAGGAAGACCGCGCCTACATGACTCAGCTGCTACGAGGCCAGTTTCAAGCGATGCTCGATCGCTCAAGCGCGCGCGTGACGCAAGATGTCGTCGCGCTTGAAACCAAACTATCCCAACAGCTTGGACCAGGGCTTCGTCACCTCGCCCTCCAAGACGCGCGCAACTTCCAGCGCCGCCTGGACGGGTTTCATGATGAGTCACGCGCGCTACGTCAGCTGCTCCAAGAGCGCGTCTTTGGTCGCCTCAGCGCCCGCGCCGAGGGCCAGCTCCACGTCGCCGCCCCACAAGCGCTACGAGAGATGGAGCAGACCCAAGATCCTATGCGATGGCGCGGCCTCGCACGTCAGCTCTTGCCTGAGCTTCGACCTCAGCTCAAGACCTCGCTCTTGCGCTGGTATGAGGCCTTCTTCAAGACCGCCGATCGCCTCAACGCGCGCCTGCTCCAAGATCTCACTCTGCTAGAGCTAGAGGCAAAACATCGCTACGACCTGCGCCCTTTGGAGCAGCTCATCTTAGGTGAGCTGGGCGACGATGATGAGGGGCTTGAACCCATCGAGCGCTGAGGCCCAAGAAGGTCCCATGCACCTCACCTAAGCTCTTACTATCAAACGCAAAGAGGCTCAATCGCCCCATGACGATTGAGCCTCTTTGTTAGGTGTAAAGCGAGAAGATTCAGCGCTCGGTTTGGATCATGGAGATATCCGCGACCTGCAAGAAGAGGACGCGCAAGCGGTCGAGCAGCGCGAGGCGATTAGCGCGCAGCGCCTCCACATCGGTCATGACCATAACATGATCAAAGAAGGCATCGACGGGGGCCTTGAGGGTGATAAGAGACTGACATGCGCCAGCCCAATCGCGCCCCTCAAGCGCGGCGAGGATCTCACCGCGCGCGCGGCCAAAGTGTTGATGGAGGGCGCGCTCTTGGGGCTCGACGAGCAGCTCCGGGTCGACCGCTTCAGGGATCGCAAGCTGCGCGTCCGCCTGCTTGCGGAGCAGGTTGACGACGCGCTTGAAGCCGATGGCGAGCGGCTCAAA
Organism: uncultured Bradymonadales bacterium; assembly: GCA_964468515.1. GTDB lineage: Bacteria > Myxococcota_A > Bradymonadia > Bradymonadales > Bradymonadaceae > CAYXWB01. The sequence goes on along the minus strand of CAYXWB010000123.1, from coordinate 1,745 downwards.
GTCATCATCTTGACGCAGCTGTGCGAGGGCTGCGACACGATCGCGCGCGGCGAGCAGCTCATCGGAGGCGACCGCGAGCACAGCGTCGACGACATCCGCTGGGAACTCGGTCGCGAGCAGGTGCTTGTGACGCGTGGTGATGAACTCTTCGAGCTGAGCGAGCAGAGCCTCACGTGAGGTAGTGAAGGCAGCTTCGGCTAGCCCTGTGGCGTGGTAGACCTCCCACGCTTGGGCGAGCAAGGTGGAGAGCAAGACAGGATAAGCGCGCGACTGGGTGATGCGCAGCACGCCCAACGCGGCGCGACGCAGCGCATAAGGGTCGGCGTTGCTGCGCGGCACGAGCCCGACCCCGAAGATACCAACAAGGGCATCCAAGCGCTCGGCGAGGGCGACCAGGGCACCCTCATCTGTGCTCGGCAAGGCGTCGTCAGCGCCTTTAGGCAGGTAGTGCTCCTCAATGGCGAGCGCGATCGCTTCGGGCTCACCTGCATGCGAGGCATAAGCGCGCCCCATGATCCCTTGAAGGTCGGTGAACTCGTAGACCATGCTGGTGGCGAGATCGGCCTTCGCGAGCAAACCTGCGCGCTGGGCATGGTAGCGCGTCTGCTCAGGTAAGCCGAGGGTCATCCCTAAGCGTGAGACGAGCGCGCTGATGCGATGCGCCCGATCGGAGAGCGAGCCGAGCGCGCCGAGCCACACGACGCGCTCTAGCTTAGGTAAGAACTGCTCAAGCGGCGTCTTGAGGTCTTGCGCCCAGAAGAAGCGGGCATCATCAAGGCGCGCTTTGAGCACGCGCAGGTTGCCAGCGCGCACAACGTCGGGATCGCGCACAGGGGTGTTATAGATCACGGCGCAAGCGTTGAGCAGGCCAGCACCGTCGGCGCGCTTGATCGCAAAATAGCGCTGATGCGAGCGCATGGAGAGGATGAGCACCTCATCGGGCATCTCCAGATAGCGCTCATCAAAGCGCACGCACACCACATGCGGCTTCTCAACGAGCTGGACGACCTCATCCAACAACGCCTCATCTTCGATGAGCTGCCCGCCCGCTTCGTCAGCAGCTCGCGTCAAGAGCAGCTTAATCTGAGCGCGACGCTCAGCAGGATCAACCTCCACGTCTGCTGCGCGCAGCGCCTCGACGTAGTGAGCGATGGAGGTGACAGTGATGGGGTCTGGCGCGGAGAAGCGATGGCCAAAGGTCACGTCGCCGCTGACCACGCCTGCGAAGGAGAGCGGGACACACACGCCATCCAAGGTAGCGAGCAGCCAGCGCACGGGGCGAGCGAAGGTGTCACGACGTGCGCCCCAGCGCATGGACTTGGGGAAGCTGAAGCTCTGCGCGACATGGAGCAGCAGCTCAGGCAGGAGCGTGGCGGTAGGCGCGCCGGCCTCAAACACGCGCGCGGCGACATAAGGGCCGCGCGGTGTGTCCACGAGGTAGAGCTGCTCAGCGGTCAACCCCAGGCCACGCGCAAACCCATGCGCTGCCTGAGTATATTCACCCTCACGAAGCGCAGCCTTCGCGGGTGGGCCGAGGCGCTCTTCTTGCAGATCTTGCTGCTGTGTGGCGAGGCCATCGACGAGCAGCGCGAGGCGGCGCGGGGTGCCGACGACGCGCACCTCACCCTCGACGCTGATCCTGCGCGCCAGACATGCTTGTGTGAAGGCCGCCTGCATCTGTGCGAGCGCAGGCGCGACAAAGCGCGCCGGGAGATCTTCACATCCAACCTCAAAGATGAGCTGCG
>CAYXWB010000122.1:0-13949 GCA_964468515.1 uncultured Bradymonadales bacterium | reverse complement strand
CGCGCACGACCGCCTCGCGCAGCTGAGGATCATCGGCGCTGGCGGGCAGCGTCAGCGCGGCGATCAGCGCCGTGTCACTGAGCGCGAGCGCGCAGGGGGTGCTGGGCAGCGGACCCCAGCGCAGCGTCCACGCGCCAGGGGGCGCGGGCGACTCCACGACAGGCTGTGACTCGCCGAGGCGAAGGCGCAGCTCCGACAGCAAGGTCTGTCGCGCGCGCTCAGGCGCGCACTCAGGATCAAAGCTCACATGCACAGCAGCGGTCTGCGCGCGCGCGGGCGTTGACGCCCCCACCAGCGCGCACACCAGCGCCAGCGCCGCGCCTGAAGCGGCGCAGCGCGCCCAAGGCGCGGTGGAGAGGAGCAGCAGCATGGCAGGCTCGGCGGTGGCGCGTCGCGGCGAGGACGCTTGAAGGTCAGTCGCCTCGTCGGCGCAAGATTGTGCATCATGCGTGTCGCTTCGGATAGGCGCGCGGTCAAGCGTTGCATTGGCGTCGCCCTGGGGGCTCTGCTGTTGAACTTCAAGGTCGGCGCTGTAGAGTAAACGCGGCGCGATCGAGCGTCGCTCAAAGCCTCAGGCGGATAAGACATGGCGCAGATCGAAAGAGTGGCTGGGGCGATCTTCATCGCGATGAGCTTGTTCGTTGGCGTCTACGGCACGCATGACGCTTACACGCTCAATCAAGCGGCTGAGGCGGAGCGCGCGCGCTGGGTCGTGCTGGAGGTCACCCCGACCAAGTGTGAGGAGTATGTGGCGCGCTATCCGCCCGAGGGTGATAAGCGCTCAGCCTCTAGCGAGCGTCGCGCGCGCTATTCCTATCAGTATGAGGCCCAGGGCAAGAGGCACCAGTATGTGAGCGCGCTGGCGGGGCGCTGCCCTGACAAGCTGAAACCCATGGCGATCAGCTACCTGCCTGAGCAGCCGAGCGGCGCGCTCTTGGTCGAAGCGCGCGAGGCGCGCGACACCTCCTGGGGGAAGCTCCGGAGCAGCATCCTCATCGCGCTCATGGGGATGGGGCTCGGGTTCTGGATGTGGCATGACAGCGCCAAGAAGCCTCAAGCAGAAGGTGCGCCTTGAGCCCTCAGGAGCGCCGCGGCCTCGCCCACGCAGTCTTGGTGGCGCAGGCGGCTGGTGTGGCTGGCGGGCGCACATGAGACGACCGCGCAGCGCGTGGACCTCACCCTCGATAACGCCGCCGCGCGCCTGCTCGTGGACGGCCTCTACAGCTTCTACGGCGCGCCGCTGGGTGAGCACCCCATGCTCGCTGAGCTCGCCGCGCTGCCTCATGTCAAGGTCGCGGCGTCGCGGCCGCTAGACGGCCTCGCAGCCGAGCGCGTGCGCGTGGTGAATGGCGGCCAGCGTGTGCTCTGGGGCGTGGGCGCTGGAGCCGCGCGACCTCTTGACCCCCGAGCCGGGTGGCTTGAGGGCAGGGCTCAAGCCCCACGCGTGAGGCCAGCCTCAGCAGCGCCTGCTCACCTACATGGTACCACATGAGACGTCCAAATTCCTGACAGCCATCATGTTTTGCGATTGTCGAGCGCGGTGAGATCGGCCATGATCGACCCTACACATGGGATTGGGAACAGGCGATGCGCCTGCCTCGTCGCGAGCCCCCTCACGGGGGCTCGCGCAGGCGCGCTTGAGGTCGCTCACAGGTCGAGGACCTCGGTGGTGGCCTCGGCGCAGGCGACCAGCGCGTCGTGCTCAAGCATGCGGCGCACGGCGGCCGCGACCTCGGCGCGCGGCACGCGCTGCTGCTCGCCAGTGCTGAGCAGCTTCAAGCTCACCGCATCGGCCTCAAGCTCATCCTTGCCCAAGAGCGCCACGAGCGGGATCTGGCGCTCGTCAGCATACTTAAACTGCTTCTTGTACTTGTCGTGGTCGGGGTACACGTCCACGCGCAGGCCCGCGGCGCGCAGCGTGCTGGCGAGCGCCAACGCGTGGGGTGTGGCCTCATCGTCCCACTGCGTCACCAGCACGTCCACGCTCGGCGGCTCTTGCTCGAACAGGCCGCGCTCCTGCATCAAGAGCAGCAGCCGCTCAAGGCCAAGCGAGAAGCCGCACGCGGGCACGGACTGCTTGGAGAACATCCCCACCAGGCCGTCATAGCGGCCGCCGCCGCCCAAGCTGCCGCTAAAATCATCGCTGCGGATCTCGAAGATCGCGCCCGTATAATAGGACAGCCCGCGCGCGAGGAACGGGTCCACGCGAAGCAGCGGCGCGGCGGCCGTGTGGGCCGCGTAGCGCAGGATCGTGCGCAGCTCAGCGATGGCCTGCCCGCCGAGCGCGCTGTCACCGAGCAGCGCTTCAAGGCGAGCGAGCGTGGCCTCGTTGTCGAAGCCGCTGCCCTCAGGCAGCGGCGCGGTCTGCAGGTCGAGCAGTGACACCAGCGCCTCGACGGCCTGCGCGCTGACGCCGCGCTCTCCAAGCTCCTTGGCCACGCCCTCAGCGCCGACCTTGTCGAGCTTGTCGATGGCCACCAGCGCGCTGCCCTCCAGCGCGTCGGGCACGCCCGCCCACTGGATCAGCGCGCGCAAGAGCGCGCGGTGGTTGATGTGAAAGCGCGCGCCGTCAAAGCCTAGCCGCGCCAGCACGCTCGCGAGCGCGCTCGTGACCTCCACCTCGACGGTGAGCGAGGTGGAGCCTGCCACGTCGACGTCGCACTGATAGAACTCGCGATAGCGGCCTTTTTGCGGCCTGTCGCCGCGCCATACGGGGGCGATCTGATAGCGCTTGAAGACGCTCCCCAGCGCGTTGCGGTGCTCGGCCACCACGCGCGCCAGCGGCACGGTGAGGTCATAGCGCAGCCCAAGCTCCGCCAGGTCATCCTCTTGGGGTGCGCCGCTGGCGAGCAGCTGCGCGAGCTTGTCGCCGCGGTGCATGATGCGAAAGATGAGCTGATCGCCCTCGTCGCCGTACTTGCCCAGCAGGGTGGACAGGCGCTCCATGGTGGGCGTCTCGATCGGCTCGAAGCCGTGCGCCTCATAGATCTCGCGGATGATGGCGAAGACGCGCTGGCGGCGGCGCTGCTCGCGCGGCAAGAAGTCACGAAAACCGCTGGCTGGCTTGGTGGATATGCTCATCAGTCGCTCGCTCGCGTGTGCAAAGCACATGCTGGTGGAAGGGAGGGGCAGGGGCGTCGTCGCGCGCATCATACCGACTCGCGCGATCGCATCAAGCGCCCCTTGACGCGCGCCCCGAACCTGCGCACATTGAGCACCGATCTTCCCCCTTTATATGCCCGCCCGCGCGCTTTGATGGTGAGACCTCATGACGCCCCCCCGATCGCGCCTTCGCGCAGGTCTTCAGCTGGCGATGTGTCTGAGCATGGCCTGGCTAGCGGGCTGCGACCACCTCGCGCTCGTGCATCTGACGCGCGTCAGCGCCATCAGCTTCCCCGAAGGCGCGCGCGTGTTGCACAGCGCGGACGACAACCAGAGCACCCTCACCCTGTTCGCCACCTTGCCCCCAGACCAAGCGCAGGCCATGTCGCGCGAGCTTGAGGCCAAGCGCATGGCCAAGGGCTCCCCGCATGACACGACGCTGCGCGCGGCGCTGGAGCGCCTCAAGCCCGCCTACCGCGAGCTGCCGCAGGATGAGCCGCTGTCGGTGTGGGCGGGCAGCGGCGACTGCGCGCGCTGGACCTATGTGATCGCGCCCAAGCGCGGCGCCTTGTGGGCCGCGCTCTGGTACGGCGACGGCTCCGGGCGCTGCCCCAAGCCCTGACTGAGCGCTCACTTGGGCCAAGCAGGCTCCACCTCGGCCAGCAGGGCCTCCAGCGCGCTCAGCTCAGGCAGCGCCCGCAGCGCTGCGGCCACGTAGCTTATCGAGGGCGTGTAGTAGCCCAAGAAGCTCGGGTTGTGCTTGACCCGATCGATGAACACGAACCGGCCCGCGTCCTTGAGCTTGCGCTGCACCGTCTGCAAGTGGAACGCGCGCAGCACCGCCGCGTCGTCGTCACACCAGGGCAGCCCGGCCTCGCGACCCTGAGCCGCGTAGTCTGCGACGAGCGCCTCCACCATCGACCCCTCAAGGCCAATGTAGGAGTCGCGAAGCAGCGCCACGAGGTCATAGATGAACGGCCCTTGCAGCGCGTCCTGGAAGTCGATCAGGACCAGCTTGTCCGCCTTACACATGAGGTTGCGTGACTGATAATCGCGCAGCACCGTGGTCTGATCCAAGCGCAAAAGCTCGCGCACGAGCTGATCAAACAGCTCCGTCATCAGCGCGTCTTGCTCGGCGCTCAAGACGTCCGCGCCATACTGCGCGCGCAGGCCCCACTCGCGATAGTGATCAAGCTCCCAGCGCAGCAGCGTCGCGTCAAAGGCGCGCGTCCAGGCCAAGCTCTGGGGCAGCGCGTCGCGCTGTCGCAGCGCCTGCTGGGTGCGCACCAAGAGCGTGATGGCGCGCTGATACAGCGCGAAGATCCCCCCGGGATCGGTCCCGTCGAGCCTGTGATACAGCTGCTCGAACATCACATCGCCCAGGTCTTCGAGCAGCACGACGCCGAGCGCCATGTCCACCAGATCGATCGCAGGACAGGGCAAATGGGCAGCGCGAAGCAGCCGCTGCACGTCCACAAACGGCAGCTCCTCTGGCCCCTCAGCGCTTGGCCCTTCATCGCTGCGGGTGCCACCCTCCAGCGGCATCACCATCGCCATGACGGTGCGCTCGTTGCGTGCGCTGGCCAAGCCCTGCGGCAGCGTCACGCGCCAGTAGATGCGCAGCGAGGCGTGCCCGCCGAGGTTCTGCAAGCTCGACGCTTGCGCGACCTGCTCGTCATAGCGCGCGGCGAGCGCGCGGCGAATGCGTCCTTCCATGAGCGTGACCTCGGGGTGGTGAGGAGCGTTCAGGTGTGTGGCGCGCGCCTTGGCGGCGCAGCCGCCACGATGATACACACCAGAGGCTGGCTGGCATCAGCTGTTTCATCCTGAGGTCGATGATGCGCACGCCCCCTGATGATGATTGGCTCACGCTGCGTGAGCGCGCGCCCGCGCGCGCGCTTCCTATGGCGCGCTACGCGCCAAGCCCCACGGGGCCGCTGCACCTGGGCAACCTGCGCACCGCGCTGGTGTGCTGGCTGCACGCGCGCCTGATCGGGGCGCGCTTGATCTTGCGAGTGGAGGACCTCGACACCCCGCGCGTGCGCCCAGGCAGCGCACGAGCCTTACTTGATGACCTCCGCTGGCTCGGCCTCGACTGGGACGAGGGCCCCGATGTAGGCGGTCCTGCTGGCCCTTACACGCAGTCCGAGCGGCTGCCGCTCTATGAGATCGCCTTGGCTTGGCTTATGGACCAAGGCCTCGCTTACCCTTGCTTCTGCTCGCGGCGCGAGGTGCAAGAGGCCAGCAGCGCGCCGCACGGGCACACCCCTGTCTATCCTGGCACCTGCCGCGCGCTGACGCCCGCGCAGCGGGCGGCGAGGGCGCGCCAGGGCCGCAGCCCCTCGTGGCGCTTTCGGGTGCCCGATCGTGAGGTCGTCGTGCAGGACGTGCTCGCGGGCAGGATCGCACACGCGCTGCCGCGCGACTGCGGCGACGTCGTGATCCGCCGCTCCGATGGGCTGTTCGCCTATCAGCTGGCCGTGGTCGTCGATGATCTGCTGATGGGCGTGACGCACGTGGTGCGCGGGGCCGATCTGCTGGAGAGCGCGCCGCGTCAGGTGGCGCTGCATGAGGCGCTGGGCGGCGCGCCGCCCGAGCACTGGCATGTGCCGCTGATGTGCGACGCCCAAGGCCGCAAGCTCTCCAAGCGCGACGGCGCCGACTCGCTCCAGTCGTTGCGCGACGAAGGCGCTCACCCCGGCGTCGCTGGCGAGCGCGCTACGCTTCGACGCTGCCTCAAGCGCGCCGCTGTGCTAGCCTCGTGTCACGCGAGCGATTCTAAGCGCGCCCTCTTATCAAGGCGCGCGCATCTGTCAACGCTGTGGAGGAGACATGCACGAGGATCAAGCAGACGACACGATCTTTGGGAAGATCATCCGCGGCGAGCTGCCCGCGCAGAGGGTCTATGAAGATGAGCAGGCGCTGGCGTTTCGTGATATCAACGCGGCCGCGCCGACGCACATCCTGGTGATCCCAAAGCGCCGCATCGTGAACCTGCTGCACGCGACGGCTGAGGACGCCGCGCTGCTAGGTCACCTGATGGTGGTCGCCGCCCAGGTGGCGCGCGAGCAGGGCTTGGCCGAGGAGGGGTTCAGGCTCGTGGTCAACAACGGCGCGGGCGCGGGCCAGACGGTGTTTCATCTGCACCTGCACGTGCTGGGCGGGCGCGCGCTCTCCTGGCCGCCAGGGTGAGCGTCATGGCCACCCCCCAGCAGGTCGCCCTCATCACGGGCGCCGCGCGCGGCCTCGGGCTCGCCTACGCCCGCGCGCTCGCGCGCGAAGGTTGGGCGGTCGCGCTCAATGATCTGCCCGATGCAGGTGTCGAGGACGTCGCGCAAGCGCTCGTCAATGAAGGGTTTTTGGCGATAGCTGTGGTGGGCGATGTGTCGCGGCCAGACCAAGCGCGCGAGGTCGTGGCGCAGGCGGTGGCGCGCTGGGGCGGCGTCGATGCGGCCATCTGTAACGCGGGCCTGACGCGCGATCGCACGCTCGTGCGCTTGAGCGATGAGGCGTGGCAAGCGGCGCTTGAGGTGAACCTGTCTGGCGCGTTTTATATCACGCGCGCGGCGTCTGCGGCGATGCTGCGGCGCGGACGCGGCGGCAGCATCGTCCATATCAGCTCGTACGCGGGCTTGGTGGGCAACTTCGGGCAGGCGGCCTATGGGGCGGCCAAGGCGGGGGTGGTGGGGCTGACGCGGACCGCCTCGCTGGAGCTTGAGAAGTTTCACATCACGGTGAACGCCGTGGCGCCGCTGGCGCAGACGGCGATGTCGGCGCAGGTCGAGGCCGCGCAGGGCTTGGACCCCGAGGACATCGCGCCGCTGCTGGTCTGGCTCGTGGGGCCGCTGTCGCGCGGCGTGACGGGGCGCGTCTTCGGCGCGCACGGCGCGCACTACTTTGAATATGTCACCACACTCACCCCAGGCGCGCGCCCCCCGCAGGGGCAGCGCTGGACGCCTGAGTCGATCAGCGCGCGCTTGGACCAGATCTGCGGAGGTTGAGCGATGCCCTTGAACCCAGACGCTGTAGGCCGCGCCTTTGAGGGGCCGCTGGTCACGATCGAGGCGGCGCATGTGCGCCAGTTCGCCGAGGCGACCGATGATCTGAACCCGCGCTATGTGCGCGGCGAGCTGGCGTCGCCGATGTTCGCGATGCGCCCGCTGATTGACACGCTGTTTGACGCGCTGCGCGACCCGACGCTCGGCGCGGACATGCTGCGGCTGGTGCATGGCGAGCAGGAGATGGTGTGGCATGAGGCGCTGCAGGTGGGGGAGGTGATCGTGCCCAAGGCCAAGATCGCGTCGATCGCGCAGAAGGCGTCTGGCGAGCTCGTCACGCTGAGCCAGTGGCTGGAGCGCCCCGACGGGCGCGTGGCCGTGGAGACGACCAGCGCGCTGTTTATTCGGGCTAAGGACAAGCCCGCAGGCGACAGCGCCGAGGCGAAGCCGCGCGCTGAACCCGAGGAGCGCGGCGCGCCGAGCTTTAAGCTTGAGCAGCCCGTGGCCGCCGATCAGTCACTGCAGTACGCGGCCATCTCGAATGATCGCAACCCGATCCACACGGATCCTGAGACGGCGCGCGCGGCGGGCCTGCCCGACGTGATCTTGCATGGCTTGTGCACGCTGTCGTTCGCGGCCAAGGCGGTGGTGAACGCGCGCTGCGGCGGCGATCCGACGCGCCTGCGCAGCTTGCGCGCGCGCTTCGCGCGGCCCGTGTTCAACGGCGATCAGCTCACGATCTGGGGCTGGGCGCAGGCTGATGGCGAGGTGGCGCTGGAGGTGGTGAATCAGCACGGCGCCGCGGTCCTCACGCGCGCGGCGGCGCAGCTCAGGTGAGGGGGGGCGCTTCTGTGAGCGGTGGATGTGCGCCGCCGAAATAGAAAATAAAAGCAGCCTGTTGAGACTGATGTGTATGCGCCCTATACTCGACAGGGAGATCCCCCTGCGCCCCCGAGACACGAGGAAGACACCATGGCCATCACCCCCCGCACCATCCTCTCCACCCCCGCCACCGCGATCGCGACCGTGCTGTCTGTGCTGGCCGTCGCCGCAGTGGGCCTCTACATGATGAGCGCCTGCTCAACCTCGTGCAGCCGCAGCGCGCAGGTGGCGACTTATGAGCCAGAGGCGCCCTGCGAGGACGTGCGCCAGTCATTCGCGCTCAACCGCGCGCAGTGGTCCGAGTACGCTTGGTACAAGTACGCCAGCTGCTTTGACGCGCGCCAAGACTCGCGCCTGGTGGTCGAGGTCGCCTCGCAGGGGCTGCGCTTCTACCCGCGCTCCGAGGCCCTGTTCAACATGAAGGGCTACCACCAGATCAAGCAGCAGCAATACAGTGAGGCGATCAAGACCCTTGAGCTCGGCATGCAGAGCGTGCCTCGCCAGCGCACCGGCACGATGGCCAACAACCTCGCCTGGGCCGGCATGTGGGCGCCGCGTGAGCTGTCGCTTGAGCGCTCGCGTCAGCTCTATAAGGCCTCGCTCGACATCGAGAGCGATGTCTGCGAGACGCTGCACACGGGCATGTGGGTCGAGTACGCCGTCGCTAAGCAGTCCACGGGCCTTGAGCGCGCTCAAGCGCTGTCGCAGTTCAACGCGCTCAGCGCCTCGTACCGTGACTGCCACGCCCGCTACCAAGACGGCTCCTGGGACAAGCTCGTCGAGGTCTTGGGCGCCGCTGTGATCATGGAGGACCTGGGCCGCGACACCAGCTGCGCACAGGACGCCCCCACCGACGCGCTGATGGTTGAGGTCAGTCAGGAGCTCCGCGCGCGCTACCGTGGCGCCTCCATTGACACCCTGTGTCGCGAGGCTGTCCCCATGGCCAGCGCCCACCACACCTGCGTCAGCCTCATCGATGGCACCGTCAAGGAGCTGCGCAGCGCGTCCATCGCGCACAGGCTGGGGCGCTATCGTCGCTGACACGTTGAGCCGTTGAGCGACAGACCTGCTACGACACGAGGAGAGGGGCCGCCCGAAGCGTCAAGGGTAGGGGGGCCCCACACCGCGTGCGGTATGGGGGGGCGAGGTGTGTGCCCCGTGACGCCGCCACGTAGGGGCGCGTCAATAGTGGCTCCTGGATTCACGCCACCACTGTTCTTGCCTGCCTCGGGGTGCCATGACCACGCGACCTGGCGGGAGGACCCCGCGCCGCAGCTCAACCCGACCGCTCAACGCGCCGGAGACGCTCGTGGGGCGTGTGTTAGATGGCCGCTTTCGCCTCGATCGCGTGCTGAGCGCGGGGGGGATGGGGCTCATCTTTGAGGCCACACAGCTCAGCATCCAGCGCCGCGTCGCCGTCAAGCTGCTCAAGCCTACCCTCTCGCGTGAGAGCGATCTGACGCAGCGCTTCGCGCTTGAGATCGACGTCGTCGCCCAGCTCAAACACCCCCACATCATCCCGCTCATCGACGCGGGCGTCGACGCCAGCGGCTTGAGCTACCTCGTCATGGAGTTCTTCGAGGGAGACACCTTCCGGGTGTTCCTTCAACGCTTTGAGCTGACGCTGGTGGAGATCTTAGAGATCTTCATTCAGGTGTGCGGCGCGCTGCTGGAGGCGCACGGTTGCGGCGTGATCCACCGCGATCTGAAGTTTGATAACATCATGGTCACGCGCCATCGCGATAGGCGCTTGCACGTCAAGATCCTCGACTTCGGCGTGGCCAAGCTCTTGCACAGCGACGCGAACCTGACGCGCGGCGGCCAGGTGCCCGGCACCCCTGGCATCATCGCGCCCGAGCTTGTGGACATGCAGCCGCCCAGCGCGCGCAGCGACCTCTACAGCTTGGGCGTGCTCATGTTCACCGCGCTCAGCGGCCAAGCGCCCTATGTCGGGGACACCGATCTGGCGCTGATGCGCGCGCACAAGCTAGAGCCTATCCCGAAGCTGCGCGATCGCGCGCATGACTACGTGCCTGATGCGCTCATCGTGCTCATCACGCAGCTGTTGGCTAAAGATCCCGCCGATCGCCCGCGCGATGCGCGCGCCGTGCGCGAGCGCTTGGAGCAGCTGCGCGAGCGCCTCATCGCCTCGGGGCGCGTCTTCCCCGTCTACGTCCCGCCCTCTTTTGAGGATGAGACGCAAGCCTCCATCAGCGGCGCCTTCTCGGTGAGCGTCGCCGGGCTGGCGCTGCCTGACACCTCCCCTGAGGGGCACGCGTCCGCGCAGATCGGGCGAGAGCGCGCGCCGCTGATGGTCCCCACCTCCATCGTCGGCGCGCTCGTGTTCTTGCTGATCGTGCTGGTGGCGGTGCTGATCTTCTTGCTCTATCAGCTGTTCGTCGTGCGCGGCTGACGGGCGCCAAGCGTGGCCTCGACGCGCGTCTGAGCCAGCGCCACGGCGCCGCGAGCGCGCGCAGCGAGCGTCCGCCCCATGACCCACGCGGCCAGCGCCTCGGGCGAGTCATCGGGGCGCCACATGCGAAGCATCAGCCCCATCGGGTCGGGGGCGCGCTGGCCTGGGGTGAGCAGCATCGTGAAGCCCGCGCGGGCGGCCTCGTCTAAGACCAGCCCATCCACGCAGGCGCCGCGACTGTTAGGCGCGCACCACAGCGCGCGCGGCGCATAGCCAAGCTGCGCGCCGCGCGCGACGCCGCGCGCAAGCTCCTGGCGACACATCGCCAGCGGCGCGCCCGCCAGCGGCGCGCGCGGCTCATGCGCCACGATCACCCCGTGGCCAAGCCAAGCCCCCAAGCCCTGCGCTGACGCGTCGCTCGCGCACACCACCACGCACGGCATCCCGCGCGCGGCGCAGGCGTCGATCCAAGGCGCCAGCGCCGCCTCCTCACGCCACGCCAGCACCAGCGCCACCTGCGGCGCAGACGACTCGCCCAGCGGCTGGCCGAGCAGCAGTGAGAGGGGGCCTATGGGCTGCGCGCCCGCGTCGATGAGCGCGTCGAGCAGCGCGGCGGCGCGCCACGCGCTGGGCGGCGCGTCTGCTGGGATCATCAGGCCCGCGCGGCGCGCGGTCGGTCGTGTTTTGGCCATGGTCTGGGGAGTGAGGCGCGAGCGTTGCGCGTTGTGTGCTATTGAATCATCCTGGCACAATGGCCACTGGCTATTGCCCCCCTAGGACTATCTCACCCTGATCGCGCCTCGCAAGCGCCATCGGTCTCAGCCTCACGGAGCCCCCTTGGATCTCATCCAGTACAGCCTCGATAATGGCATCCGCGTCATCCTCCAGCCCACCTCCAGCGCGCCCGTGGTGGCGCTCAACGTCTGGGTCGGCGTGGGCAGCGCCGACGAGGACGCCCGCGAGGCGGGCCTCGCTCACGTCCACGAGCACATGCTCTTTAAGGGCACCGCGCGCCGCGGCGTCGGGCAGATCGCCCGCGAGGTCGAGGCCGCTGGCGGCCACATCAACGCCTTCACCTCCTTTGATCAGACCTGCTACTACGTCGTCCTCTCCAGCCGCTACGCCGAGGCCGGCCTCGACATCCTCGCCGACGCCATCCGCGCCTCCTCCTTTGACGCCGACGAGCTCGGCCGCGAGCTTGAGGTGATCCAAGAAGAGATCAAGCGCGGCAAGGACAGCCCCTCCATGCAGGCCACCCTGCGCCTGTTCGAGCAGGCCTACCAAGCCCACCCCTATCGCCTGCCGATCATTGGCACCAGCGAGAGCGTGGACTCGTTCGCGCGCGAGGATGTGCTCAACTTCTTCCACAAGCACTACGTCCCCTCCAACATCACCATCGTCGCCGTGGGTGACTTAGAGGAGTCCCACGCGCGCGACATGATCAGCCGCGCCTTTGGTGACTGGCAGGCCCCAACACACACACCCGTGATCCGCGCTCAAGAGCCTGCCCAAGAAGCCATGCGCGTAGCCGTCGCCCACGAGGGCGCGCAAGACTGCTACCTGCGCGTCGGCTTTCACATCCCGCCCGCCGTCCATGAGGACATCGCCGCGTTGGAGGTCTTGGGCAACGTGCTCGGCAGCGGTGAGTCCTCGCTGCTGTACCAAGCCGTGCAGCGCGAGCGTGAGCTGGTGCATGGCGTGTGGGCGGGCCCCTACACCCCGCGCGAGAGCGGCCTGTTCATGGTCGCCGCTGATTATCAGCTGCTCGACGCTGATGAGCCTGGCCCTGGCGCGCGCTCCGATGAGGAGGTCATCCAGGCGATGATGGAGGTCGTGTTCTCACTCACCCGCGTCGACGCCGATGAGGAGGACGTCGAGCGCGCCCGCACGCAGCTTGAGAGCCAGTCCATCTACAGCAAGCAGACCATCGAGGGGCTGGCCATGAAGTATGGCCACTACGCCATGGTCACAGGCGATCCAAGCTACGAGCGCGAGTATTATGAGGCGCTCGCCGCGGTCAACGCGGCGCGCGTGCGCGAGGTGGCCGCGCGCTACCTCACCCCGCAGAACTGCACCGTGGTCCTCACCAAGCCCCAAGGCGCGGCCTTGCCCGCGACCGACACGCTCAACGCCTTGGTGAGCGAGGCCTGGACGCGCGCGCAGGCGCAAGCGCCCGCGCCGCGCGCCCCGATCACCGCCGCGCCCGAGCGCGCTGCCCCTGTCGATCGCGAGGCCGTCGAGGTCGATGGCGACGGCTTCGCCGTCGTCAAGCTCGCGCCCGATGTCACGCTCGTGGTCCAAGAGGATCACGCCGTAGAGCTGTTCTCCGCGCGCGCGCTCACTTTGGGCGGCCTTCGCCTAGAGGACGCCGGCAACAACGGCGTCAACGCGCTGCTCTCAGAGCTGCTGTTGCGCGGCACCCCCTCGCGCGACGCCGTGTCGATCGCGCGCCAGGTCGAGCGCATGGCTGCGAGCCTCGGCGGCATGTCCGGGCGTAACACGTTCGGGCTGTCCATGTCGGGCTTGAGCCGCACGCTGGAGCCCTGCCTGGAGCTGTTCTCCGAGTGCTGGCTTGAGCCCACGATGCCCGAGGAGGAGCTTGAGCGCGAGCGCCGCCAGCACCTGCAGCAGCTGCGCAGCCGCCTCGACAGTCTGGAGACGATGAACTTCGAGCTGTTCGCCAAGGCCTTCTTTGGCGAGCACCCTTACGGGCTGCCCTCGTCGGGCAGCGAGGCATCGGTGGCGGGCCTCACGCGTGAGGGCATGCGCGGCTACCTCGACGACGTGATCCGCACGCAGCCGCTGGTGTTGTCCGTGGTCGGCGATGTCGACGCAGGCCAAGTGGCCGACGTGATGCGTCAGCGCTTCGGCGCGGCTTACGCCGCGCCTCGCGCGGGCGCCGAGGCGCCGCCCGCGCCCATGCGCGAGCGTGGCCCGCGCATGGTGACGGGCGCACTGGAGAAGAACCAAGCGCACATCTTGGTGGGCTTCGACGCGCCGCTGCTGGGTTCACCTCATCGCGACGCGCTAGAGGTCTTGACCTCGGTCCTCTCCGGGCAAGGCGGCCGCCTGTTCTACGAGCTGCGCGATCGCCAGTCGCTCGCGTACAGCGTCTACGCCAGCTCCATGCTCGGCATGGAGGCCAGCGCCTTCTTGGTCTCCATCGGCACCAGCCCCGAGAAGATCAACCAAGCGGTCGCCGGGATCTTGAGCGAGATCCGCAAGCTGCGCGAGGTCACCATCACGGCGCAGGAGCTGGCCGTGGCGCAGCGCTACCTCGCCGGCAACCACGACATCGGCCTGCAGCGCAACGGCTCGCGCTCCATGTCCATGGCGCTTGATGAGCTGTACGGGCTGGGCTACCGCCACACATTCAGCTATGGCGATCGCATCGCGGCCGTCACCCTGGAGGATGTGCAAGCGCTCATTGAGGAGCACCTGCGCCTAGAGGATGTGGTGGTGGCGATCACGCGCCCCGCGTCGGTCGAGGTGCCTGACAGCCTGCTCTCCGATCTGCTGTGAGCTCCGCGCTGCTGTGATTTGGCGCACAGCTT
>CAYXWB010000121.1:0-13974 GCA_964468515.1 uncultured Bradymonadales bacterium | reverse complement strand
CACATCGAGGAAGCCATGCGCCCCTTGCGTTCGCTCTGGCTCATGATCGCGCTCTACGCGCTCGGCATCCCCTACGCCAGCGCTCAAGCGCTGCCTGACGACGACTCGCCCGTGGACGACACGCGCGAGACGACGGGCCCTGGCGTGCAGCCTGTCCCCATCGCGCCCGCGACGACGCCCCCCACGCCCACCCCAGCCCCCCTGCCCGCCCCCGCACTCACACCGCTGCCCCCCGCCCCCCCGGAGCGCGCGCCCGAGCTGCCGCGCCAGCTGCGCGCCAGCGCCATGCCTGAGACCTACAGCGAGCGCGACGACTGGTCAGGCGACTGCGCGCGTCGCCCCTCGGCCACCTTCTCCTTCGTCGATCCCACGCGCTGCTGGCGGCTCACCTTCTCAGGCTTCGTGCGCACCGAGTACCGCGCCATTGAGAATGACCCGCTCAACCCCCTGTTCGGTCGCAATGACGGCTTCATCTTGAGCAACGTGCGCCCGCGCTTCACCGGCGAGCTGCCTAATGGGCTGGGGTTCACGTTCCAGCTGGAGCTAGCGTCGCTGCTGCCCAACCGCTCCGATGCGACCCCGTTCCAAGAGATGGTCGCGCGCCCGCGTGACGCCTTCGTCTTCTATCGCCCGCTGCGCCAGCTTGAGATCCAGGTCGGCCAGTTTCGCGCGCCGCATGATGTCGAGGGCATGCTCGATAATGATGAGCTGCTGTTCGTGCGCGCGTCTGTCGGCTCCGAGGGCGTGCTGCCCTTTGAGGGGCGCTTTCGTGAGGGCCTCTCCAATGAGCGCCAGGTGGGCGCCATGGTCACGGGGCGCTGGCACATCGGCCAGCCTGACAATCAGCGCGAGGGGTTTGGCCTAAGCTACGCGGCCGCCATCACCAACGGCACCAGCGGCAATCAGACCTTCAACGACAACGAGCGCCTGGCCTATTATGGCCGCCTCGGCCTGCACTGGGGCAACCTGGTGAGCTTGGGCGGCGGCGTCTATTATAATGACGTCACGCTCAGCGACCCCAACCTCGATCAGATCGACAACACGCTGCTGGGCGTCACCGCCGATCTGAAGATCAAGTTCGAGGGCCTGTTCCTGATGGCCAACCTCATTCAGCGCACCGCCACCACCCGCGCCTTCGCCCAGCTCGCCCCTGACGCGAGCACCGTCTCGCAGGTGTCGCGCGCGGTGCAGGTGCAGGCGGGCTATTTGATGCCGTTCTTCCCTATCATGCCGACCTATCGGCTCTCGTCGTTCGATCCGTCCACAAGCTACACCGAGCTTACGGGCAACTTCCCGGGCGATGATCCGCGCACGCGCGACGCGGTGGTCTACCAGACCATCGGCCTGAACTATTTGCCCGCTACATATCCTGTGACGCTCATGGTAAATTATACGCTGACGGGCGAGGAGGCTGGCGCTGAGATCGCCAACAACCGCTTCGAGGCGCTGGTCCAGCTCAACTGGTGACCGCGCTCACCTCGCGCGCGCCGTCACCTCGGCTCTTGGGGCCGATAGGAGAACGCTCAACATGACCACGATCCTCACAGGGGTGATGCGCGCCGTCACGCTGGGCGTGATGACGCTCGCCATGATCTCCTGCAAGCCAGCCTCGCAATCGCGTGAGCCGCAATCGCGCGCGGCGCGCATCACCTCGCCCTCACAGCTCATCGGTGGCAACGCAGCGCGCGGCGAGGTGGGTGACTACCTGCTGGAGAACGAGCACGCGCGCTTTATCATCCAAGACAAGACCTACAATCGAGGCTCTGGGCTGTTTGGCGGCTCGCTCATCGACGCAGACCTGAAGCGCCTCAACGATCGCGGCGATCTGATCAACCTCACCGGGCGCGACTCCTTTGGCGAGATGTTCCCCGCCTTCTTCTTGGAGGTGGTCGATCCGGAGCAGATCGAGGTCATCAATGATGGCAGCGACGGCGGCGCGGCGATCGTGGAGGTGAGCGGGCGCGGCGGCGAGTTTGTGACGATGCTGCGGCTGTTCAACCAGGTGATGGTGAACAGCTATGATGCGACGCGCAATATCGGGCGCGCGCTCCAGGGTCAGCCCCCGGATCTGGGCTTGGAGCCGCAGGTCGCCTTCTCGGTGCGCTACATCTTGGAGCCCAACGCGCGCGCGATCCGCATTGAGAACACCCTGCGCAACGTGAGCTTCAAGACCTTGGAGTTCCCCAACCGAGGCCTCCTCAACACCTTGTCGGGCTTCTTAGACATCGATCTGAGCACCTTCACGGTGCCCGCAGGCGCGGTGTTAGGCTTTGGCAAGAGCAACGCGCCGTTCTTGCCCGGCATCGGCTACGACCTGCAGTTTGGCTTGCTGGATCAGGTCACGAGCAAGCCCTTTGAGCTGCCCGCCCTGCCCGGCCACCTCACGCCGCTGGTGGCCTCCTCAAGCGATCAGGGCGTCTCTTATGGCATGATGATGGGCTTCGCCGAGGGCGATCCGCTGACGGTCGCGCAGCGCGAGCACTTCGTCTACGCCAAGGATCAGCAGCGCGATGGCCAGGGGCGCCCGTACTACCAGGGCGAGGCGCGCCCGGATGATATGCTGTTCTTGTTCTATGCCAGCGGGTTTGGTGGGGTCTTCACGCACCAGCTGCCGCCGCAGCTCGCGCCCTCTTACTGTGAGGGAGAGAGCGCGCAGGTGGTGTGTGAGGCGCTGTTCCCCGCCACCTGCGATACGCTCCTGTGCACGCGCGGGCGAAACGACTGCTTGAGCGGCTTTGACGCCTGTCAGGCGACACGCTCGGCCGGGATGCCGAGCGAGTTCACCTTCACGCATTATCTCATCGTGGGCGATGGTGACGTGGCCAGCATCTGGGATGAGCACTACAAGATCCGAGGTGTGGCGACGCAACAGGTCGCGGGGCGCATGCGCGAGGGGCTCGTGGGCGGCTTCGCTGGCGAGGGTGAGCAGCTGCTGATCTACCAAGCCCGCGAGGACGCGTCAAAGCGCTGCGTGGTCGAGGGCGAGGGCGCCACGCAGCTGGGGCCGCGCATCTACAGCCAAGCGCAGACCAAGCGCGAGGGCGTGTTCCGCTTTGATCTGCCGCCCGGCCATTATTGTTATCGCACGCGACGCGCGGGGCGCCCGTTGAGCGCGCTGGTCCCGTTCGAGGTTCGCGCGGACGCACCTCTGTATCTTGAGCCTGTGGTCGAGCCGTGGGGCACGATCGAGGTGAGCGTCCGTGACGCGACAGGCCAGCCGATGCCGGGCAAGGTCACGGCGGTCGCCACCCACCCCTTCGCGGGAGAGGGGCGCGAGCCGCGCGCCTTCTTGTTTGATCTGGCCGCTGGCGAGCCGTGGCGCAACACGGACTTTATCCCTGACCGGGCTGATGATCCGATGACGCGGCGCTACATTGAGGGCATCGCCATGGCGGGCGCCGATGGGAGCGCGCGCCTGCATGTGCGCCCTGGCACCTATCAGGTCTACCTGAGCCGAGGCCCTGAGTATGAGGCGGAGGTGCGCGAGATCACGGTCGCCCCAGGCGGCATCGCGGCAGTGCAGGCCATGCTCACGCGCAGCGTGGACACGACGGGCTACCTCAACGGCGACTTCCACATGCACGCCGAGGGCAGCATTGACAGCGGCTTAAGCTATGACAAGCGCGTGCTGAGCATGACCGCGGAGGGCTTGGAGGTCGTCGTCTCAAGCGATCACAACTATGTCGCTGACTACGCGCCGCACATCCTCAAGAATCGCATGGAGCCTTGGATCAAGTCGGTCATCGGCTTAGAGCTGACGACCTTTGAGGCGGGCCACTTCAACGGCTTCCCGGTGCGCTATGATGTGGAGTCTGCCAGCCGTGGCTCGTTCGCTTGGCAGCAGAAGCCGCCGGGCCTCATCTTTGAGGAGCTGCGTTTGATGGGGGAGCTTGGGCCGGAGCACGTGGTGATCCAGGTGAACCACCCGCGCGACTCGGTGCTGGGCTACTTCTCCCAGCACAACGTCAACACGTTCGACACGACCGTAGACCTGCCCTTTAACACAGCGGCGCCCTCCGATCGTCTGTTCGCCACGATCGCTGCGGCCAACGGCCCCGAGTTCTACACGATCGAGGGCAACCGCTTTCGCACCACCTTCAGCTGGAACTTCGACGCGATCGAGGTCTTCAACGGCAAGCGCGATGAGCTGCTGCGACACTTCCGCGCCGATCGCCAGACGCTGCGCCCGGTCTACATCGACCACTTCACCGAGCGCGCGCTTGATGCGACGCAAGGCTATGATGTGGAGGCCTGTGAGACCGCGCGCGCGGCGATCGATGCGGGCAGCTGTGATGCCTGTGCCGCCGAGCAGGCCACCGTCGCCCAGTGCGACACCGCCGAGCAGGCCGCCGAGCAGCTTGGCACCACCCAAGCCGACGCTCAGCTCGCAGCCCTCGGTGACGGCAAGGTCATCGTGTGTGACGGTGATAACGTCGCGCATCCTGGCCACTTGGATGACTGGTACAACCTGCTCAACACGGAGCGCCCCTTCACCGTGCAACCCTATGAGGAGGAGGCCATCCGCGACCCCGCGCGCTTAGAGGCGTACCGCGCGGCGACCTATCGCAAGTACACCGCTACGGGCAACAGCGACAGCCACCAGTCGGGCGGTAACGATGAGCCTGGCTACCCGCGCAACTACTTCTTCGTGGGCCACGATGAGCCGCAGCGCATGCGCGCGATGGCGCTCGTGGAGGCGATGAAGTCGCATCATAACATCGTGACCAATGGCCCCTTCATTAACATGACGATCAATGACGCCGTGGTGGGCAGCGAGGTGCGCAGCCCCGATGGCGCCGTGCGCGTGGCGATGCTCGTGCGCGCGGCGGGCTGGGTGGGCGCTGATCGATGGCGCCTCATCGCCAATGGCGAGGTCGTGCGTGAGGGCGCGGTAGAGCTTGTGCGCGGGGAGTGGCGCGGTGAGGTGACGCTGAACGTCGTCGAGGACACGTGGTTTGTGTTGGAGGTCGAGGGTGATCGGAGCATGTTCCCGGTCCTCTTGACCAACGAGATCCCGCCGCTCGACATCGCGAGCGCGCTTGGCAGCTTGGCGGAGCCGTTTGGCTTTGGCGGCGGCCCTGCGGGCCTTGAGCCTGAGCTGACCAACGTGGTCAAGCCCTTCGCGTTCACCAACCCGATCTGGGTGGTGCGCCAAGGTGACAGCTTCACGCCGCCTAACCCGCCGCAGGCGGTGTGCCGCAGCGGCGTGCTGCAGCCCGCGCCGCCCAACGCGATCGTGGCGCCGCATCGACCCTTGGGCAGCCGCCGCCTCGACGCGGTGACGATGCCCTTCACCATGCACTATGACCACCCGATGAGCCGGCTCAAAGGTGAGATGCGCGATGTGCGCCTGCTGTTCGAGGGGTTCGCGCATGGTCACTAGTCGCAGCTTCGCGCGGCGCGCCTGTGGCGCGTCGCTGCTCGCGCTCGTGGCGCTCACGAGCGTGCTCGTGAGCGCGCACGAGTCGCAGCCCGAGCGCGAGCTCGTGGTGCAGCTTGGACCGAAGCGCGCCTCTGTGCTGCTGACCTACAAGGCGGCGCGCGGCGAGGCGGTTGAGCTGACCTTCGCGCGCTTCGATGTGAACCGCGATGGTCAGCTCACAGGGCCTGAGATTGAGCTGGCCGCGCAGAGCTGGGCGCCGATCATGCTCCACGCGCTGCGCTTTGAGATCCCCGGTGAGCGCCCGGGTACGACGCCGCCGCAGATCAAGATGGCGCGTCAGGACAACGGCGATCTGATGCTCATGGCGCTGGTCACGTATGAGCTGCCCGAGCAAGCGCCAGAGGCCACGCGTGACTTCAAGGTGACGCTTGATGAGGCGCGCGGCGCGCGCGTGACGCGCGTCATGTTCCAGGCGGAGCCTGGCCTCGCGCTGGTGCGCGTCGCGGGGCGTGAGCATGACGCGCGATCGGCCTCCTCCTCACCCCTCACGCTCGCGCCCGGTCAGACGCTGAGCGCGACTTGGCGCGCCGCAGGCGCGTCTGCACCGGCAGGGCGCGCCGCAGGCGCGTCTGCACCGACAAAGCGCGCCGCAGGCGCGAAAGATTAGATCCGAACGCGCGCCGCCCCCGTCTCATCAAGACGCATGATCACGCCAAGCGCGCGCCGAGCAGGCGCACGAAGCGAGAGGAGATGAGATGGGCCGAATCACAGGCGCGGTGCTCGCCACAACGCGCGGGGTCTACGACATCCTCGCCGCATACTTGCTCGCGCTCATCACGCTCATCGCGCTGATCTCACTGGCGCTGCACGCGGGCGCGTCAATGCTGGCGGTGCAGCTCGGCCATGAGAGCGCCACCTGGATGTGGATGGCGCTGGGGCAGCGCCTGCACGTCGATCCGCTGTGGCTCAAGCTGGTCTTCTATGGTGGCGCGCACGGGCTGTTGCTGTGGTCGCTGCGCGATGTGCTCGCGCGCGTGGTGGGCGTTGGCGAGCGCGGCTTTGACGTGGTGCGGCGCGCGCATTTGTGGGTGGGGCAGCGATCGCCGGGCGTGCATGGACTGATGAAGACCTTGTTCACGCTGGGGGTGAGCGCGGCGCTGCTGCCGTTTGTGGTGCAGCCGACCTTGGTGGGCTTGGCGATGGATCAGCGCGCGTGGACGGAGCGCGCGGCGAACCTGCTTGATGGCAGCGCGACGCTCGCGCTGCATGAGTCAGTGACGAGCTTCTACAGGCGCTTGGGCGCCCCGCCCGTGCCGCCCGCGCCGCCTGTGAGCGTAGAGCTCGTGGAGGAGCAGGTCACACAGCATGAGCGGCTGGTCGAGGCTCCTGGGACGCCCGTGGGGCCAGCGCCGCAAGGGGCGCAGCCGCTGATGGATCGTTGGGATCGGCTCATCTGGGAGGCGGCCGCGCATGATCCGCGACGCTTCGCCAAGATCAAGGCGTTCATGTGGGTGGAGAGCGGCGGCCGCCAGTTCGCCGTCAGCCACACAGGCTGCGCGGGGCTGATGCAGTTCTGCGCGGGTACGGCGCGCCAGCAGCCCTTTCGCGATATCTTCGGCGCGGGGCGCGTGGTGGCATGTGGCTGTCAGTCGAGCGCCTGTTATGTGTCGCCTGAGGCCAAGCGCGCGATGGAGCGCGGTGACGCGGCGATCATCGCGCAGCATCGCGCGGACTTCCCGTGCGATCTGAGCGACGCGCGCTTTGATGGCGCGCGCGCGATCCGCGCGGGGGCGGCCTATGTGGCGCTGCTTGAGCGCGTGGTAGGCGGCAACCTCGCGCTGATGTATGTGGGCTATAACTCCGGGCCGAAGATCGCGCGCGCTGTGTATGAGCGGCTCGGCGCGCGCGGCGCGGACGCCTCGCTTGATGAGATCGAGCCTCACCTCGCGGCGGTGATGACGCCTTATTATGGAGCGGGCGCGAGCGGGCGCGCGCGGTCATTGCATCGCACACACCTGCCCAAGCTGCTGGGCGCCTATCAGCGCTACCTCGACGCGGCGCAGCAGACGCAGCGCGTCAGCGCCGCGCCGGCGCGGCTGCACGAGGAGGCGATGGCGAGCATGGCGCTGGAGGTGGCGCGCGAGGAGCTGGCGTGGTGAGCGAGGTGAGCGAGGCTGTGTCTAGAGCGGATCGAGCGGCAGCGTCGGCGCCAGCTCATCGCCCAGCGTGGGGTTCGCCAGCGGCGACGCGCCGCTGGGGCGGTAGAACTCGGGGCGATAGCGCGCCCACTCACGCGCGTGCTGCGCGGTCCAGGGCTTGGCGGGCTGCCAAGCCTCCAGGGCGGCGGCTAAGGCGGTGGCGCTCTGAGGGCGCGCGTGCGGTGATTTCTCAAGGCAGGCCATGATGATGGCCTCACACTCCGAGGAGATGGCTTGCTGCGGCGCGCGCTCGCGCGGCGGGATGGGCGCGACGTTGAGGTGCTGGCGCATCAGCGCGGTCGGGGTGTCGCCCTCAAAGACAGCTCGCCCGGTCACGAGGTAATAAGCGACGCAGCCGAGGGCGTAGATGTCCACGCGGTGATCGAGCGAGGTGTGCTCCATCGTCTGCTCAGGCGCCATCGTGGTGGGCGTGCCCGTGACAATGCCTTGCGCGGTGAGGCGCACATCAGGGGCGTGCTGCTCGACGCGCAGTTCGGGGAGGTGAGCGGGGATGGAGTCCGGGCGATGCGCGTCGTGGATCTCACGCACCAGGCCAAAGTCCAAGACCTTGACCACATCATGGCGCACGCCTTGACGACACAAGAACAAGTTCGCGGGCTTGATGTCGCGATGGATCAGGCCAAGCGCGTGCGCCTCACCGAGCGAGTCGCACGCTTGGATGAGCAGGTGGCGCATGCGCGCCTCGGGCTGCGGGCCATCGCGCTGCACGAGCGTCTCTAGATCGACGCCCTCCAGCAGCTCCATCGCATAAAAGAAGGTGTCATCGGCGGCGCGGCCAAAATCATAGAGGCGGATGGTGTGCGGCGAGGTGAGGTTGGCGGTGGCGCGCGCCTCGCGCTCAAAGCGTGCGAGCGCGACCTGGACGGCCTCGGGGGTGGAGCGCGCCGCGGCAGGCTCCTGGGTCAGCGGCTCAAGGCCGAGCAGCGCGGGGCGCACGAGCTTGATCGCGGCAGGCCTCGCCAAAAAAGCGTGCGCGGCCTCCCACACCTCGCCCATGCCGCCCTCGCTGAGCTTGCGGATGAGCTTGTAGCTGCCGAGCGCGTCGAGGTCTTGCTCCACGCGCGCCATCTCATCGAGCTGGCGCAGCTCGCGACGCACCAGCACTAAGCCCACGACGACGCAGATCCAGGTAGGCACGGCGGCCTGTGCGGCGGTGCCGAGCACGCTCCACGCGCTCCACGCGACGCCATCGGTGCTGAACGCCCACATCAGGAGCGTAACCACCGGCAGCGCCGCGCTGGTGATGAGCGCTAAGGTCGCGTGATAGCGCATGGGCGCGGGCACCAGCAGCGCATACACGATCGCGATCAGGCAGACCCAGCCTGGGTGCACGCCTGTGTCGCGCATGTTGAGCGACAGCGCGTCGTAGTAGGTCGAGATGATGATGAGGATGACATACAGCGCGGTGCCCGCGTGCAGGAGCTGGCGCGTAGACAAGCGCTGGCGCCGCGCGTGCCACCAGATAAAGCTCGCCAAACCCACCTGCACTACCGCTTCAAAAGATTCGCGCAAGAAATCCAGCGGCCCCCAGCGCTGACGCAGCGCGACCTCCAAGATCAGCTGGATGATCAGCGCGATGAGGTTGAGCGAGGCGGCGATCAGCGCGAAGGTGCGCAACCCCTCACGCTGCGCGTTGGACAAAAGATCGCGCCGCACCGAGCGCTTGCGGCGCAGGTGACGCGGCTCATCGCCCTCGGGCTGAGGATCATCAAGCAAGCTCAAAACAGCACCTCTAAGCCAGACAGCGACAACATCAGCGCATCCTCATCAACCACGTATCTCATCCAAAGCATAAACACTGCACCGTGATCGACCGCGCTACGCGCGCTTTTTCACTTGCCCGCATATACGATGTAAGTGAACACTAATTTAGACGCGCGCGCCGAGCGCGAGCCGCTGTGTTTGTGCACATAGCGACCATCAAGAAACCTCAGGCAGGAGTCAGGGAGCATGGCGACCCAGCAGCAGCAGAATGAGCGGATCCGCGCGCTGGTGACAGCGCTTGAGCACAAGCGCGAGGACGCGCGCCAGATGGGTGGCCCACAGCGCGTCAAGCGTCAGCATGAGCGAGGCAAGCTCGACGCGCGACAGCGCATCGCGCGGCTGTTTGACGAGGGCACGTTCACTGAGTTTGGGATGCACGCGTTCTTCCACTCCAACTCCAAGCCCGTGCCCCAAGAAGAGGTCCGCACCCCCGCAGACGGCGTCATCACAGGCTTTGGCAAGATCAACGGCCGCACCGCCGTGTGCGCCGCTTATGATTTCACAGTTTTGGGCGGCTCCATCGGCGATGTCAACGAGGTCAAGGTCACGCGCGCGCGCGAGTTCGCGCTCAAGGCGCGCGCGCCCATGATCTGGCTCATCGACTCGGCGGGCGCGCGCGTGCAGGGCGCAGGTGGCATCGACGCCGAGCAGATCACCTTGTTCGCAGGATCAGGCTACCTGTTCCGCGAGCAGGTCACGATGTCAGGTGTGGTCCCTCAGGTCGCCGCCATGGTCGGCCCCGGCGCCGCAGGCACCGCTTATATCCCCGGCCTCGCTGACTTCGTGCCGATGGTCAAGGGCACGAGCTTCATGGCGCTGGGCGGTCCGCCGCTGGTGCAAGCTGCCGTGGGCGAGCTGATCAGCGAGGAGGCGCTTGGCGGCGCGGAGCTGCACAACAAAGAGTCGGGCGTGGCCGATCAGCTCTACAAGAGCGATGAGGACTGCATCGACGCGATCAAGACCTACTTGAGCTTCTTCCCGTCGCACTGCGAGGAGCAGCCCCCCACCCTGCCCCACGCGCCAGACGCCGCGCGCGACGCGGGCGGCGACATCCGCGAGCAGCTCTTGGACGTTTTGCCGGAGTCCTCGCGCAAGAGCTACGACATGCGCGACCTGCTCGCCATGGTGGTCGATGATGGCGCGCTGTTTGAGATGAAGCCGCGCTTTGCGAAGAACCTCATCACCGCCTTCGCCCGCATCGGCGGCCGCTCGGTGGGGATCGTCGCCAACAACCCGCGCTATCTGGGCGGCACGCTCGACATCAACTCCGCCGACAAGGCCGCGCGCTTTGTGAACCTGTGCGAGGCGTTCAACATCCCGCTGGTGTTCTTCCAAGACGTGCCTGGCTTCATGATCGGCAGCAAGGTCGAGCGCGAGGGCATCATCCGCCACGGCGCCAAGATGCTGTTCGAGGTCGCGCGCGCCACCGTCCCCAAGATCACGGTCATCGTGCGCAAGGCTTACGGCGCGGGTTATTATGTGATGTGCGGTCGCGCCTATGAGCCCGATCTCATCGTCGCGTGGCCCTGTGCGGAGATCAGCGTCATGGGCGCCGAGGGCATGGTCAGCATCTTCGCCAGACGCATGCTGGAGGACAACCCCGACGCCGAGCAGATCAAGCAGCAGATGATCGAGGGCATCCGCCCTTACATCGACATCTACAAGGCCGCTGGACGAGGCCTCATTGACGAGGTGATCGACCCGCGCGAGACGCGCGACTACATCATCGCAGGGCTAGAGCTTGCCAAGAACAAGCGCGTGGAGCGCCCCTGGCGAAAGACAGGGGTGCGGCCGGTCTGATCCAACCAGCGCACGCTCACTCCCAGACGCTGACGCTCAGATAAGGAGAGTCAGCTGCTGCGTCGCGCAGCTGGTGCGCGATGACCTCGACGCCTCGGCTGCGCAGCCGCTCCATCAGCCCCACATCGCTCACCTACGTGCGATCCAAGCGAAGCGTCTCCAAACGCTCCAGCGCGGGGCTCCCCGCCAAGACGGCGAGCCCCGCGACGCTCAAGGCGCCGCCCGATAGATCGCGTGAGGTGAGCTGGCAAAGCAGCGACGACTCGACCAGCGGCGCCATCAGCGCGTCGAGGTGCGCTGCGTTGCCAGCTCAAGCCGATGCGGTAGACATAGTTGACCATGTCCACGGGGCTGTAGACCGGATCATAGTCAATGACGGGGCGGCCCGCGAAGCTCTCTCAATGAGGCATCAGGTCAGGCTCGCGCTGGGGCGACGCCTAGCTCAACAGATCGCGCAGTGAAGGATCAAGGGCGAGCTTGTCGAGGACGTCACGCAGCCTGTCGTAGCTGTCGAAGTGGATCTCAAGGCGCCCGCGCCCGTTGCGATCGCGCAGCTTGACGGGGGTGTGTAAGGCATCACGCAAGGCGCCGACGACGGCGCGCGTGGCGTCATCATCGCGCCAGCGCGCGTCCTCGTCGAGCGCGCTATCGCTGACATCGCGATCTTTAAGCGCGAGCGCCTCCTCAACCTCTGCGCCCTCCTGCTCAAGCGCCTGCGGCGCTTGTTCTTGGGGGTGCAGCTCGCTCAGCGCCTGCGGCGCCTCACTCTCAGCAGGTGCTTGAGCGGGCTCAAGCTCGGGGTGCTTGAGGTGACGCACGCGCTGCTCGATCTGACGCACGGTGAGCTGCTCGCTCACGATGGCATCGGCCAGCGCGACGATCTGTGCAGGATCATCAAGGCCGAGCAAGGCGCGGGCGTGGCCCGATGAGAGCTGCCCGAGCGACAGCAGCTCCAGGGCGTGCTCAGGGAGCGCGAGCAGGCGCACGGCGTTGGCGATGGCGGAGCGCGACTTGCCGACCTGATCAGCGAGGGTGGCCTGCGTGAACTCGAACTCGTCGAGGAGGCGACGATCGGCGAGGGCCTCCTCGACGGGGTTGAGGTCCTGGCGCTGGATGTTCTCAATGAGGGCCAGGGCGAAGGCGACGGCGTCGCTGACGTCTTTGACGACGACGGGCACCTCGGTGAGGCCAGCCATTTGGCTGGCGCGCCAGCGCCGCTCGCCAGCGATCAGCTCATAGCGACCGCCGCGCTCGCGCACGACCAGCGGCTGGATGAGGCCCGACTCCTTGATGCTGCGCGACAGCTCGGCCAGCGCGTCGGGATCAAAGCGCTTGCGCGGCTGGCCTTCGGCGGGGTCGATCTTGTTGAGGGCGCAGGTGAAGTAGTCGCGTCGCGAGTCCTCGGCCACGCCCGTGGGGATGAGCGAGCCCAAGCCCCGGCCCAGCGCGCTCTTGCGGCGCAGCTTGTTCTGTTCGGAGTCAGCCATAGTCTTATCGAGGTGGTTCATCATCATCGTCACGACGCGAGAGCGCGCGAGGCGCGCGCGCACCTGCGAGAGCAGCGGCGTATCATAAGGTCACGCGAGGCGCGGGCGCAATGCCCGTTGGGCGCGCGGGCGATGGGTCCGATCAGGCCGACGCGGTGGCGTCGGGGTGCCAGTCATTGCGACGCAAGAACTCTCGCGCGAAGCTCTGATAGGAGAGCGCGCCGCGAGAGGCCTTGTCATAGGTGACGATGGGCTGCCCAAACGAGGGCGCCTCGCTGAGCTTGACGTTGCGCGGGATGACCGTCTCAAACACCAGCTCACCAAAGTGCTCTAAGACCTCGGCCGCGACCTGCTCGCTGAGCTTGGTGCGCGCGTCGTACATGGTGAGCAAGATGCCCTCAATGGCGAGCCTGGGGTTGAGGTGCTCGTGGATGAGGCTGATGGTGTGCAACAGGTGGCCCAAGCCCTCCAGCGCGTAATATTCGGTCTGAATGGGCACGAGCACCGCGTCGGCCGCAGCCAAGGCGTTGACCGTCAGCAGGCCGAGGCTTGGGGGGCAGTCCAAGAGGATGAAGTCAAACTGGCGCTTCATATTCGCCAGCGCCTCGCGCAGCATGAACTCTCGCTGGGGGTGCTCCACCAGCTCGATCTCCGCCCCCGCCAGGTCCGTGGTGCTCGGGATCAACAGCAGGTTGTCGTAGTCCGTCGCGTAGATGATCTCATCGACGCCGCACTGGCCTGTGATCGCGTGGTAGATGGAGCCGTCGCTCTGCTCCCGATCAAAGCCCACGCCGCTTGAGGCGTTGCCCTGAGGATCCATATCAATGAGCAGCACCTGACAGCCCGCTTCGGCCAGACACGAGGCCAAGTTGACCGACGTGGTGGTCTTGCCCACGCCACCCTTCTGGTTGGCGATGGCCACGATCTTGTTGAGCCGCTGGGTCATATCCGCCTTATCTCGCGCGCTGGACGGTTTAGCGATGTGGGAGGCGCGAGGCGCTCCACCACTGAACACCTGTATCCACCCAGACATCGCCACACACTATCGAATGAAGGCGCGCAAAATTCAACCGCCAAATCAGGCAAGCCCCCGCCACCCTGCGTCTGCGCCTGATGCTAAGCGGCTCACTCGCCCCTTCTGCCCACGACGCTCAAAAAAGTGATTGACACACGCGGCCCCTTCGCGCATCTTTCGCCTCCCGCTGAGGCGCTCGCGCCAAAGCGGTAGGGAATAAGAGAGTGAGCCTCAACGCTTGCTCTTGTCCCTGAGTCGGGGCGTGGCGCAGCCTGGTAGCGCACTTGCATGGGGTGCAAGGGGTCG
>CAYXWB010000120.1:0-13994 GCA_964468515.1 uncultured Bradymonadales bacterium | reverse complement strand
CGCCGCAGGCGGCGCAGCGTCTAGGAGGGGCTGGGCCGCAGGCCCAGCCCCTCCTAGACGCGCCTGGAGGCGCGGCTGGCGCGCCAGCCGCGCCTCCAGACGCGCCGCCCGCGCCGCGCGACGCGTCCCAGCTCGACGCGGCGCGCGGCTGGGACGTGAAGATCGGCCTGGGTGGTATTCGCGAGATCGAGTTCTTCGCGCAGGCGTTGCAGCTGGTGCACTGTGGCCAGCGCCCCGCGCTGCGCGTGCGTCACACGCTCGACGCGCTCGACCGGCTGCTCTACGCAGGCCTCATCTCGCGCGAGGATCAGGAGGCGCTATCCGACGCCTATGATTTCTTTCGCAGGCTGGAGCATCGCGTGCAGATGGAGCACGATCGTCAGTCGCACCGGCTGCCCGAAGACGACGCGAGCTTCGCGCGTCTGGCGACGCGCATCGGGCTCGACGCGTCGGGGTTGCGCGAGGCGGTCATCACCCACCGTCGCGCCGTCTCGGCGCGCTTTGAGCGGCTGTTCAACACCTCCCCGCAGCGCGCGGATGAGCCCACCGTGGCGCGCGCTCAGGTGTCGGCGCTGGAGGTCGCGCTGACCGCGCCGCCCGCGCGCCTGATGGACGCCCCCGTGCAGCAGGCGCTGCGTGATGCGGGCTTCACGCGCCCCAGGCAGGTCGCCTCTCAGCTCCAGATCCTCGCTCAGAAGGACTACGGCCCCTACGGCACGCGCCTCACGCCTGCGCAACGACAGCTCGGGCGCTACCTCTTGGAGGTGTGCGCGGGCGCGGTGGACGCTGATCAGGCCTTCGGGTTTGTGACCCGCTTGATCACGAGCGTCGGCGATCGCGGCTGGTTCTGGGGGATGCTCGCCGATAACCCCCACGCCACGCGCTTATTGGTCGATGTGTTCGGCGCCAGCGAGGTGCTCGGGCGCATGCTCTTGCGCGATCCTAACGTCATACAGAGGTTGCTCGGCGCGGGCAGCGCGCGCTTGGAGCTTGGCGTCGAGGAGCTTCAGCAGCAGCTGCTGACGCGCTGGGACGGGATCAGCGATCCTGACCACCGGCGCGGACGCCTGCACCGGATGCACCGCGAGGAGCTGCTGCGCTTGAGCCTGTATGAGAGCGCAGGATCGCTGTCGATCGAGTCCACCACGCGTCAGCTCGGCGCGCTGGCCGAGGTCACGCTGCGCGGCGCGCTGGCTGAGGTCTACGCGATGCTCTGCGCCGATCGGCCCAAGTGGCCGGCGCTCGACGCGCTGCCCTTTAGCGTCATCGGCATGGGCAAGCTGGGGGGGATGGAGCTTGGCTTTGGCAGCGATCTGGATCTGGTGTTCGTGTATGAGGAGCTGCCTGAGCTTGGGCTCGATCACAGCGCCTATGCGCGGCTCGCGCAGCGGCTAGTGCGCGCGCTCTCCACGCTGAGCGAGGAGGGCAGGCTGTATGAGGTCGACATGCGGCTGCGGCCCAGCGGCCAAAAAGGCGCGCTGGTGGTGAGCCTCGACGCGCTCGACGCCTATCATCGCGACGCGGCCTCGCTTTGGGAGCGCCAGGCGCTGCTGCGCGCGCGCCCCTTGACCGGCTCGCCAGCGCTGCGCGCGCGCTTTATGGCGCTGCGTCAACGCGCCGTGTTCCAGGCGCCTTGGCCAAGCGATGGCTCAAGCCAGATCCACTCCATGCGCGAGCGCATGCGCTCAAGCCTCACCCCCGCGGGCGCGTGGGACGTGAAGCATGGCGAGGGCGGCCTGATTGATCTGGAGTTCTTGGTGCAAGCGGCGCAGCTGAGCGTGGCGCGCGAGCTTGTGCCCGCGCCGCCCGAGCAGGCGCTTGAGCATGGCGCGCGCGCGCAGCACACCGCCGAGGCGCTGCGAGGCTTGAGCGCGCAGCGCGCGTTCACGCGCGTCATCGGAGGCGCGCAGGCCGCGCGCAGCTTGGAGGAGGCGTGGCGCGTCTGGCGCCGGCTGGAGGCGCGCTTGCACTTATACGGCAAGCCCGGCCAGGGCAGCCAGCTGCCCGACGACGACGCCACCCGCCACGCCCTCGCCAGGCAGATGGGCTTCCACGGCGATGACGCTACCGCCCAGCTCGAAGACATGCTCGCGCGCATGCGCGCGAGCGTGTGCGACGCTTATACCCGCTGGTTCGACGCGCCTGCTGAGCCCACCCCGTGAGCGGTGTTGTCCACACGACCTCCCGCGCGGTGCCTCGCAGCGCTTGATGCTAAGCGGGGATCGTCCAAGTCACGCCCTCACTTGCAGCGCCTCGGTGAGCCCCTAGCTTGGGCGCGCCTTTCGAAGCGACCCGCAGGTCGCCGCCGGGGGTGAGCGTGGGAGTGCGGCCAGGCGCTGGGCGGCCCTCAAAGTGGGTTGGCCAAAGCGAGGGGGGTGTGATAGCGATGGCGCTCCCGCAGGTCCAGGGGCCGTGAGCGCCCCATCCCTTGCACCGCACAGGAGGCGTTGTGGCGATCACGGCGGACAAGATATGGTTCGATGGCGAGCTGGTCGACTTCGAGGCCGCACAGGTTCACGTCCTCACGCACACCTTACATTATGGCTTGGGCGCGTTTGAGGGCATCCGCTGCTATGAGCGCGCCGATGGCCGCGGCGCCATCTTCCGGCTGGAAGAGCACATCGAGCGCCTGATCGAGAGCTGTCATATCTCGACGATTCAGGTGCCTTGGTCACAGGAGCAGCTGGTCCAAGCGTGCAAGGACGTCGTGCGCGCCAACAAGTTTACCGACTGCTACATCCGCCCCTTGGTCTTCTTGGGCCACGGTGAGATGGGCCTGTCCGCGCTCTCCAACGCCACACGCGTGGCCATCTCCGCCTGGAAGTGGGGCTCTTACTTAGGCGATGAGGGGATCACCCACGGCATCGACGCCAAGATCTCCAGCTTCGCGCGCCATCACGTCAACGCCGCCATGGCCAAGGCGAAGATGGTCGGCCAGTACACCAACAGCATCCTCGCCAAGCGCGAGGCGATGGCTGATGGCTACAAAGAGGCCATCATGCTCGACACCCAAGGCTTCGTCTCCGAGGGCACCGGTGAGAACGTCTTCGCCGTGCGCAAGGGCGTGATCTACACGACGCCGATGCACGACGCGATCTTGGGCGGCATCACCCGCGACACCATCATCGCGCTGGCTGACACGCTCGGCTTCCCCATGCGTGAGGCGCGCATGACGCGTGACTTCTTGTACATCTGTGACGAGGTCTTCGTGGTCGGCACCGCCGCCGAGGTCACGCCTATTCGCTCGGTCGATCGCCGCAGCGTGGGCAATGGCAAGCGCGGCCCCATCACGCAAGCGCTGCAAGAGGCCTACTTTGATCTGGTCAAGGGCAGCGCGAAATCGCACCCTGAGTGGCTGACGTTTATTGATGAGGCGTGATCCTCCCCCCCTCAAATGGAGTGAGCCGATGTCCCTGAGCTACCAAGAGATCCAGTCCTTGCTTGGCGAAGACGCGCAGTCCTTACTTGAGCATGAGGCCGTCGTCTCCGCGAGCACCTTGCATTTGCCCGGCCCCGACTTCATCGACCGCATCTACGCCCACAGCGATCGCTCGCCGCGCGTGCTCAACAACCTCGCGCGCCTGTTCCAGCATGGCCGCCTCGGCAACACCGGCTACCTGTCGATCCTGCCCGTCGATCAGGGCATCGAGCACTCGGCGGGTGCGTCGTTCTCGCCAAACCCCATCTACTTTGATCCTGAGCAGATCGTGCGCTTGGCGATCGAGGGCGGCTGCAACGCCGTCGCCTCCACCTTTGGCGTGCTCGGCATGGTCGCGCGTCGCTACGCTCACAAGATCCCGTTCGTGGTGAAGATCAACCACAACGAGATGCTGTCGTATCCCAACGACTACGATCAGATCCTGTTCGGCAGCGTCGACGCCGCCTACGACATGGGCGCGGCCGCCGTCGGCGCCACCATCTACTTTGGCTCCCCAGGCTCCAATCGCCAGCTCGTCGAGATCGCGCGCGCTTTTGAGCGCGCGCATGACCTGGGCTTGGCCACGATCCTGTGGTGCTATACGCGCAACAACGCGTTCAAGGTCGACGGCGTGGACTATCACACCAGCGCTGACCTCTCGGGCCAGGCCAATCACCTGGGCGTGACGATCAAGGCGGACATCATCAAGCAGAAGATGGCGACCAACCAAGGCGGCTACAACGCGGTCAAGAACGCGGACGGCTCCAAGTACGGCCACACCCACAAGGGCGTCTACGACAAGCTCTCCTCGCCACACGAGATCGACCTGGTCCGCTATCAGGTGATGAACTGTTATATGGGCCGCGCGGGCCTCATCAGCAGCGGCGGCGCAAGCGGCGCCAACGACCTGTCTGACGCCGTGCGCACCGCCGTGATCAACAAGCGCGCTGGCGGCACCGGGCTCATCCTCGGGCGCAAGGCGTTCCAGCGCCCCTTCGAGGATGGCGCTGAGCTGTTGCGCGCGGTACAAGATGTCTATCTGTGCGATGACGTGACGGTCGCTTGAGCGACCACTGGGATTGGGAGGCGTTTGTCTATGAAGCAGAGCACTTGGCGTCTAATGAAGATCGTGGCGATCGCGCTGGGGCTGTCCGCCCTGGCGTGCGCCTCGGCAGGTAACAGCGTCGTCGATCGCGCGCTCAACCGCGCGTCCAACCGCGTCGGCGACCAGGTCGGTGACGCCGTCGCCGCCAAGGTCTTGGCGGGCTGGGAGCCCGAGCTGGTCAACGCCTACACGATGGCCGTCTTCAGGATGCTCTTCTATCATGGCGGCTACTACGTCGCGAGCAAGCCCTACACCCCAGGCCAGTTCACCCGCTGGCAGGGGGAGAATGTCCAGCAGGGCGAGTGGTTTGAGCGCGTGCTGCTGGATCGCAGGCCCGATAAGTCCGAGTGGTGGCGCGTGGAGACCCGCGCGACCGATGACGATGGCAAGCAGCAGCGCCTCGTCATGGAGGCCCTGTTGAGCCCCCCCACCGACGGCGGCACCCGCAAGGTGCGTCGCATGCGCGTGCAGTTCCCCGGTGAGGCCGAGCCGCGCGAGGTGCCTGTCTCCGAGCAGTCCGGCAGCTGGGTCGTCAGCACCGACCGCTCCCTCACCAAAGAGAGCCTCCAAGGCATGACCGTGGGCAAGGAGAAGATCACCACCCCCGCTGGCACGTTTGAGACGCGTCATGTCCAGATGAAGGGCTATGATAACGTCTCCTCCATCAGCTGGTACATGACCGACAAGGTGCCCGGCGGCGTCGTCAAGTCGCTCAACGTCATCACCGATGAGGACAAGAAGCAGACCACCGTATGGCAGATGGTCCTCATCGAGCATGGTAAGGGGTCCACTGATTCGGTCCTCGGCATCGACTTCAAAGAGGTCGAGGAGCCCGCTGATGACGCGGAGAGCGCCTCACTGTGAGCAGCCGACGCCTCGCACATCCCTCGGCGCGCTTGGCGCTGCTCGCGCTGCTCGCGCTTGGGGGGTGCGAGCGTCAGCACATCCCCCCCGACGCCTTCGTCGTCATCCTCGACGCCCAGGTCAACGGCTTCGACCCGCGCTTTCCGGTGGGCGACTCCAGCGCCAAGATCATCGGCCTGCTCCACGCCGGGCTCACCAGCACCGACACCGCCACGGGTGAGCCCGAGCTGGAGCTCGCTGAGTCGATCACGCAGCGCTCACCGCTGATCTACGACATCACGCTGCGCCAAAACCTCACCTTCCATGATGGCAGCCCGCTCACCTCGCGCGATGTTGAGTACACCTTGACAAAGCTCGGTGGACCGCCCGTGAGCAGCCCCTTGGCGGGCATGTCCGAGCGCATCGCCAGCTTTGAGGTGCATGATCCTCGCCGCTTCACCATCACGCTCAAGGATCCTTACGCGCCCTTTATGAGCGATCTGTCGATGGGGATTGTGCCGCGCGCTTTGTGCGAGGGAAAAGCCCAGTGCCCTGACCCGCCCATCGGCGCTGGCCCCTTCAAGTGGACGCGCCGCCACGGCGATCAGGTCTTCGTGATGGAGCGCTTTGAGCAGTATGTTCAAGGCCCGCCCGCCATCAAGACCCTCGCCTTTCAGGTCATCCAGGACGACAACACGCGCCTGCTCGCGCTGTTGGGCGGCTCCGCCTCGCTCGTGCAGAACGCCGTCGCCCCGCTCATGCTGCCCGTCGTCAAGGGCGACGATCGCCTGACCATCGCGACCTCGCCATCATTCAAGTACACCTACCTCGCGTACAACCTGCGCGTGGACAAGCTCAAGGACGTGCGCGTGCGTCAGGCGATCGCGCACGGGATCGATCGTGAGGCGATCATCCGCTACAAATACGCGGGCCTAGCGCGCCTCTCAAGCGGCATGCTCGCGCCCGAGCACTGGGCCTATGAGGGTGACGTCGCCACCTACGCGTATGATCCGGCGCGCGCGATGGCGCTGCTGGATGAGGCCGGCTTCCCCGACCCTGACGGCCCTGACGGCCCGCTGCCGCGCATGACGCTTGAGCTGAAGGTGTCATCCAGCAAGTTTCGCCGCGCGCTGGCAGTGCTCATGGCCAACCAGCTCGCCAGGATCGGCATCGCCGTGAAGGTGCGCTCCTATGAGTGGGGCACTTATTTTGCGGACATCAAGAGCGGCAACTTCGAGATGACCACCTTGCAGTGGCCGAGCGTCATGGAGCCGAGCCTGTACCGCTGGGCGTTCCACTCCGAGAACATCCCCTCGGCCGAGCGCCGCAGCGCGGGCGCCAACCGGGGCGGCTACCACGATCCTGAGCTCGACGCGCTGCTCGACGCGGGCATGACCGAGACAGACCGCGAGGCGCGCCGCGACATCTATGCTAAGGTGCAACAGCAGCTCGCCCGCGAGCTGCCCTATGTGTCACTGTGGCATGAGGATAACATCGCCGTGATGCGTCGCGGCGTCGAGGGCTACGCGCCCACCCCCAACGCGCGCTTTGAGCTGCTCAAGCGCGCCAGCGCGCCTCCTAAGGAGCCGTGATGTCTGCGCCCCAGCAGCCTGCATCCCAGCCTGACAAGAAATCGCTCGGCGCCGTGATCATCATGGCGGTCGTCGCGGTGTTCTTCGGGATCGTCGTCTTGCAGCTGCTCGATCGCCTCACGCATGGCTCGCTGGAGGGGGAGCCCGCGCCTTCGCTGATGTTATCGCGCGTGGTGGCAGACGGCGAGGAGGCGGCGCAAGAGGTGCTCGGCGC
Source organism: uncultured Bradymonadales bacterium (assembly GCA_964468515.1). GTDB lineage: Bacteria > Myxococcota_A > Bradymonadia > Bradymonadales > Bradymonadaceae > CAYXWB01. The sequence goes on along the minus strand of CAYXWB010000120.1, from coordinate 6,822 downwards.
GCATCCTGGCAAGGTCGTGCTGCTCGACTTCTGGACCACATGGTGTCCGCCGTGTCGTGAGCAGATGCCCATCGTGGAGCGCCTGTACGCCGACGAGACGCTGAAAGAAGCGCTGGTGGTGCGCTCGGTGAACCTGGATGAGCCAAGCCCCGATCGCGTCGCCAAGGTGCGCGCCTACCTCACCCGCGCAGGCTACCAGACGCCCACCCTGATCGGCTCGCCGCGCGACGCGCGCGCCTATCAGGTCACGAGCTACCCGACCTTGGTCCTCATCGACGCCAACGGTCAGGTCGCGCGCGTCATGACAGGCCTGCGCAGCGAGCAGGCCTTGCGCGAGGCCATCGCGCAGCTCAGCGCCACGCCCGCGAAGCCGCAGTGAGCCCCCCAACGCGCCTCGCTTCAGCGATGCGGCGCGCTCGCTCATCAGCATCGCTCACGCACAACCTCCCGAGCGGTGCATCGCAGGGCTTGATCCTATGCGGGGATCGTCCAAGCGAGATTGGCAGTTGCAGGTGCGCTCAGCGCGTGGGCTTGCTGCGTCCGCGCCGCAACCTGGCCCATAGCAGCCCCAGCGCGGTGAACAGCGTCAGCCAGAGGCCAAGGCCGGGCGCCTCCAAGATCAGATAGGGCGCGATGAGGCAGAGCAGGAGGGCGCCGCCGTTGAGGATGGCCAGCTCCGCGCGCAGCGTCTGGGCGTGGGTGGCGCTCAAGCGTCGCAGCTGGCGGCCGATCTTGACGGCGAGCCCCATCCCTAAGCTCAAGCAGAGCACGGCCAGACAGCTCAAGATGGTGAGCTGGAGCCAAGCGGGCGGCTCCACGACGGGAGACACCTCATAGGCCGCCGCGCGCGCGCTCAGGCAGAGCACCCCCAGCGCGGCGCTCATCCCAAACACGACGCGCTCGCGCCCGCTCATGGTGCGGGCGCCTCGGCCTCGGCCTCGGTGGGCGTAGGCGGCGCGGGCTGGTTCTTGTCGGGGTTGAACTTGACCGCCCCTAAGCGCTCATCAAGCTGCGCGAACAGCGCGCGCACATGGCGCGCGTTCTGGCCAAGATCCCCGCGCAAGAACTCGGAGCGGGTGCGGCTGCGCACCTGCACCCGCGTGACGAACTCGGTCACGGGCTCGATCTGGATGGTCATGTCATGCAAGGTGCCGACCCAGGGGGTCGTCACGGTGGCCTCAAGCTGGCGCGTGGCCTCATCGGCGCTGTCGAGCTTGAACGCGGCCAGCGTGGTCACGCTGTCGCGCGCCTCCTCGAACACGCGCTGCGGCGGCGCGCTATAATAGAGCGGCTGCAGCTCAGGATACTCGGGCGTCTGTCCAGTCGAGACGTCATTGAGCACAGGCCAGACGCTTGCCGCGATGAGCAAGGAGGCGATCACCACCCCGACGATCACAGCGACGACGCTCAACAGGCGAGCTCTCATGATGGGGTGCCTCAGCTCTCAGTCAGGATGGTCATGACCTCTTCGAAGGTCGTGATCCCCTGCGCCATCTTCTTGATCGCGCACTCACGCAGGGTGACCATATTGTTGGCCAGCGCGGCCTTGCGGATCTCGGGCGCGCTGGCCTGGGTGTTGATCAGGCGACGGATGGTCTCATCAATCGCCATCAGCTCGAAGACGCCCGTGCGTCCATAATAGCCGGTGTGACGACAGCGCACACAGCCCGCGCCAAAGTACACGGGCAGCGCGCGCCCCGCGCTCGGCTTGACGGGGATCTGGAGCAGCTCGATCTGCTCCGGCGTCAAGGTCGTGCTCGTCTTACAGGCCGGACAGATGCGCCGCAACAGGCGCTGCGCCATGATGCCCGTGAGCGTCGACGAGAGCAAGAAAGGCTCCGTGCCAAGATCCAGCAAGCGCGTGATGGTGGCGCTGGTGTCATTGGTGTGCAAGGTGCTGAACACCAGGTGACCCGTGAGCGCGGCCTGGGTCGCCATGCGCGCCGTGTCCGCGTCGCGGATCTCACCGATCATGATCACGTCGGGGTCTTGGCGCAGGATCGTGCGCAGGGCGCTGGCGAAGGTGACATCAATGCGCGGCTGCACCAGCACCTGGTTGAAGGCCTCGTGCACCATCTCGATCGGATCCTCGACCGTGGTGATGTTCACATCGGGGCCTGCCAGCTCCTTGAGCGTGGAGTAGAGCGTGGTGGTCTTGCCGCTGCCCGTGGGGCCGGTGACGAGCACCATGCCCGTGGGCCGTGAGATGAACGAGCGCCACAGCACGAGATCTTCCGGATAGAAGCCTGCGTGGTCGAGTTCTTGAATGAGCGCCTGCGGATCAAAGACGCGGATCACCAGCTTCTCACCGAAGGCCACGGGCAAGCTGGAGACGCGCAGCTCCACCTCGCGCCCCTCGCGCGCGGTCTTGATGCGACCGTCCTGGGGGCGGCGCTTCTCGGCGATGTCCATGCGGGCGAGCATCTTGACGCGGCTGATGAGCGGGGCGTGGATGGGCCGGGGCAGGGTGTAGATGTTGTGGAGCACGCCGTCGATCCGCAGCCGTACGACGGTCTGCTCGCGCTTGGGCTCGATGTGAATGTCGCTGGCGCGCTGCTCGAACGCGTAGTGCAGCAAATACTCCACCGCGTTGATGACGGGCCGATCGGTCGCCTCCAAGCCCTCCACGCTGGTGAGGCGCGTGAGCTGCTCCAGGTTGTTCACGTCTTTGAGGCGCGACTCACCGCTATATTCTTGCTCGGCGGCGCGGATGGAGGAGCGGAAGCCGTAGACGTCGGTGATGATGCGCTGGATGTCGCGGCTGGGGCTGAGCACCAGCGAGATCTCGCTCTGCACCACCGTGCGCAGCTGATCAAACAGCGGCTGATCAAACGGGTTGTGGATCGCGATCACGATCTTAGCGTCCTCGCGACGCAGCGGCACGCAGCAGTGATGGCGCGCGAAGGGGCGGCTCATGGTCGCGGCGATAAGCTCCGCGTCGAGCTTGAGCGGATCGGGCTTCTCAAAGGGCAGGTTCACCTCGCGCGCGATCAGCTGCATGATCACGTCCTCGTCCAGCGGGGCGCCTTGGGGCGTCAAGAACTGGAGCGAGAGCAGGACCTCGACGGGGCTGATGACGTGGCGCTGCGCGCGTCGCGCGTCGGTGCGCTGCACGACCTCTTTGAGCAGGCGCGCGCGGATGACAGGCTCCTGGCGCAGCGCCTGCTGGGCTTGCTCCGCGCTCAGCAGCCCCGACTCGCCCAGCAGCTCCGTCACATAGCGCAGCGAGAACTCGTCTCGGGTGATCATCGGGCGCGTCCCTTTGGGCAGGTGGCGGTGAGGATGCCTGGCAGTCACAGGCCACAGCGGGGCCTCGCCCACCGTTGTACAGGATGCGCGCGCGCGCGGTCTAGCGTGCGCCCTGCGATGGGGCGCAGATGAGGCATTGAACAACTGAGTGAACACCCATTCATCTTGATTGAAGCTCAAACTGACGCTATAGTTTGCGCGTCTTACCCCCCTCGCGCGCCGCTCAAAGCGCGGGCGCCGTGACCCTCCAGGAGACAGACGATGAGCCAGGTGATCTTCGACAAGCGTGACATTGAGTTTGCGTTGTTCGACCAGTTTAAGCTTCAAGAGCTTGGCCAATATAGCCGCTATGAGGGCTACGACCGCGAGTCCTTCGAGCAGATCATCGACAGCGCCTACAAGCTCGCCACGGAGCAGCTCAGCGCGGCCAACGCCGAGGGCGACGCCACGGGCTTGCGCCTCGAGAACGGGCAGGTCTACCTGCCCGAGAGCTTCGAGCGCTTGTACAAGCTGTTCACGGAGAACGGCTGGCTCTCCATCGCGCGCAACGCCCAGTACGGCGGCATGCAGCTGCCGCAGATGGCGGCCGTCTGCGCGATCGAGATGTTCTGCGCCTCGAACCCCTCCTTCATGTTCACCCCGGGCCTCACCGACGCCGCCGGTCACCTGATCGAGACGTTCGGCACCGACGCGCAGCGCGAGCTGTACGTCACGCGCATGTACAGTGGTGAGTGGAGCGGCACGATGTGCCTCACCGAGCCTGGCGCGGGCTCGGCCGTGGGCGAGCTGTCCACCAAGGCGGAGCCCATCGAGGGCACGGATCGCTTCTCGATCACGGGCAACAAGATCTTCATCAGCTCGGGCGATCAGCAGCTCACCGACAACATCGTCCACCTCGTGCTCGCGCGCGTGCCGGGCGACCCGGCCGGCACCAAGGGCATCAGCCTGTTCATCGTGCCCAAGCACAAGACCGACGAGCAGGGCAAGATCCTGGGCAGCAACGACGTCACCGTCTCGGGCATTGAGCACAAGATGGGCATCGACGCCTCGGCCACCTGCTCGCTCTCCTTTGGCGACAATGGCGAGTGTGAGGGCTTCTTGGTCGGCGAGCGCTGTAAGGGCATCGTCTACATGTTCCAGATGATGAACGAGGCGCGCTTGGTCACCGGCCTGCAAGGCGTGGCGATCGGCAACTCGGCCTATCAGCTGTCGCTGGCCTATGCCCGCGAGCGCAAGCAAGGCCCCAAGGTCACCGATCGCTCCTCGGAGCAGACCTCGGTGGCGATCATCGAGCACCCCGACGTGCGCCGCAACCTCATGACCATGAAGGCGTATGGCGAGGCCATCCGCGCCATGTGCTACGGCATCGCGCGCCTGTCCGATGACGCCGAGCACGCCGCTACCGAGGCCGAGCGCACCAAGGCGCAAGACATCGTCGATCTGCTCATCCCCGTCGCCAAGGCCTACAGCTCGGACGTCGGCTTCAAGATGACGGAGCTGGCGATCCAGGTCCACGGTGGCTACGGCTTCATCAAGGAGTACGGCGTCGAGCAGGCCATGCGCGACGTGAAGATCGCCTCGCTCTATGAGGGCACCAACGGCATCCAGGCGCTCGACCTCTTGGGCCGCAAGATGCGCGTCAAGCACGGCGGCCTGTTCCTGACCTGGCTGCAGGAGACCAACAGCCAGCTTGAGCGCCTCAAGGGCCACGCTGAGCTTGGCAAGATCGCCAACGAGGTCGACGGCGCCAAGAACGCGCTCGCTGAGGCGGCGTTCTCCTTCACCACGCTGGGCAAGCAGGACCCCGAGTACCCGCTGCTGCACGCCACCCCCTACCTGCGCATGTTCGGCTTGGTGGAGTCGGCGCGCCTGCTGCTGGAGCAGGCCGACATCGCCTATGAGAAGCTGACCGGGCTGTGGTCCGCGCGCAGCATCGACGCGGGCGACAAGGCCGCGCGTCAGGAGCTGGCCGCATCCCACGATGACGCCCGCTTCTTCGAGAACAAGCTGGCCACCGCCGCGTTCTTCGCGCACCAGCTGCTGCCCGAGGTGGGCGGCCTGCTGAAGTCCATCAAGAGCCAGGATCGCAGCGCGCTCGATATCATCCTCTGAGTATCGCTGTCGCTCTCCTTCGCGCGCGCCCAAAGGGCGCGCACACGAGCCTGCGCGGGCGCCTCTTAGGCGCCCGCGCAGGCTCGCTCTGTGAGATGGCTACTGAACAAAGTTGCAACCTCGCGGGGAGCCGTGATACCGTTCGCGCGTTCGGGAGGGTTCGGCTGTTGGCTTTCCCGCTTGATCGTTTTAGACTCACTTCAGAAGACCTCTGGTTGCTGCGCGGCCTCGCCCGTTGTGCCAGTATGGCCGATGTCTCCACCAGCACCTCTGAGGTCGCTGGCGAGGCGTTGACGCGCCCAACCCCTAGGCGCGTCGAGGTGAGAGAGCTTGCTTGATGATGACTCCGGAGTGAAGCGCATGACCGCACCACGCAACACCTTCGCCGCGACTCGGCGCTCCCACACGATCCTGGACTGGCTGCAAAAAGGCGAGGATGTCACCATCCAGCGCATCTGCGAGGAGTTCGCGATCCAGTACCCGCAGGCCCGCGCTGACCTCAAGCTGTTAGAAGACCTCTACGGGCTGTCCACCTACCGTGATGGGCGCACGAAGGTCTGGAAGTGGTCCACCGTCAGCCCCCACATCACCTTCGCTACCGCAGCAGCCCTGGAGTTCGGCGGCATCGCGCTGGACATCTTCCAGGGCACCCCTTATGGCGAGGAGATCGACCGCATCGCCGCGTACTGCCGCGACCGCGTGGGTCGTGGGCAGTCCGATCGCCTCGATCGCCTCTCCACCGCTTTGCACCTGCGCCGCACCTGGCTGCCCGCCGATCCCGAGCGCATGGTCGAGCACATCGAGAGCGTGCTCGACTCGTTTCAGCTCAACAAGCCCGTCGAGCTGATCTACGAGCGCAACGCCGACGGCAAGGTCCAGACCTACAAGGTCTACCCGCGCAACCTCATCTGGTACAACGGCCGCCTCTGGCTCATGGCCCACCACGACGCCCAAGACAAGACCTTCGATCTGGCCTCCATCGCGCGCATTAAGATCCTGCGCAAAGAGGAGTCCGTCCAGCTCACGGAGCTGGACCCCGAGGAGCACTTCAAGCACTCCTTTGGTATCTTCGCCGGAAGCTACGAGGTGAGCCCCATCTTGCTTGAGGTCTCCGGCACCTGGGCCAACTACATGCGCCGCTATCGCTTGCACCCCTCGCAAGAGATCAAAGAGATGGGCGATGGGCGCCTGCGCGTCGGCTTCAAGATGGGCGTCTGCCCCGAGTTCAAGTCTTTCGTGATCAGCCTCATCCCGCACGTCAAGGTCATCTTGCCCGAGGATCTGCGCGATGAGCTGTACGATCGCGCCCGCGCCTGGCTTGAGGCCACCTCGCCAGGCCACCTCTCACGCGTCGTCTGAGCTGATGCGCTGACGCGGCGCGAAGCGCCGCAGGGCGCGCCCTTTAGGGCGCGTCCCCACCCCCAGCGCGGCGAGGGGCATGCACCTTTTAGGTGCATGCCC
>CAYXWB010000119.1:0-14086 GCA_964468515.1 uncultured Bradymonadales bacterium | reverse complement strand
GAGAGGGCGATCTTTACCTACACCTCCACACCTCTGCCCACCTCAACTACAGCTATTTAAACAACCTCACGACGCTCAACCTCTTTCACTGCAATTTTGGGCCCGAGGGCGCAAAGGCGCTGGCACAATCACCCCTTGTGAAAAACCTCACGACGCTTCAGCTCGACCATAATCAAATCGGACCCGAGGGCGCAGCGGCGCTCGCACAATCGCCCCTTGTGAAAAACCTCACCGCCCTTCACCTCGCTGGCAGCGCGATCGGCGATGAGGGGCTCATCGCCCTCCTGCGCTCCCCTCACCTCATGAAGCTCAAGACGCTCGATCTTCAATGGGGTGAGGTTGGCGATGCGGGCGCGCTGGCTTTGGCTCAATCCCCCAAACTGGCCAACCTCACCAAGCTCAACTTCAAGGGCAACAAGATAAGCTATGCGCCTGCCTCAGCGCTCATCTACTCCCCCCACATCACCCTACCTCTTGAGCTCCTGATCTACATGCCCAGCGCCGACCTGCGCGGCTTTGTTAAAGGCAAGCGCTATTGGGCGCGTCACATGCTCAGGCGCTGGCGAGGTCACGACCACTAAGTCACCCCCTCACGCCTGCAAGTGACCCGCTCGCTTAGACGAGCCCCGCTTATCATCAGGCGTATCGACGCACCGCGCGGGAGGTTGTGTGTGAGCGGGCGCCTTGTCAAACGCGCCGCATCGCTTAAGCTAGGCGTTGTCCCCCATCAACGCGCACCATCGCCACGACGCACACCCCCCAGGCAAGCCATGAACCTTGATGAACGCTTCGGCGAGCTGCGCAGCGTCATGCACTCACTGCATGGGGAGGCGCGGTGGCAGGCCGTCTGCGCGATGCTGCACGACTGGCCCGAACAAGAACATCTGCAACAGACGATCATCCCCTACTTACAGGGGTTGTTCGCTCATGATGCGACGACGCTGCGCGTCGCGCCTGACGCATGGTGGTCCTGGGGGGCTGGCGGCGAGCTGATCCGTCAAGACGCTGCGCTTAAGCTCGCGACTGGCATCAGCTGGGCTGTGGAGGATGCACAGCACGTGGCCACACAGCTGACACACCTGCGCCGCGCAGGGCTGTCATGCCACCACCTGAGCTGGAACGACGCGCTGCCCCCCTTGCTTGAGCTGTTACACGATGACGCCTTGGCGCGCCTTCGCTCGCTTGAGCTGTTCTGTTATGGCTATTGGGGCAGCCCTGAGAGCAGCGCAGCGCTTGAGCGCGCGCCGCTGCTGGCCCACCTCACCCACCTCCAGATCGATGAGTGCAGGCTCGCCCATGACGACGCCAGCGCGCTCGCGCGCTCACCACTGCTAAAAAACCTCACCACCCTCGCGCTGCGCGGCAATCACATCACGACCTTAGGAGCGAGGGAGCTTGTGTGCTCTCCACTGCTCAACAACCTCACCGCGCTTGATCTGCGCGGGAATCAGCTCCGTGGCCCAGGCGCCGCCTTGATCGCGCGCTCGCCCTGTCTCACGCGCCTCACCACGATCAACCTGGAGCGAAACCAGATCGATGATGAGGGCGCTGCGGCGTTCGCGCGCGCGTGTCGGCTCAACCACATCACAGCGCTCAACCTCAGCCACAACGCGATCGGCGATGGCGCGATGGACGTTCTGGCGCGGTCGTCTCCGCTCGCGACCCTCACCACCCTGGAGCTCAGATCCAATCAGATCGGCGATGCGGGCGCCGCCGCGCTGGCGCGATCGCCCCATCTGGCCAACCTTATCACGCTCGATCTCATCGATAATCCCATCGGTGATGAGGGCGCGCAGGCGCTGGCAAGCTCCCCCTATCTGAATGATACGATCCGCCAGCAGTGGCGACGCGCCCGCTGACAGCGCATCACCACCCCCCTCTCAGCCTGCAACCGCTCAGCACACCTCAACGATCCCTGCTTAGAATCTACACCTTCGAGGCATCGTGAGGGAGGTTGTGCGTGAGCGCCTGCCCTCAGAGCCACGCGCCACCGCTGGCCTCAATGCGCTGCGCCGTGACCCAGCGTGAGTCTGGCGAGGCCAGGAAGCTGACCACGTCGGCGATGTCATCCGCGTGGCCGACGCGCCCAAGCGCCGCGATCGATGACGCCCACTGCGCGCCCTGCTCCGCACGCAAGCCTGGGTTCATGTCCGTGTCGATCGGCCCCGGCGCCACCATGTTCACCGTGATGCCGCGCGGCCCAAGCTCCTGCGCCAGGTACATCGTCAGCGTGTCCACCGCCCCCTTGCTGGCCGCATAGGCGATGTACTCCGGGCGCGCGAACCGCGTCAGCCCCGACCCCAGCATGATCACGCGCGCGCCCTCGCGCAGCCGCTCGGCGCCACGCTGCGTGACAAAGAGCGCGCCCTTCACGTTGGTGTCAAACAGCGCGTCAAACGCCGCCTCGCTCGTCTCACCCAGGCGCCCATGCTCAATGATCCCCGCGTTGTTCACCAGCACGTCCAGGCCGCGATCCTCAAACCGCGCCTCAAGCACCTCATCCAGCGCCTTGAACAGCGCCTCAATCGAGGCCACCTGCGACACGTCCGCCTGGAGCGCCACCGCAGCGCCGCCCTCAGCCTCGATCGCCTCGACCACCTGTCGCGCCTCGCGTGCAGCGCTGCGGTACGTCAGCGCCACAAAGAACCCATCACGCGCCAGCCGCTGCGCCATCGCGCGCCCCAAGCCGCGCGAACCACCCGTCACCAGCGCTGTCTTCGTCGCCTTCATGCTGTCCTCATCATGTTCGTTTTTGTATAATCATCAGCAACACAGGTCGCGACCTTCGCGAGCTGCGCTGACAACAACAAGACTATAAGCCGTCACAGCCCTCAAGAAGAGCCACTGGCGCACACTCCATCTACAAAAATGAACACCCCACCCTTGATCACCGCTGAGCCGAGCTGGGAGGATCTGCGCACGCTGCGCGCCGTCATCCAGCGCGGCTCCTTGTCGCTGGCCGCGACCCAGCTGGGCGTCACGCAGCCCACCGTGGGCCGTCGCATCGCCGCCCTGGAGGAGCAGCTCGGCACCCTGCTCATCGAGCGCTCCCCCTCAGGCTGCACCCCCACGCAGGCCGCGCGCCTGCTCATCCCCCACCTGGAGCAGATGGTCGCCGCCGCCGAGGGCATCGCGCGCGCTCGTCAGCTGCTGCACACCGAGCTGTCTGGCACCGTGCGCGTGGCCTGCGGTGAACTCCCCGGCAGGCTCATCGCGCGACGCTTGCCCACGCTGCTGGCGCAGGCGCCGCAGCTTGGCGTCGAAATCCTCGCGCAGACCGGCTACGTCAACCTCGCGCGCGGTGAGGCCGATATCGCGCTGCGCAGCCAGACGCCTCCAGGTGAGCACTGGATCGTGCGCCAGCTCGGCGTCTGCGACTTTGGCATCTACGCCACGCCTGCCTACGTCGAGGCCAACCCCGCCGCGCTTGACCCCGCGCGCCGCCTCGCGCAGTGTCGCTGGCTCACCTTCAGCGCCGATCAGGCCAACATGCCCTCCGCCCGCTGGGTCCTCGCCCATGTGCCCGCGCAAGCGATGATGCTGCGCTTTGATCGCTCCAGCCTCATCATTGAGGCCTGCCTCGCAAGCGTCGGGCTCGCCGTGCTCCCACGCAACGTCGCCGACGCCGAGGAGCGCCTCGTCTGCGTTCAGCCCGCCCTGCCCGGCCTCCAGATCCAGAGCAAGCTCGTCGTCTCCACCAGCGCCTACCGTATCCCCCGCGTGCGCCACGTCATGCGCTGGCTCATTGACCTGCTCAGCTGCGACAGCGCGTCTCCTGAGCGCGCTGACATCGGTGATGCGGGCAGAGCGGCCCTGCGAACGCCCCGCAGCTGAGCGATGAGGTGCGCGCCTAGTGGCGCCCCTTCAGCCCGCGCTGAGCGCTGCAACGCCACAGCACATCTCGCGCAGCTGCGCTAAAAATCTAAGCCTGCGACGCGTCGCATGGGAGGTCATAGGTGCGCGTGCCCCCTCGCCAAGCGCGCCGCCTCGCTTAAGTTAGGCGCTGCTTGCTCCACGCGCTCGCACACCCCATCTCGCTGGCAACCCCATCGTGATGCGGGCGCCCAGACGCTGGCGCCATCACCGTATCTGAGCGAGGCCATCCGCCAGCAGTGGCGCCGTTAAAGTGACGGATTATCGCCGACGCCTCAGCCAGCGCCGATGCAAGTGACGGCGTGACTTGGACGATCCCCTCATAAGATAAGGCTCTGCGAGGTGGGGTGCGGGAGGTTGTGTGGGAGCGGGCGCCTTGGATGGCGCGCCGCATCGCTTGACTCAGTCAGCTCCCATGCCTGCAAGTGACAGTCTAGCTTGGACGAGCGCCGCTTGGAATCAAGGGTTGCGAGGTGTCGTGCGGGAGGTCGTGGGAGCGCGGGGCGATGTGCGCGCCGAGCGTTGTCCTCGACGCGCCGGATAGGTTAGAAGTCACGTGGCCCAAGGCCCATCTGTGCGAACCCGCGCGGGTCGTCTCCCCAAGAGGCACCCCGCGCCATCAAGACGAGCGATCAATGACAGATCTTGCTGTGAGGCAGGGCGCAGCGCGCGCCCCTCAAGTCCGCCCCCCTGGAGGCCGAGCGCCCGCGCTGGTGATGCTGGGCCTCACGCTGAGCGTGCTGTTGGGGTGTCAGGGGCTGGGGCTGTTCAAGCGCCCCGTCGCCGCTGCATCACCACAAGGACAGGTGGCGGCGCCGGATGAGGCGCCTCAAGCGCCGTCACGCGTGAGCGGGAGCAGCCCCGCGCTGGTGCAAGACGCGCCCGCCACGGTGGATGAGCTGGTCGATCCCAGCCAAGACGCGCCGCTGCTCTATCGGGATCCCGTCTGGTTCTTGTTCGATAACAAGCTCTACAGCCTGTTCGCGCACACCTTTGGGATGAAGATCTTTGGCAAGACGCGCGCGTTCGGGGCCATCACGCTGACGAACAACGTGGGCACGCGCCCGCAGCGCTTGCGCTTGACGCTCACGATGGCGCCCTACGCCTATGAGCTGGTGCGCGAGGTGGTGGTTGGGCCTGGCGAGTCGCAGGCGGTGACGATGACGCCGACCTTTGATCTGGATCGTCTCTATGGGCTGCGCGCCCCCACGCCCGCGCAGCTGAAGCTGACGATCGAGTCGAACCTCAACCCCAAGCCGCTCATCATCGACAGGCCGCTCATCATCGAGCCGCCTACGCGCGTGCGCTGGCAGCTGCCCTCATTGTTTAACGAGGGTGAGCGCACCGACATGCGCTACCTCAACATCATGCTGGTCACGCCCGATGATCGCAGCGGCGAGGTGCAGAAGCTGGTGCGCGAGGCCGCGAAATATACGAAGTATGGGCAGTTTATTGGTTATACCAACCGCGCGACGGGCCAAGACATCCACGATCAGGTGGAGGCGATCTACAAGGCGCTCAAGGCGCGTGGGTTTGTCTATAACAACATCGCCGCCACCTACTTCGACACGACGCAGCGGGTGCGCATGCCCTCTGAGTCGTTGAAGCAGAATCAGGGCAACTGCTTAGACTCGACGCTGGTGTTCGCCTCCGCGCTGGAGGCGGTCGGCTTGGAGCCGAGCTTGATCTTTATCCGCGGGCACGTGTTCCTCGGGGTGTCCGCATCGCCTGACAGCAAGGAGCTGGTGGTCGTGGAGACGACGGTGATACGTCACATGAGCTACGACGATGCGACCGCGCTGGCCGACAAGACCTGGGCGCAGGTGCGTCAGAACGACCCCTACTTCTTGATGGTGAGCGTGAAGAAGGGCCGCCAGCAGGGCCTCTACCCGATCAACCTCTGACAGGCCCCGCGCGCGCTGGGATCACACGCGTCGCCCCGTGCAAGTGACGGCGTGACTTGGACGATCCCCGCATAAAATCAGGCGCTGCGAGGGGTCGCTCGGGAGGTTGTGTGTGAGCGATGCGACTTGAATAGCGCGCCGCATCGCTTGAGCTAGGCTAGGTTTGGGCGAGCATCTGTGCTGACTGGGGCGAATCGAAGCGCCAAAGCGAGCTTTGACTCAACGTTCGCTTCTACAAGAGCGCGCCCCTGACAGGCGCGCCACGCTCATCGCGATGTGTCAAACACCGCCGCCTCATCGTCAGCGCTCAAGATGCGCTCCAACGCCAGCTCCAAGGCCGCCTCATCCATCGCCGCGATCCGCGCCGCGCGATTGACCTCCTCACCAAACTTCAACCGCAGCTGCTTCTCCAAGATCGCGCGCTGCTCCCCAAGACGCTCCTCTTGGCCGATCTTTTGGGTGAGTTCTTGGCTGATCTTTTGCGTGAGTTCTTGGCTGATCTTTTGCGTGAGTTCTTGGCTGATCTCTTGCATAAGTTCTTGCTTACGCTCGCGCGCCCACTCTGCATCGCGCTCGCGCGCCCACTCTGTAAAGGTTTGCCCCGTCATCGTCTCAGCCTCCTGAAAAGTGTAAATATCCTGCGGTGACACCGCCAGCTCACGCGCCCGAAGCGCCTCTTTGAGCCAGGCCAAGATGGCGTCCCACAACCCCAGCAGCGCGCTGTCATGCGCCATCCTCGCCAACCTCGACACGGCGCCATGAACGCGCTCCACGGAACCCTGCTCCACCTGAAACATCAACGCCAGCACACTATCGACAACATCCAGCTCCGCTTCAGATAACCGCCCAATATCAATGGGATGATACCCGATCTGCGGCTGATAGTCATACAGCGGCGCGCTGGGATCGAGCTTGTATTGTTGCCTCGTGTGCGTGTGGGCGCTCCATCGGTACTTGCCGTTGTACAGCACGATCGGCAGCACTGGCGGCAGCGCGTCGATGAGGCTGGTATCCTTGAGGCTCAAACCCTCTTGCAGCAGGTTCACATAGCGGCCCATGCGCAGCGTCATGAACGGGTCCACCTTCGACTGAAACTCCAGCATCAGGTACACATACAGCGACCCGCTGCCATCATCGTACGGGATCTCCCAGATCATATCCGCGTCACGCTTGGTCAGCTCCAGGCTCACGAACGCCGCGTCGATCTTGTCGATCTTATCCAAGCGCAGATGTGTCACCAGCTCAGGCGGCACAAAGTGCTGCAACAGCTCGCGGATCAGCTCTTTATGCGTGAAAGCCAGCTTATAGCTCGCATCGTGCTTGCGCTTGCGCGCTGAGATCATCCTGCTCCTCGCTCATCGGCTCCTCCCTGATTTTAGGTGTGCGTCATGTGCGCTTGTGCGCCCATGGCAGCGAGGTTATCGGCCCGTGCGCGACGCATCATGCGTCAAAAAGCGCGCGACGCGCGGGCGCTGCATCTGACGGCGTAACTTGGACGATCCCCGCATCAAATAAAGCGCTGCGAGGGGTCGCCCGGGAGGTTGTGTGGGAGCGATGCGACTTGAATAGCGCGCCGCATCGCTTAAGCTAGGCGGTCTCATTCATGATGCGACCGCAACCCTCTGAGCCAATCATGACCCTTGATGAACGCTTCGGTGAGCTGCGCGAGCTGATGCACTCACGCCACGGCGAAGATCGATGGCAGGCCGCCTGCGCGATGGTGCAAGACTGGCCACAGGCGCGTCATTTAGAGGAGACGGTCATCCCCTATTTGCGAGGATGGTTCGCGCGCGATGACACCATCCGTCTGGCGCCTGACGCGTGGTGGACGTGGAGCGCGTCAGACACCCTCATCCCCCAACACCCCGCCCTCTCGCTCGCCACAGGCATCACTTGGCGCGTGAGCAAGGGGCGACGCGTAGAAGCCCAGCGCCACGCCTTGCACAGCGCCGGGCTGACCTGTCACAAGCTGTACTGGCGAAGCTCATGGCAAGCCGCGCGCCACCTGCTCAACCTCCCCGACGCCCCCCTCACAGGCCTCATCGCGCTTAACCTGCGCGACAGGCAGCTCGACGATGAGGGCGCGCACGCGCTGGCGCAGTCCTCGCATCTGTCCCGCCTCAGCGCGCTCCTGATCACGCATAATCAGATCGGCTGCGAGGGGGCGACCGCGCTGGCACAGTCGCCCTCCTTGGCCAAGCTCAACACCCTTGATCTCAATCAGAACCAGCTCTGCGATGCAGGCGCGTTGGCGCTGGCACGATCGCCCCAGCTTCACAGCCTCACCTCGCTCCACCTCAGCCGCAACTGGCTCGGCGATGCGGGCGCCATCGCGCTGGCGAGCGCGGCGCATCTGTCCCAGCTCACCTCCCTTCACCTGAGCCACAATGAGATCGGCGATGCGGGCGCCATCGCGCTGGCACAGTCGCCCCATCTCTCCAACCTCATGGGGCTTCGCCTGAACATCAACCACATCGGCGACGCGGGCATGATGGCGCTGGCACAATCGCCGCATCTTTCAAACCTCACGGAGCTGCACCTTGGCCGCAATATGATCAGCGACCTTGGCGCCCAAGCGCTGGCCAGCTCACCGTATCTGAGCGAGGCCATCCGCGCGCAGTGGCGCAGCAAGAAGTGACGGGTTATCGCCGATGCCTCTGTCAGCCATCGCAGGTTGCAAGTGACGGCGTGACTTGGACGATCCCCGCTTAAAATCAAGGGCTGCGAGGGGTGGTGCGGGAGGTTGTGTGTGAGCGGGCTTCTCATCCCACGCGCCGCATCGCTTGAGCTAGGCTTCTCCTGAGCGAGCAAGGCCAGGATGAATAAAGGGGCGTGGGATGAGGTTGAGCCGTCGCGAGATCAACCCTTTTGAGCGGGCGGGCGAGTGATGAGCGGTGATGAACGATTCGGTGAGCTGCGCAGCGACATGCACTCGCGCCACGGCGAAGATCGGTGGCTGGCCGTCTGCGCTCTTTTGCAAGATTGGCCTGACCAAGAGCAGCTGCGCGAAGTGGTCATCCCCTATCTGCGCGAGCTGTTCGCGCGCGATGAGGACACTGTGCGCCTAGCGCCGCAGGGTTGGTGGTGGTGGCGCGGGGATCAGCTCATCAGCAAACACCCTGCCCTCTCGCTCGCCACAGGCATCGCCTGTGACATAGACGACAATCCGACGGAGCTGATGATAGCAAAGCAGAGGCTCGCTGGCATGCGCGCAGCAGGGCTGACGTGTCACAGCTTGGAATGGCATGGGCGTGGTGAATGCTGTGCTCAGTTCTTGGACGAGGCCAACTTCTCCCCGCTCATTGCGCTGAGCTTCAGCGGTTATCCACGCTACTTCTTTGAGCGGGACGCTGAAGCGCTGGCACGCTCACCTCATTCAGGCACCTCAAGGTGCTTGAGCTTCATGACATCGAGCTTGCAGATGAAGAGCTCGCGACGCTGCTGAGTTCCCCTCATCTCACGCGTTTGACCAAGCTGGACGTGAGCAGCAACGATCTTCACGACGCTGGCGCGCTGGCGCTGGCGCAATCGCCGCAGCTGTCACAGCTCCAGGAGCTTGACCTCAGCCACAACAAGATCGGCGATGCGGGCGCGCAAGCGCTGGCCCAGTCTCCTCACCTCGCGCGCCTCACCAAGCTCTGGCTCAACGGCGATGAGATCGGCGATGTGGGGGCGCTGGCGCTGGTGCGCTCACCGCATCTGCACAACCTCACCGCGCTTGGCCTCAGCCACAACGTGCGCAGCGCCACGGACGCGCTGGCGCTCGCGCGATCACTCCAGCTGCACACCCTCACCTCACTCTCCCTGAGCGCCAATCGTGGCGACACAGGCTCACTAGCGCTCGCATACAACCTCTCACTGGCTAAGCTCCAGCAGCTCGACCTCGGCTCCACTGCGATCGGCGCTGACGATGTGAGGGCGCTGGCAAGGTCACCTTATCTGGAGAACCTGACCCACCTTCATCTCTCCCATAACCCGCTCGGCGTATCGGGCGAGCAGGTGCTAGCCCAGGCGCCTCAGCTCACGCGCCTCACCACGCTCTACCTCAGCTGCAGCGGGGTTGGCGATGAGGGCGCCCAGGCGCTCGCAAGCTCGCCCTATCTGACACAGCTCACAGCGCTTTGGATCTACGGCGCGGGCATCGGCCCCAAAGGCATCAAGGCGCTGGCACAATCTCCGGGGCTTGCACACCTCACCACGCTCTACCTCTCCAATAACCCAATCGGCGATGAGGGCGTCATCGCGCTCGCAAGCTCGCCACATCTGACACAGCTCACGACGCTCTATCTCAACAACATCCACCTCGGCCCCAAGGGGATCGCCGCGCTGGCACAATCACCGATGCTAGCGCGCCTCACCACGCTCGACCTCTCGAACAACCCGATCGGCGATGAGGGCGCTCAACGACTCGCACGATCGCCACACCTCACCCACCTCGTTCAGCTGAACCTCTGGTACAGCGCGATCGGCAAAGTGGGCGCCGCCACGCTGGCAGGCTCCCCGCATCTGAGCGAGGCCATCCGCGCGCAGTGGCGCATCAAGAAGTGATGGGTTATCGCCTCCGCCTCAGTCAGCCACCGAAGGTTGCATCTGACGGCGTGACTTGGACGATCCCCGCATAAGATGAGGCGCTGCGAGGGGTGGTGCGGGAGGTTGTGTGTGAGCGGGCGCCTTAGCAGTTGCACCACACTACTTGAGTTTGACCGAATTTAATGAGCAAGAGGCCAACCCTGCAAATCACATGCCACACAAGTTGAGCTATCCATTTAAAAAGATCGTCATACGATCTATATTTATTTTCACATTGAGCTATACTATCACTAGAGAAGGCTAATTCTCATCCACCACTCAATCCCCTAGCTAAAGCGAAGAGACACAGCATGAACTACCTCCAGTTCGATCTTAAGACATGCAAAAGCGGAGAGATTGTCGAAATCACACTCACAAGAGGAGCCAACGTGCGCTTAATGACAAGCTCTGCTTTTTTAAATTACAAAAATAGAAAAAAACACACCTACATTGGCGGACTAGCCAAAACATCTCCTCTCAGACTACAAATTCCATCCAATGGACATTGGTACGTAGTAATAGATATGCAAGGACTTCAAGGAACCACTCAGGCATCTGTACGAAAACTTCCTGGAGCACTACCAGAAATACGTGAAACACCTCTCTCATCTATACCTTCTCTTGTTCGAAACATTGAAACCTCGGAGAGCGAGGCATATGACGTCTTCATCTCTCATGCATCCGAAGACAAAGATGCCATTGTGCGACCTCTTGCTAACGAACTAAGAAAACTAGGATTAAAAGTATGGTATGACGAATTCACGCTTCGAATTGGCGATAGCCTTCGTCAAAAAATCGACAAGGGTTTAGCCAACAGTCGAGTGGGCCTGGTAGTTTTATCCAAAAGCTTCATATCTAAGGGTTGGACAAATTACGAGCTAGACGGCATCGTAACCCGAACTATTACAGGAGAGCAAACCTTAATTCCCATTTGGCATGAAATCACCAAACAACAAGTAGTAGACTTCAGCCCATCCATAGCAGATAAAGTTGCTCGTAGCACGGCAACCCATACAGTAGAAGAAATAGCAACTGAGATAGCAGACCTAATCCATTCTCAAAAAAAATAAACAAACCATTTAAATCCACCTCCCCTTTCAAGCAACCCAATTCACTCAGAAAAAACATGCATAAGTCCAAAAGCATCCTCATCACATGCGTATTCATTGCATTCACATCGTGCAAAGAAGAGCACCCCCCAACTACACCTATCGAAAACACACAAAATCCATCCAAAGTGATAGCCATAGCTAAGGAACACACATCCCAATCCATCCATTTAACCACGCAACAAATAATAAAACCATTCATTATAATAAAAAACACCCAAGATAAATTAGCCAAAAGAGTAGACAACATAAAAATCCTAACAATAAAAACACCCATTGATAAAATAGACAGAGAACACAACATGAAACTTCATGACGAACTAATGCCTTACCTTACTGCCGCTGCATTCATATCTTGCAAAACCCATGACTACAAAATAGCTCACCAACTTATAGACATCAATGATATCCCTGGCGGCAAGTTAAAAGGGATGAAAACGCACTGTAAAGAAATCTATGAAAAGCAAAAAGAAGACACCTTCAATAACATCCTGGAAGATATCCTATCAAAAAATGATTTGATAGAATTTAAAGCCCACTTCGACCTCATGTAACACTCTCTATGACCTCCAACATCAATAGTGCATCGCCCAATTCTTGACACATCCACAATCAACCTAAACCGTTGACCAATAAGCGATCGCACCACTTAAAACCTGG
This sequence comes from uncultured Bradymonadales bacterium, assembly GCA_964468515.1. GTDB lineage: Bacteria > Myxococcota_A > Bradymonadia > Bradymonadales > Bradymonadaceae > CAYXWB01. Next base: position 1,971 of record CAYXWB010000119.1, on the reverse strand, counting down.
CCAATTGCAATGACGAGTGTCGCAATCAAAAATCACTACATACAAAAATAACAACTAAAAACCAAACAGACATAAAAACCACCAACAATCAAATTATACCACCTAACATCATCAAAAATAAAATCCCTGCAAGGGCCATATAGCAACATAAACACCTAACCAAGCACATCAATCAACCAAACACATCAATAAACACAATTCACATAAATTTTGCAAAACAATTAGCCCCTACACAAATCGCAAAAATGGCTAGGGGTGCGGTAAAAGGGCGCACATGGCGATGACCGCGCGGTGAGGAGCTGCTATAACGCACGCATCATCGCCTCACGCCCTCATCGCCACGAGCCACGCCCTATGACCATGACCTCTGATGCCAAGCGCGCGCTGTCGAAGACCATCCGCGCGCTGAGGGCGAGCCTGTTGAGCGAGCTTCATGACGCCACCGAGGGCGTCTATTTGATGTCGGTCCCGGCTGATGTGGCGAGCCTTGAGGCCGACGCCGCCGCGTCGCGCGCGCGGCTGGAGGCCTGGATCGCGGAGCAACAACGCGCTGAACCTGCCCGCGCCAAGCACGCGCGCACCCGTGAGGACTTTCGCGCGCAAGCTGTCCAGCAGGCCGCTTATACGCTGCTCAATCGCCTCGTGATGCTGCGCCTCATGGAGACGCCGCCTGCAGGTGGCGACTCGCGCGCGCTTCGCCCCCTGCCCGTCATCAGCGGCGGCTGGCAAAGCCGCGCCTACCAAGACCTGCGACAGCTCGCCCCCGCCCTCGTGCGCGGCGATGACTCCGAAGGCTACGCGTTCTTGCTTCAGCTCGTGTTCGAAGACCTCGCCACCGAGCTGCCCGGCCTCTATGGCCACGCGGGCGTCGCAGAGCTTATCCCCATCCCCAGCGCCACCTTGCGCCTAGTGGTCGAGGCCCTCAACGATCCTGACCTCGACCCCTGCTGGGCCGATGATATGACCTTGGGCTGGGTCTATCAGTACTGGAACGATCCTGACCGCGAGGCGCTTGACGCCAAGCTCAACAGCGGCGGCAAGATCGAGGGCCATGAGATCGCCAGCAAGACGCAGCTGTTCACCGAGCGCTACATGGTGGACTGGCTGCTCCAGAACACCATCAACCCCCTGTGGCTCGCCCTATGCCACAAGCACGGCTGGACGCCCGAGGTCGTCTGTGACGGCACGCTCGACGCCCTCGAAGCGCGCCGCATCGAGTGGCGAGCCAAGCGCGACGCGGGCCAGGTTGCGCTCACCGACCTGATGCCACTTCACACCGACGCCGAGCGCAGGTGGGCTTATTATGTGCCTCAGCCGCTGCCCCAACACACAACCTCCCCCACGCCCGACTCGCTGCGCGACGTGCGCCTGATCGATCCTGCGGTCGGCTCCGGCCACTTCTTGGTCGGCGCGCTGGAGCTGTTGGTGGCGCTGTATCGCGAGGAGGCGCGCCATCGCGGCGAGCAGGATGAGGAACAGTGGCAAGCGGCTGCGATCGTGGCGCGGGTGCTGTCGCATAACTTGCACGGCGTGGACCTCGACCCGCGCGCCGTCCAGATCGCCGCCGCCACGCTGTGGCTCAAGGCGCGCCAGCTCGCTCCCGCCGTACAGCCCACGCAGATGAACCTCGTCGCCGCGAACCTGCGCCTGGGCAGCCTGCCCGACGACGATCCCGCGCTCGTGGAGCTGCGCCAGGAGGTCGAGCGCACGACGGGCATCGCCGCGACCATGACCGACACCATCATCCAGGCGATGCGAGGCGCGGATCACTTGGGCAGCCTGCTCAAGATCGATCGCGCGGTGGAGGCGGCGCTGACCCAGCACGAGGACGCGCTCGGCGCCACGCTGCCCGAGCAAGGCGATCTGCTCCAAGGCTTCGCCCTGCAGCAGCCGCGCAAGCCGCTGGACCGCGCCACCGCGCGCGCCACGCTGCTCGATCGCCTCGAAGCCTTCCTCCAGGCCCACACCCGA
>CAYXWB010000118.1:0-14091 GCA_964468515.1 uncultured Bradymonadales bacterium | reverse complement strand
CACCTCGCGCAGCCGCATCACCCCCTGCGCCTCATCATCCAGCGCCCACGCGGGCACCTCGTCCTCACCCTCATGGAGCGCATGCTCGCAGCCGAACAATCCGGTGAGCAAGAGGCAGAGCGTGGCGGCGCGCGTACGTGCAAACATGGTGGGCGACCTCAGCGTGAGGGGGCGGCGCACCTCGCGCCGCCCGTCTGAGGTTGTTGTCGGCCTCCCTCGCCAGCATGGTGCTTCGCGTGACGATGTTTTTGACTGTCGCCCTCACACACATCGCCTGAGCTCAGCTGACGCTCGGCTCCACCGCCTCACGCCGCACCGGCTTGTGATACAGCGCCTTCGCCAGCTCCTCACCTACCAGCACCGCGCTGGCTGGGTTCTGGCCCGTGATCAGCCGCCCGTCGACGACCACCTGCGGTTGTGACTTGCCCGCCTGAACCAAGCGCGCGCCCCGCCTGGCCAGCTCGCTCGCGAGCAGGAATGGCACGACCTGCTCCAGCTCCATCGCGCGCTCCTCCTCATCGGTGAAAGCCGCCATGCGCTTGCCCGCGATCAGCAGGGAGTCATCAGTGAGGTTCACGTTGAGCAGCGCCGCTGGCCCGTGACACACCGCCGCCACGATGCCGCCGCGCTCATAGATCCCGCGCACCACATCTTGCACGTTCGGATCCTCAGGGAAGTCCCACATCGTGCCGTGACCTCCCGGAAAATAGATCGCGTCATAACGATCAATCGGCACCTCACGCAGCGAGGGGGCGCTCTCAAGCGCCAGCTGCACTGCCTCATTGTTCAAGAACGCGAGCTGCTGCGGATCGTCCTTGTTGATGTTGTCCGCAGGGGGCATGCCGCCCTTGATGGACGCGAACTCCACCCCATAGCCCGCCTCGCCCATGATATGCCAGACGCGCGCTGTCTCCCCCAAGTCGTAGCCCGTTTTCTTGCCCGTCGTGCCAAGCTGGTCGTGTGAGGTCAACACAAACAAGACATTCTTCTGCTCAACATTAGCAACGCTCATGATCCATCCTCAACAGCTCAGGGAGGCGCTCATGACGCGCCTCTCGCCCTCATGGTGTGGGGCTGCGCTCCAAGCGAGCGCGCCCCGAGCTGTTGAATATGGTGCTGAGTTTGCCGATCGCCAAGCCGCTGCGCGCCGGTAGCTTTGGGTGCGCGCTCTCTACGCTGAAAGCGCAGGCTTGAGCGCCTCGCTGCGCGCAGCTCGTCCAAGCTAGCTGCCGCTCGCTCCGCTCGCGGCTCCCCCCTCTTAATCGGCGCGCTCATGCAGCAGCGGCGCGAAGAAGTCGTCAATGTGTGAGCGCAGCGCGGGCTCCACATAGTCAAAGTTAAAGCCCCGATCGGTGACCTCCCAGAACTTGCGCTCGCGCACGGCCAAGATCGCGTCTCTGGCGAGCAGGAGCCTGCGCGCGGGCTCGTCGCTCATGTCGTCGCGGATCGCCTGCGCGTCATCGCTCGCCCCCTTGGACAGCAAGAACGCCCCCAAGATCGACTGCGCGCGGCGCACGCCTAACAGCGCGACCTCTTGGCCGTCCGTCTCGCTGGCCTGATCCAGCGACAGCAGCAGCGCTAGCATCTGGCGCATGTCCGCGCGCTGACCCTGCGTGAAGGCGTCTTGGCACAGCACGCGCACATCATTGGCGACCGTGACGGTCACAAACGGCAGCCCCATCGCGTTGGCGGTGCGCCCATAATAGACCATGTGCTCGACCACGCGCAAGCAGGTGTCGGGGTGGCCTCGGGTGAGCATCTGGTGCGCGAAGCGGCGATACTCATACATCACGTTGTACGCCGCCCGCACGTTGCGCTGGTTGAGCGTGTGGCGCAGGTACGTGTTAAAGAACTGCACGCTCAGATCCAGCACATAGCCTTGGTCATGCGTCATCGCCGACTCGCCGATCGCGCGCGTGCTGGCCGCGAGCTGGCTCACCAGCTCCGTCATCTGCCCCAAGGACAGCCGGAAGATGCGCTCATACTCCATGAGGATCTTAGCCTCGACCCAGGCGTTGTGCTCAAGGATCTCGTCAAGGAAGTCCTTGGCGAGCGTGCTCATGGAGATCGCCTCCGAGGTCGCCCACGCCTGCGGCAGGGCGCGCTTGATCGCCAGATAATCCAGCGTCAGCGCCTCCAGCGTGCGCACGCTGTGCATCGCCAGGTTGCGGTCTGACTGGCTGGCCGCCGCCATCGCGTTGTCCGCGATGCGATCGATGGCGTTGGCCACGCGCCAGCGCTCGCCAGTGAGCCGCTCCGGGCTCAGCTCGCGCCGACAGGCGCGCTTGAGCGCGCTGTCTGCGCGCGCGCGGATCCGCGTGATGATGTTGTTCGGCTCTAGGAAGGCGAACACATGGCCAAAGTAAGGCAGCAGCAAGCAGAAGTTCAGCAGCGCCAGCACGATCGCGCCCGCGCTCACCAGCGTGGGGCTTGGGTCTGTGCCTGTCAGCACGCTGGCCGCGACCATGTAGACGCACGAGGTCGTGATGAAGCCAAAGAACATCACGTTGCGCGCATCTGTCATGAACAGATCAACGATCTTAGCAGGATAGCGCTGTCCTGCGAGCTGCACGACGATGGCGACGACCGTGAGTGAGAGGCCGAGCACGGCGGCCATCACCTCGGGCAGCGCGCCGAGCGCGCCGCTGATGGCGCCGGGCCAGCTCACAGGCAGCGCGCCGGGCGCGGGCTCCAGCGCCAACAGCAGCGCGAGCGCGCCCCCTGCGCCGCCAGGCACCCCCAACAGCAGCGCGACCACGCCCGCGCGCAGGCGCGCCGAGGCGCGCGGCTTCAGCTCGCGCTCATCACGATCATGTGAGCTGGTCATGGGTTCAGCGCTCGCTAGAAAATTTGCTCACAGTGCGGCGCCTTGTACGCTGGCCTTGGCGACGCAGGCAGCGCGCTTTTGCCCAGCAGACAGGAGCCAGGATGGCGGCGTGGCAGCAGACGCGATGTGGCGAGTGGGTGATGGAGGTGTGGGGCGTGATGCCCGCGAGCTGGTGGGCTGTGGGGGTGATGGCGATCGCGCTGTTGTGGATGCTCTATCGCCGCGCGCGCGGCCTGTGGTGGCGCATGCGCCGCGACCTCACCTTGGCACAGCGCGCGCGCCGCGCCGTGCAGGCCGAGCATGACGCCGAGGGGTTCTTGCGCCGTCGCGGCTACCGGATCATGAGCACGCAGTGTGAGCGCAGCTGGCGCGTGTACCTCAACGGGGAGCCGCATGAGGTGAGCATGCGCGCGGACATGCTGGTGAGCCGGGGCGGCAAGCGCTATGTGGCCGAGGTCAAGTCGGGGCACATGGCCCCCAGCATCACCACGGCGGCCACGCGAAGGCAGCTCTTGGAGTACAGCTTGGCTTACCCCGTCGATGGTGTGCTGCTGGTAGACATGCACGAGGAGGTGCTCTACGAGGTCGCCTTTGAGCGCCCCGGTCGCGGGCGCCCCGTGTGGCTGGCGGGGTTGTTGGGTGCGGCGCTTGGCGCGACAGGCGCCTCGTTCCTGCTGTTGACACGCTAGCCAGGAAGCGGCGGCGGCCCATCCTCAAGGATAATCTCCAAGATGTGCTCGGCCAGCTCCTCCTCGCTGGCGCCGAGCGCATGGCCAACCCGCTCCAGATAGGCGGTCTCGGCGAGGTCGTGTACGCCGTCCGCCTCGATCACCTTGGAGACAAGCGCCAAGACGGCCTGTCGCTGCGTTGCATCGTTCAGGCCCAGCGTCTGGCAGGCGAGGGTGGGATCAAAGGTCGCCTCATCAAAGCGGGCGAGCCTGCCGGTGACCTGCTCGGGCAGCTCGTGGCTTGGGGTGAGGGCGCGCAGCGTGTCGCCGATCATCTCGGCCTCGTGGCCGTCATAGTCACCATCGGCATAGGCCGCGCCCATGAGCAGCTCCGCGAGGGCGGCGAGCTGGTCGACGTTGAGGTGGAGCTTGGTCTGGGTCATGGGGCCTCCCGTGGGCGAGCTGGGGTGCTTGGCGCGAAGTTCATGTGAAGCTTTGCAGCATAACGCGCGCGCGTGGCGAGTGTCTAGCGCGCGGTCACATCGGCGGGGCACTCACCTGGTGGCGGCTGCGGATGCGCGCTCAGGCTCGTGAGCAGCGGGCGCGGCGCCTCATAAGGGCGCGTGAGCTTGGCCTCGATCGCGCCAAACGAGGCGGCGAACTCAGGCACGCGCTGCGGGGCGTCTAAGAGCGGCCCGCTGAGCAGGCCTTGGGCCCGATCGTAGCGCAGCACAAGCTCCGGTAAGGTGCTGAAGAACCCCTCGTTCTCAAGCGACTGCGGCAAGAACAACAGCCCCACCTGCTCGCCATCACGAAACCCCACGGAGGCCGTCTGCGCCTCGACCTCGCCGGGCAGGCGCAGGATCACGCGCTGGCGGCTGAGCGTAGACCACGACTCTATGCGCCACGCCTCGACGTACACATGATCAGGATCGCGCGAGGGGTTGGCGCGCAGCTCCACAATCTCGTACAAGCCCGCGCCACCGCTGGCCACATGGACCGCGTGGCACAGCTCGGCCGGACCCGGGGCCACCGAGGCGCTCAGCGCGGTAAACGTGCGACCGCCCGACCACGCGGATTGATCCGTGACCTCGTCGGCACAGGCCATGAGCGTGACGATGGCGAGGGCGATGAGCGATGGTGCGATCAGACGCATAGGGTGCGGCTCGTGGGGTGATGCGCCCGCCAGTGTGCGTGCGCGCTCGTGATCATGCACAAGTTCGCGCTCGCGCGCCAGCGCGCGCGTTCGGTATGCTCGCCAGCGGCTTGGGCGCGAGATGATGTGAACAGGAGTGTGCGATGAAGATGAACGCCTCATGGATGCTGCTGGCGAGCTTGCTGGTGCTTGGCACCGGCTGCGTGAGCGCAGGCGTGCCGCCTGAGACGCTGCGCATGACGCTTGATGAGCGCTACAAGCGCTGCGAGGACTACCAGCTCGTGTATGAGCCAGGGCTCGTGATCGATCACTTCAAGCGCGCGGATGGCCGCTGGCGCTCGGGGCAGCTCTCAGACAGCCTGACGCAGTATGAGGCCTCGCGCGGGCTGTATCGCCAGTACGCCTGGCGCGAGCGCGGGCTTTGGATCGGCACCTTAGCGGGCGTGGGCCTGATGACCACCGCGGCGGTGCTCGCCACGCGCCCTGAGCCACCCTCGCGCAACACCTGGCTTGGCGTCGGCGGCGCAGGCGCGGGCTTGGTGCTGACCTCGCTCTTGGTGTCCTGGCTGTGGGACGCCCCTGGCGAGCCGCTGGCCCAGGCGTACAACACCGCGCTGTGCGATCGCACCTTGTGACCTTCCTTGTCGCTCCCCCACTTTCAAGCGATGCAGCGCGCTGTTGAGGCCGCCTCGCTCACATGCAACCTCCTGCGCGGTGCGTCGCAGGCACAGGTTTTATGCGAGGATCGTCCAAGCTAGACTTTCACTTGCAGCGCGCTTGAGGCCATGGCGCGGGTCGTGACACGACCCGCGCCATGGCCTCGCGCTCACTCGGCGGCGGCGATCGTGAAGGCGTCTTGGTCCTCGGTCATCACGGCCTCTAACCCCTGCGCGCGGCTCTTGGCGATGCGCGCGAAGCGGCGCTCGAACTGGCCCATCGCGTAGGTCACGAAGTCGTCTTGCTTGAGGCCAAACGGGAACACCTCATATTCCGCGAAGATCTCCTGGATCATGTCCAGCGCCGGCATCAACAGCTCGCCCATGCGCGCCTCGATCGCCTCCCACACCGGCTCGCCGTGCTCGGCCACCAGCCGCGACAGCAGGTAGACGCCGTAGGCGATGTGGCGCGACTCATCGCGGTTGAGGTGCGCGACCACCTCGCGCATGCCCGGCATCAGCCCCTTGGCCTCCAAGACGCTCAAGTAGGCGTGGTAGCCCGTCTCGGCGAGCGTGCCCTCGACGATCATGTTGTAGGTCACGCTGGCGATGGCTTGGGCCACGGGCGACTTGTCCGTGCGCAGCCGGTTGAGCGCGTTTGGCAGCTCCTCAAAGAAGATCTTCTTGTAGCTTGGCGAGTAGAAGTGGCTCAGGTCCTCGTTGACCTGAGCCACCTCGGTTAAGAAGCGGCGAAACGCCTCGACGTGCTTGGCCTCCTCCCACAGAAAGGAGGTCAGGAACATCTCCTCCTCCAAGCGTCCCTCTTCTGCGATCACCATGATCAGCGGCAGCAGGTCCAGCGTGACTGACTCCTCGCCGCCCAAGAACACCGTCGTCAAGTGGAGCAGCGCGCGGCGCTCCTCATCGTTGAAGTTGAGCCAGTCCTGGCGATCTTGGGTGAAGTCGATGTCGCTGGGGTTCCAGATGCCCAAGCGCTTGGCCTTCTGAAACAGCTTCATCGGCAGCAGGTCGTAGCTCAGGCCGTGGGCGCTGGTGGACTGGAACGCGGTGCGTGGGGTGGCGCTGGTCATAGAGGGCCTCGCGAGCTGCGGGTGCGGATGCGGCCTGCGCGCGAGCGCGCAGGCCTAACCTCCCTAACTTTAGAGGGTCGCGCGCGCGCGTCAAGGTTAATTGCATCATGTGATGTAACTGCTAAGAGGCACGAGCGCGTGTGCTCGTCACAGAGCTGATGAGCGCCCCTGAGCACATACAACCTCCTGCGCGATGGGCCGCTCAGTTAGATTATATGCGGGGATGCTTGATGTGAGCGCTTCAGGTGCGGTGAGCCTGACCGTGGCGCTGACGCGCGCCAGCGCCCCCTTGACCAAGTCAAGGGGGCGCTGGCTTGAGGTGGGCGTGTTGTTAGCGGGTGGGGGCGGGGGCGCGCATGCTGTGGCGCGCGACGGCGTCGCGCAGGGCGTCGCGGGTGTGGGCGATGAGGGTGGTGGCGCGCTGGGTTTGGCCGGTGCGGGCCATGTGCTGCTGGCGCAGCGCCACCTCGGCCAAGCGCCAGACGCTCTCTAAGATGAGCGCGTCGAGGTCTTGGCCGCGTCTGGCGAGCGCGGCGCGCACGGGGCCATCGAGGGTGTCGAGCTGCTGCGCTTGGGCCAATGCGAGCAAGCAGACGGTCGCCTGCGTGTGGAGCGAGGCGCTGGCGCGCAGGCGCATGTGGGCGGCGCACAGCGCTTGGTCGTCGCTGTCAGGCGTCAGCTCGGGCGTGGGACGCTTGGCCCAAGCGCGGGCGCGGGCGTCGGCGGTCATGGCGCGCTGGACCATCGCCTCGGCGGTGGCGTGCGCGTCTGCATCGCGCGCGGTGCGCGGCGCCACGCTCAGGTGATACGCGTCCGCGCGCCACTGCGGTGAGGCCAGCGTGAACGCGCCCAGCGCGACCAAGGCGAAGTGCTGCAAGGGGGTGTGCGTGCGCAGGCACGCCTTGGCAGCGTCACGGTTGTTGTGGCCGATGGCGGCCTCGATGTCAGCTAAGGTCACGGGGCCTGCGTCGTCTGCCAACGCGCGTGTGATCGTGGCCAGCAAGGGTGGCCCCGTGGGGCTGCGCAACAAGGCGTCGACCTCCAGAGCGGTCGTCGCGTTGAGCGCGCCAGTCATCGCACACACGGTCGCATCATGAGCTGCATCGTCGGACCAGTGAGCGCTCGAACGTAGAGTCTCCATCTGTCCTCCTGCGTGGTGTGCGTGCGGCGCATCACGCGCCGCTGCCTATGTGAGGCTCAACAACCTGCGCGTGGCTGCGCTTATTCTCCAACTTGCCCCCTCATTTGACAGCGCAGCGTGCGGGCCTCTAAGCTAAGACGCGCGCTCGTCCATTTAAGTCACACCTTCGGGGGAGCTATGCACCGCCCGCTCATCCTCAGCGTCACGTTGCTCGCCGCATCAGGCTGCCAGAGCGCCGCGCCCGCGCCCTCACCAGCGCCTGCGCCGATCGTGGAGGCGCCCGCGCCCGCACCTGCCGGATGTGAGCTGCGCTACCAAGAGGACCTGGTGCCGCGTGTGCAATTCCAAGTGCAGGCGGTGATGTCGTCGAGCTACGCGGGAGATGTCAGCGAGATCAGCACGACGCGTGTGATCAGCGGCGCGCAGGGGCGCGCGCTCATGGAGCGCCACAACCTGACGACGCGCTTTGAGCATCCGCTGGATGATTACTTGGGGCGGCTGCTGGCGCAACCTTGCGCGAAGGTGGTCTACACCACGTTCAAGCTCGATGACCCGAGGCTGCCTGAGGGCATCCTCTACATCATGTTCCCGCAGAGTGAGACGTTTGAGCTGCCGCCCGAGGACATGCGCGACGCGCCCGGCGTGATGTTTCGCCTCGGCGTGGATGACAAGCCGCCCGCCGATCCCGACGCCTCCTCCACCCTTACACCAGCGCGCTTTGAGCAGCTCATGGCCGCTGGTGAGCCGCTTGTGGTGGCGTTTTATATGAAGACTTGTGGGAGCACGCCGGGGTTCCTCGCGGACCTGCTGGCGACGCGACCTGAGGGCGGCGCGAAGGTGGTCTATGATCCTGACAGCGCGGTGGTAGGAGCCGCGCTGCGGGCGACGCTCGGGCGCGCCACACCCTCCTCGGGCCTCGCTTACTTTGAGGGCGGCGCGCTGGTCGATCTGCACGTCCCCCACGCCCATGATGACAAGCTCAAGCGCCAAGAACACTTCTTCGCGCGGGTGAGCGCGTCGCATGAGGTCATGCCGCCACCCGTGAAGATCTTCGCGCCCACCATGAAGGCCGCGCAGCGGGTGCGCGTGCTGAGCATCCTCAAGCACTGGTCCGGCGCAGACCTGAGCCACCAGCCCCTGCGCGGCGCGCGCCTGGAGCATGCCACCCTCACCGGCCTCACGCTCGCCGGAGCCGACCTGCGCGATGCAAACCTGAGCCATGCTTGGTTGGCGCATGTCAGCTTGCTCGGCGCGAACCTCGAAGGCGCGAACCTCGAAGGCGCGCGCTTCTTGCGCGTCATCTGCCCCGACGGGACGCGCAGTGAGGCGCAGGGTGATCGGTGCCCCGAGCTTGCTTTCGACGCGCCTCTCAGCGCGGCGGTGACGCCTCGATGATGCGCTGCGCCCACAGGGTATCAATGTAGCGCGTGGAGCCGCGCGGGGTGCCGGGCCAGTAGCGCAGCGCGTGGATGAGCGCCTTGCTGGCGCTGTCGGCCTGACCGTCGAGCGCGAGCAGCGCCCAGGCCAGGTCCGTGAGCGAGACGTTGCGCGGCTTGAAGCCGCCTGGGCCGCCGTCGATCGTCACGCCCGCGCCCTCGCGCACCTTCACCACCCGAAACCGCTTGCCGTCCGCCTCAAGCCACTGGCCGGGGGTGAGGCTGTGGTGCAGCTGCGCCAAGTAGCGCAGCGCCAGCGCCTCGGCGTAGGGCGGCAGGGGGCGAGACGCGCCGCCGCGTGGGTTGAGCGCGCGCCATGTCGCAAAATCCAGCGGGGCGACCTGCCACGCGGTGTTGTCGTGGTCCGCGATGGGGATGGCCAAGCCCAAATAACGCCAGCCGTCTTGATCGGGCAGGCGCAGCAGCGCGTGGGCGGTGAGGTTGGGGTCGCGCGGTGCGTCGGGCAGCGTGACGTGCTCTGCGTCGCGCCACAGCGCGGGGTCGTCGAGCCACAAGGTGAGCGTGTTGTTTTGGCGCTGCCAGCGCGCGCCATCAGGCTTGACGCCTAACAAGCGCGTGATGGTCGCCTCGTCGAGCAGCGCGCCGGGTGGCGCGATGCGCTGGTCGTGGTCCTCGTCGGGGGTGACGCTCCAGTCCTCGGGGTGCGGTGAGACGCGCAGGACGGCGTGGGCGCTTGGGGCGCCTGCGAACATGGCGAGCAGGGTGGTGAGGGCTTGATCGCGCGGCGCGTCGAGGTGGGCGCTGTCGTGAGTGACGTGCAGCCACGACGCAGCGCCGCTCGGGGTGCGGATGCGCAGCTTGCCAAGCGGCGCCCAGGGCTGCGAGGCGCGATCCAGTGAGAGGGCGCCCTCGGGGCTCACGCGCAGCGTGAAGGGGCGCTGGCCTTGGGTGTCCTGGGCCGGGACGCGCGCCGCGCGCGCCGCCTCGCGCAGCAGATCGATGGCGGCGACCTCCAGCGTGATGGCGCATCCTGCGGGCCAAGCGGTCGCCTGGAGCGCGGCCAAGGCCGCGTCTGGTGAGGTCGCGAGGGTTTTGCTTAGAGCGCCGCTGGGCGTGAGCTGGAGCAGGTGGCGCAGCCGATGCAGGAAGCTGTGGTGGTTGCCGACCAGATCGAGCGCGATGAGGGCGTCTTTGCCGGGGGCGCGGCGCAGGCCGCGTCCGAGCTGCTGCTGAAAGATGACGCTGGAGGTGGTGGGCCGCAGCATGACCACGCGATCCACGCTCGGCAGATCGACGCCCTCATTGAGCAGGTCCACCGCGCACAGCGCGTCGAGATCGCCGCGCATCAGCGCGTCGAGCGCGTCGTGGCGCGAGGCGCTGGTGGGGCCGCTGTGCAGCGCGACGCTTCGCACGCCGCGCGCGCTCAGCCACCGCGCGACATAATCAGCGTGCGCGATGGAGGCGCAGAACACGAGCGTGCGGCTGGCCGGATGCGCCTGCATGGCGCCAAAGATGGCCGCCATGCGCTCCTCGGTCTGGGCCGCGCGCCCGAGCGCGTCGAGGTCGAGCTGGCCGCTTCGCCACGGGATCGGCGCATAGTCGAGCGGGTCTGCGACGCCGTAATAGCGCAGCGGCGCGAGCGCGCCGCGCGCGATCGCGTCCATCAGGCCGACCTCAAAGGTGGGCTGGCCGCCAAAGTAGCGCGCGATGTTCACGCCGTCGCCGCGCTCGGGCGTGGCGGTCAGCCCCAGCCAAAAGCTAGGCGTCAGGTGCTGCATCAGGCGCTGGTAGGTGGAGGCGTCGGCGTGGTGCACCTCGTCGATGATCACGTAGTCGAAGGCGTCGGGGGCGATGGCGTGCAGGCGCTTAGGGCGCGCGATCTTGGCGACGCTCGCCAGGGTGAGCTGCGCGTCGAGGCTGTCTTGATCGCCCACGCACCAGCCGAGCGAGGCGTCGGGCAGGGCGCGTCGCAGCGTCTCTGCGGCCTGTCGCAGCAGCTCCACGCGGTGCGCGACGACCAAGACGCGCGCGTCGGGGCGCGCTTGCAGCTCGCGCTGCACGTCAAAGGCGGCGGTCCAGGTCTTGCCAAGGCCCGTGGCCATCACCAGCAGCGCGCGTGACGCGCCCGCCCGGCGGGCGCGCGTGAGCGCGTCGAGCGCTTCAATTTGGAGGTCGTGCGGGCGCGGGGGCGCGTCGAGCGGCTCATCAAGCGCAGGCGCGAGGGTCGTCGCCGGTGCGTCGGTGGGGGCGAGGAGGGTTTGGGGCGCGCGCGAAGCGCGCTCGCGCGCGAAGCGCGCGGCGTAATCTTCAACCAGCGGCCGCGTCAGCGGCGCGCCTGTGCGCCAGAGCGACTCATAGGCGCGCTGCAAGTTGGCGAACCCTGCCGGGTCTTCGCGACGGCTCAGGCGCAGGTTCCACTCGACGCCATCGACCAGGGCGGCGCGCGACAGGTTGCTGCTGCCCACATAGGCGACGCCCTGCTCATCGCGCACGAAGATCCAGGCCTTGGGGTGAAAGCTGCGCTGCGGGGTGGTCTGGATGAGACGCGAGGCCAGGATGCCCGGGCGCGCGATGTGCTCAAGCTCGTCGAGGGCGCCGCCAAGCGCTGCCAAATCCAGCAGCATGGCCAGCGCGCGCGGGTGGGTGAGGGTGAGGTAGTCGCCGGTGAGCAGGCGCGCGCTGGCGCCGCGTCGCAGCGCGTCGAGCAGCATGGGCGCGATGAGCGACACGCCGCCGGGCTGCGCGAACGCGGCCACGATGTCGATCTGGCGCGCGCGGGCGAACAGCGGGCGCAGCGCGTCGCGCAAGGGCCGCTCGGGGCCATCCGTCAGGCGCGGCAGCGCGTCCCAGTCGTGCAGGTGCGGGTCAGCCATGATCGGTCACAAGCGAGGGGGCGTTTTTCGCGTGATGAGGGCGCGCGGCACGGTACGTGCCGCAGCGGTGGGCATGATGAGGTTGTGAGCTGGTCGCTGCTTAAAACCGGGGCTGATCGCGCGGTGTGTGTTGTGGGATCGTCGCAGATCAGTCAGACTGAACGTTAGGCCATATAAGCCAAATCACAATGAGAGCTAGCTCAACCAGCTCAACGCCAACGCTGTGGCATGAGCTGTTGTGTTGTTTGTGCGCTTCGAGGAGGTGCGCGCTTATGAAGATGAAGGTAGGCGATATCGAGCTGGACGCCCAGCAGGGGATCTCGTTTGGCGGATCGCCCGCTGCGCGCGCCCCCTCACAGACGCTAGCGCCTGTGCAGACGCCTGCGGCGGCTGCGCCGCGCGCTGACGCGCGGCGCGTCGCGAGCGTGGGGCTTGGGGCGTCGCTGGTGGCGTCGCTGCTGTTGACGGCGCTGGCGGGCGCTCAGGTGTTACCAAGCGCGGCGTTGTTGTCGTGGCTGAGCGTGGGGGCGATGGGGCTGTGGCGTGTGCGTTGCGGGCTGGCTGCATCGCAAACACAGCTTGAGGCAGCGCCGCCTGCGGGGCTGCTCACCGGCGACAGCGCCCTCTCACTGGAGCGCGAGACACGCGTGCTCGACGCGCTGTCGCAGGCGAACGGGCCGATGACGGCGCGCGCACTCCAGGCGCGCTTGGGCTGGACTGAGGTCACGCTCTTGGAGGCGCTCGCGCCGCTGATCGCCAAGGAGCGCGTGGTCGAAGATCTGGACTTGGAGAGCGGCCAGTGGTGCTACGCGCAGCCGATGGTGCTGGGGCTAGGATCGCTGGGGTCAGGCTCAATGACGGCTGAGCAGCGCTTGGATGCGCTGCGACAAGCACAACACACCACGACCTCGCGCTGAGCGCGGGTCACGACGAGGAGACGGATCATGAGAGACAAGAACATCGCGGCGCTGCTGGCATTTTTTCTGGGCGGCTTTGGCGTGCACAAGTTCTATCTGGGCCAGAACGGGATGGGGATCATCTATCTGCTGATGTGCTGGACGTTCATCCCGTCGTTGATCGCGTTCTTTGAGTTTATCGGCTTGCTGGTGATGAACACCGACGACTTCAACGCGCGGTTCAACCCGCAGCGTCAGCTGGCTTATTATCCGCAGGCGGCGCTGCCCGCGCCGCCGCAGCAGATGGCGCAGAGCATCACGCTGCATGTGCCCGGCGGTGGCGGCGGTGGCGGCGGCAAGAGCATCGCGGAGCAGCTGACGCAGCTCAACGAGCTGCGCATCGCGGGGGTGCTGAGCGACGCGGAGTTCATGCGCGAGAAGCAGCGGGTGCTTCAGGGATGAGCGAGGCGGGCGCGACGCGCACCTTGCGCGTCAGGGCTGAGTCGCTGAAGCGGGCGCCGATGTAGTGTTTGGGGCACAGGGGCAGGGTGAGCGTGGGGGGCGCCTGCTCGGGTGTGGGGCGGATGACGCGGTGATGATAATCCGCAGGCCATGCCCACTGATCATGCTGCAAGCACTCCTCGACCATGGCGGCTTGGGCGTGGGGCAGGTGGTCCCAGGCGTCGATCTCGGCGCGGATTTGGGGGCTGTTGCAGGCGTCGATGACCTCGCGCATGGCGTCTAGGTCGATGGCGGAGCAAGGCAGCGCGACCTCCTCGCGCTGCGCGCGCGTGGGCTGGCGAGGATCGTTGCGCGTGGTCCACACGCCCGCGCGCTCAGGCTCACCGTCGATCACATACGGGTCCACGGGGAGGCCCTGATACCACGCCATGAAGTGCAGGTGGGGCGGGACCCAGGGGAAGAAGGTGGTCATCTCCATGCCCGCCGAGCCGCTGAGCGCGATGGTCTGACCGCGCTTGACGACGGCGCCGATGGGCTCGGTGGCGCGCAAGCAGTGGGTGTACTGCGTGATGAGGCCCGCGCCATGATCGACGCCGATGGTGAGGCCGCCGCGCACCCAGCGATCGCGGATGAGGATCACCGTGCCGGGCGCGGCTGCGGTGAGCGGCGTGCCGATGGGGACCACGAAGTCCACGCCGTCGTGCTCATCATAAGACAACCCCTTGCCCCGAAAATCAGCGCACACCACGCGGCTGACGCGCTGCGAGTAGACCTGCGCGTTGGTGATGCGGTCGAACAGGTTGAAGATCGGCGCGATGCCATCGGGCGGATGATAGCCAGCATAGGCGAGCAGCGACAGGTCGGGGCGTAATAACCCCGCGCTGGTCAGCCCGAACCGAAAGCGCTCGCGCTTGAGCGCGGCGC
>CAYXWB010000117.1:0-14111 GCA_964468515.1 uncultured Bradymonadales bacterium | reverse complement strand
GCCCGCGGGGCGGGGCGCGGCCCCCCCCCCCGCGGGGGGCGGCCCCCCCCCCCCCCCCCCCCCGCGACGGTAGGTCAGCGGCGCATCGCTGCGCACGAGCTGACCATGCGCGTGCCACACGCTCAAGACAGCAGCCCGCGCGCGGCCAAGGTGTTGAGGAAGTCCTCAAGATCCGCGCGCAGCTGAGCAGCGGGGATCGCCTCAAAAGCGCCCACGAGCGCGCTCATGCAGGCGGCGACATCGGCGCCACGCGTGAGCGCGTCCCAGATGATCTGGCCTGTGGTGTTGAGGCTAAAGTAGACGTTTTGAGCCAGATCGAGCACGAGACACTCCCCGTCGATCAGCTCAGTGATGAGATCGGCGCGCAGCTGGGGGCGCGCCTCAGCAGGCCATGTCGTGTTCACCGCGCTGATCGCTCAGCAGCCGCGCGGGATCGCGCCGGGAGGTGAGCAGTTGTTGGACAGGTCGGAGCCGAAGGTGCCAACGCCACGGATGATCGCGCGCAGCTCACCGTGTGCGATGAGGCGCGGCGGCTCGTAGCTGGCGCTGGTCACGGTGGGGGTGCGCTCAGGCTCCGCGCTCGGGCTCGTCTGGTCTTCAATCATCACAGCTCACTCCATCATTGCTTAGCTTATCAGGCTGTAAAGGCGAGGCAGCGCGAACCGCCGCTAGGCCTCATCACAGCGCCACGCGTCGCATCACAGCGTCACGTATTACACCTGAGGCCTCGTGTCGAGTCAAGCATCGCCATCAAGCGCGCGCAGCCAAGCCTCTGCAGCGAGCGTCTTCCAGACGATGGTGGCGCCGACGAAGGGGCCGCTGGGGCCTGCGCGATCGATGGCCTCAAGGAGCGCGACGAGCGCCTGTTGAAAGGCGCCCTCATCCACGAGCCCGCGCTGAGCGAGGCGCATCTGCTGTGAGAGGGCGAGGGCGTGGGAGCGCCCTGGGCCAGCGAGGCCGTGCTCAATGGCGCGATCAAAGGTGCGCAGCCGCGGGCGCATGGCGAGCGTGTCGGGGATATGGGCCGCGCGGGAGGCTTGGCGCAGCGCCCACTTATCGAGCGGTGCGCCATGGCGATCCCAGCGCACCAGCGCGCTTGGGGGCAGGCGCATCGCGGTGTCCCAGAGGGTGGGGTGTAAGAAGGGTGACCAGAAGGTGAGGCCTGTTTGGCTGCGATGACGCCAGAGGGTGCGCATCACGTGCTCCCAGCCCCACCCCCAGAGCTGCGCCTCGCGCCACGCGCGCGCTCCGTCAGGTTGATGCAGCAGCGCCGCTGCGCGCGCCGCGTCCTGAGGGCGAGGCGCGCGCAGCCAGGCGCTCGCGTCGAGCCAAGGCCTTGAGCGCGGTCGCGCCAGGGCCGCATGAGGCGCGCGCCATCGCGCGATCAGCGGGTTGAGCATGAGCGCCTCGGCCCCAAGCCACGCGAGCTGCCCCGCCACCAAGCGCCGCCCCTGAGGATGATGACGCAGCGTAGCGAGGGTGTGCCAGTCGCGCGCGCGCAGGGCCTCGCGCGCTGCGAGCGCGGGTGGGCACAGGAGCAGCTCATCGGCGAAGAAGCCAGCCACCATCAGGCGCACGCCGCCCTCATCATGAGCGCGCGCGAAGAAGTCAGCCTCATAGGCCTCGCCAGCATGGACGCGCGGGCCTAGGCCCCAGCGCGCCGCTTGAAACGAGGGATCAGCCAGCGGCCAAGCGGCGATCGTGTAGCGCTGCGCGCGCACAGGCAAGGCGCGCTCCAGCGCGTCGAGCTGAGGCGACTCATCGCTCGGCGCCAGCGCGGGGCAGACCATGGACCAGACCACCTCGGGCGACGCATCAGTCGCGCCGCGCGCGCGCGCCAAGCGCGCGGCGACCAGTGGTGAGTCGACGCCGCCGCTCATCGCGACGCGCGCGTGAGGATCGGCGCTGACGGTCGTGAGCGCCTCATCAAGCGCGCGCAAGAGCGCCGCCCCAGGCGCCGCCGGATCGATCGCCAAGGCTTGATCCTTGCGCCATGTGCGCCGCTGCAGCGGCGCGCGCGCGTCAAGCCCCAGCGTGATCCAGTGCCCAGGCAAGATGCGGCGCGCCCCAGTGAGGTAGTCGGCGTCATCATGATCCCAGCCCTCTAGCCACAGCAGCGCGCCCAGGCGCCGTGGCGAGGGCGTGGGCTGCAGCGCGCACAGCGTGATGAGCAGCTCAGGCTCAGTGGTCACGCACCAGCCCCCGCCGGGCAGCGGCGCGAAGATGAGCGGGACCATGCCAAAGGTGTCGCGCCTGACGGTGAGCGTCTTGGCCTGTGCGTCCCAGCACGCGGCGGCCGCGCGCGCGGGCCACGCGGAGGCCCAAGCGTCAGCGCCTGAGCGCGCGTGCGCCTGGGCGGCGCGCTCGAGGTCTTGCGCTGAGGGCGCGACATCAAACCAAGCCTGCGCGAGCGCCGCGGTCGCGCCCTCAGCGCGCCATAAATCTGGATCACGCGCGCGCGAGGCGACGAGCCCGAGCGGCAGGACCACGACCTGCCATCCTGCGTCGCGCAAGGTGGCGCTGTGCATCTGCGCGTGGGAGGTGACGCACAAGAGCCATTGCATCAGGCATACTCATTGAGGTTGAACTGTTGACGATCGACAGAGCTTAGCGTACGGGGCAAGACCTGACCCAACAGCCACGGTTTGACCAGCGGCGGCGAAGCGCTCAAGATGAGCGCTTCTGCTCTAGCTGATGAAGCGCAGGCGCGCCGCAGCATAAAATGAAAGGATGATTATGGATAGAATGCACCACCTCAAGACGCCCGCCCTCCTCATGCTCTTCGCGCTCGCCGCATGCGATGAGCCTCACTCGCCCACGCTCGCCCCCCAAGGGCCAGCGAGCACGACGCGCGCGCCGCTCGTGGAGAAGCCGCGTGAGGATGAGCGCCGCGATAAGCTCACCCCCAGCGGCTTTGATCGTCACAACGATCGCGCCAGCGCCACCATTCTTGGGCTAGGACATGATGTGGAGGTGGGCTTTGATGGGACGCTCACGCTCACGCGGGCGCGCGCGTTCTCCTTAAAGACGCGCGCGCCTGTGCGTGATGACTGGCGCTATGAGATGGGAGAGCTGCGCCTCGGGCGCGGTGACGCGCTGCAGCCCTTAGGCGCCCCTCAGGGCGCCGAGGTGCGTGATGAGCGTGTGAGCTTGCGCTATGAGGGCGGCCTCACGGAGCGCTACGATCATCGCCAGCAAGGCTTAGAGCACAGCGTGGTGGTGTCCAAGCGCGCGCCCGGCGCAGGGGCGCTGGTGGTGGCGTGGCAGGTGAAGGGCGCGCGCTTAGAGGCGCGCGCGCAGGGGCGCGAGCTCGCGGCGTTTGACGCCAGCGGGCGCCATCGCCTGAGCTGGAACAAGCTCATCGTGCGCGATGCCAGCGGCCGCGCCCTGCCCTCGCGCATGGTCGCGCAGGGGCAGCTGCTGCGCTATGAGATCGATGACGCGAAGGCTGTCTATCCGATCGTGATTGATCCCATCGCCGCGATGCCTGCGCAGATCATCGAAGGTGACACAGCCCAGGTCGAGTTCGCCGCCAAGCTGTTCAGCGCAGGCGATGTGAACGGTGATGGGCTCGCAGACGCGCTCATCGGTCAGCACGGCTACAACGGCACGTTCACGAATGAGGGACGCGCGCTGGTGTTCTTGGGCACCGCCACAGGCCTGTCGGCGACCGCCGCTTACACCATTGAGGGAGGCGCCGCGCAGCAGCTCACAGGCTTCGCCGCGGCAGCTGGCGACATAGACGGCGACGGGCGCGATGATCTCTTCGTCACGAGCCCGCTGCACAGGACGCTGACAGCGCATGGGCGCGCGACCGCGCTGCGCTTTGAGCTCGACGCAGCCCAAGCGATCACCGGCGTGACCGTGCTGCGCGAGCTAGAAGGCCCCAATGAGGGCGAAGCGCAGCCGCTGTTTGGGAGCGCCATCGCGCTCGGCGATCAAGACTGTGATGGCCACCTTGACGTGGTGATCGCCAATGAGAACTGGGATGGCTTACGCGGGCGCATCTATAGCTACTATCACAGCGGGGGCGCGCCTTATTACAGCGCGACGCCAGACTGGGTGGCCAATAGCACCTTCACCCAAGACACCTTTGGCAAGGCGGTGGTGAGCGGCGCGAGCCTCAACGGCGCGAGCCAGAGCGGGGTCGCGTGTGACACGGTGGTGGTCGGCTCGCCAGGGTTTGATCAAGTCAGCCCCACGATCACCAACTCAGGGCGCCTGCAAGCCTTCTATGGCACCCCCACGCGCCGATCCGGGCCTCAGAGCCCCAGCTGGACCACGCTGGGTGCGAGCACCAACAGTCAGCTTGGCATCTCACTCGCTATCGGCCCAAGCCTCACGGGCGCCGCGATGCCGATGCTCGCCGCGGGCGCACCTGGCTCCGCCTCCCCCGCCTCGCAAGGGCGCGTGAGCTTGTATCAAGGCGCAGCAGCGGGCTTGCCAGCGGCGCCGACCCTGAACGTCACGGGCGCTAACGACAACAGCCTGTTCGGCAGGAGCGTCGCGCTCGTCGACGATATGAACGGTGACGGCTTCGGCGATCTGCTCGTCGGCGCGCCCGGACATCGTGACAATTTCAACAATGAGGGTGGGATCTTCTTGTATCTAGGCGCGCTCTCCCCAGCGGCCATGTCCGCAGCGCCGAGCTGGAGCTATGTGAGCGGCCAAGCGAACGCGGGCCTCGGTGGCAGCGTCGCCGCTTTGGGCGATGTCAACGGCGACAATGTGCCCGACGCCTTGGCAGGCGCGACCAATTATGATGTCGGCCCCCTCACCAACGCGGGGCGCGCCTACCTGCTCTTGGGCGACGCCTCCTGCACCATCGCCGGGATCGACTACCCACGCGGCGCGGCCAACCCCGCGAACCCTTGCGAGGTGTGTGACACAGCTGCCGACCTGAATGACTGGACCGCGCAGGCTGAGGGCTCAAGCTGTGACACAGACAGCGACGTCTGCACCGTGGAGGCTTGCACGCTCGGCCTGTGCGTCGCGCAAGCGCCGCTCGACTGTGACGATGGTAACAGCTGCACCGTCAACACCTGCGATCCGGTGAACGGCTGCGAGGTCGCCGCGCGCCCTGACGCGACCCCTTGTGATAACGGCGACCTGTGCGTCACTGGCGAGGCTTGCGTGGCGGGCGTCTGTCAAGGTGGTGGCCCCCTGGACTGCAGCGACGGCGAGGGCTGCACCGCTGACACCTGTGATCCCCTCACTGGCTGCGCGAACACCCCTGTGGCCGATGACAGCGCGTGCGATGATGGCGATCTGTGTACAGCCAATGACACCTGCCAGAGCGGCGCCTGCGTCGCAGGCCCCTCCCCTGACTGCTCCGCCCTCAATGGCGAGTGCGTGGTCGGCGCGTGCGATCCCGCGACAGGCAGCTGCACCACCGCCCCCGCCAATGAGGGCGCCACGTGTGATGATGGCGACGCGTGTACGACGATGAGCGCCTGTCAGGCTGGCCAATGTGAGGGCAACGCGGCGCTCGACTGCGATGATGGCAACAGCTGCACCGCCAACACCTGTGACCCCGCCACGGGCTGTGTGAGCACGCCCATGGTCGATGATACGCCGTGCGATGACGGCGATCTGTGCACGCTCAACGACACCTGCCAAGGCGGCGCCTGCGCCGCAGGCGCCATCCCCGACTGCTCCGCGCTTGATGGCCAGTGCGCTGCGGGCGCGTGTGACCCCGCCACGGGTGGCTGCGTCGCCGCGGCGATCAATGAGGGCGGCGCGTGCGCGAGCAGCGACCAGTGCGTCGTCGGGACGACCTGTCAGAGCGGCCTGTGCCAAGGCGGCGCGCCGCTCGACTGCGAGGATGGCAACCCCTGCACCCTCAACACCTGCGACGGCGCGACGGGCTGCATCACCATGGCCGCCACCGACGGCCTCGCTTGCGCCGACACCGATGGGCTCGCCTGCACTGATGGGGCCTGCGCTGCGGGCCTGTGCAGCCCCACCATCGCGATGGGCTGCGTGATCAACGCCGCCTGCGTCACGGATGACGCCATCAACCCTGACAACGTCTGTCAGCTGTGCGATCCCGGCGTCAGCCCCACAGCTTGGAGCCCGCGCCCGATGGGCACGGTGTGCGTCGACGCTGGCTGCCTGCCTGATGGCCGCTTCCAGCCTGAGTCTGCGTGTGATGCCATGGGAGGTTGTGCGAACGTGACGCCTCAGAGCTGCGGCCTCTACGCCTGTGACACAGGCTGTAAGACCACCTGCGCCAGCAACAGCGACTGCATCACAGACGCCATCTGCAACGTGGTCACGGGGGAGTGCACCAGCGACACCAACATCGCGCCCATCGCCGACGCGGGCCCCGATCAGCAGCTCGCCGCGCTGAGCGTCGTCACGCTTGATGGCTCCGGCTCCAGCGATCCCAACGGCGACAGCTTGAGCTATCAGTGGGAGTTCGTCAGCAGCTCCACGGGCACTGAGCCCGCGCTGACTGATGCCGATCAGGCGCAGGCGACCTTCACGCTGCCGCGTGAGGTGTTAGGCAGCAGCTACACGTTCCGCCTCACCGTGACTGATGATGGCACGCCGCCGCTGTCCGATGTGGATGAGAGCTTGGTGACGATCTTGAGCATCCCTAACCAAGCGCCCATCGCAGACATCAGCGGACCTGCCACCGCGCGCCCCGGCGAGGCGATCGTGCTGGATGGCAGCGGCTCCAGCGACCCTGACAATGATCCCATCACCGCTTATGCGTGGGCCTTTGACATCAGCTCTGCGAGCTTCCCGCTGCCAGGGGCGGTGGATGAGCAGACGCTGGATGTGGTCTTCCCCGGCGGCCTGATGCAGCCCACCACCTACACCTTCACCTTGCAGGTCACTGACAGCTTCGGCACGACCTCGGCGCTCGCGCGCCATGATGTGCTCGTGGAGCCTGAGGAGGAGCTGGACATGCCCGCCGACATGGACATGACGGATGACATGAACATGATCGATGACATGGATGACCACCCTGTCGACATGGACATGCCTGATGACATGGTCGATCAGCCGATCGACATGGTCGATCAGCCCGTCGATGCGGACATGAGCCCGCCCGTCACCTCGCCCTACGCCGACGCGGAGCTGCGCGGCGGCGTAGGTTGCAGCGCTGCGCCGCAAGGCGCGCCTGGTGCGCCCGCGCTGCTGCTAGGCTTGGGCCTTGGGCTCGTGGGGCTGCGCCGCAAGGCGCGCCGCTGAGCGAGCCCGCCAGGAGGCGGCCTGCGCCTTGGCGCAGGCCGCCTCCTGGCGTGGCGACCCAGGATGAATGAGAGCCGATCTCACAGCGAGGCGCGACGCCATGACCAGCTCACCCCAACGCGCGCTCAGCGCGCTGCTCATCAGCGCGCTGATGTTGAGCTGCGGCGATCCAGCGCAAGACCTCGCGCCGCTGCCCTTCACCGCACGCGTCGCGATCGTGAACCTCGCGCATGAGGCGCGTCACGTGGCGCTCTGGCCGCTTGATACTGTGCAGATCTGGGAGGGGCGCGGCGAGGGGGGCTGCGACATGCTCAAGCGCGATCCTGTGCTGCTCGTGCCGATCGACTCGATCAGCACCCCAGCGCCACTGTTCAGCCGCTCGGGCCATCGCGAGCACATCTTGCTCCCCGGCGAGGCGCTGCCAGTGCCGAACTTCATGCCCCCGTTTGATGAGTTTGGCGGCTCATCATGGTCGCCGCGCCCGAGCAAATGCGACGCTTATCTGTTGCGCGTGGAGGGCGTCGGGCAGCTGATCGTGTTCGTGGATAATTCGCTGCCTGAGCGGACCTTCTACCACCATGGCAGCTTCCCCCATGACTTCCCTATCGCGCCGCAGACCATCGCCATCACCGCAGATTACAGCGCCACGCCCGCCGCTGCGCGGCGGGCGTGGCAGTCGGGCGCGTGCGCGCCGACGAAGCAGCGCCGCTCACAGTGTCCCTGGGATGAGGTCGAGGCGCTGCGCATCGAGCCGCCAGGGGCGCGCTATGGCTGGCGCCAAGAGGGATTAGATGGGCTTGTGAGTCAGCCCAATCTGCACGCGACGCCAGCCTGCGTGCACAGACAGCGCCCTATCACACACGCTCACACCATACCCCATCTCATGGATGGGGTAAGGTTGAGGGTCGAAGCGGTCGGAAGGTTTGAAGAGCAGCACACCTTCGTCGCATTTTTCACCCCCTCAGGGGAGCAGTATCAGCTCTCATTACAGCATTGGCCAGAGGAGGCGCTCGCGCTGTTTGAGCCAGCATCTGACCAAGAGGTCTGGTTTACGATTCAAGAGCGAGGTGACGGTTACAGGAGCATCGATCTGACCTTTAGGATTGAGCGACATCAGCCAGGGACGGCCACGCGACACATCACGCTCACAGCGCGAGCTGTGGAGCCCAGGTTTGAGTTCTTGGAGGTTGATCAGCGCCTCTATAGGCTCCACGCCCACGCCCGATTTGAAGACGACTGTCGCATCATCAAAACCCAATATCTCGCCAGCGGCGAGGATGCTGGTCCCCTACAGAGCGAGAGGCGCGCCATCCCCCTTGAGCTCACCTTCAGTTCAACGCGCGATCTTCAAGAGCAGTGGACGTTGAGAGAGGGTGAGCGCAAGGATCTCGGCGACAGCTGGGTGTACCTCGCCTACGCACAGCAGAGCCTCATCACTGCGCAGGGGCGGTTTGATGAGCGCCCCACCTTCATCTTCACATGGACACGTCACGCCCCCCCCTGAGCGCCACGCCATTGACAGTTGCGGGTTTTCGCCGCGCGCGATCGTGCTATCATGCGCCGCCGCGCAGCCAAGGCTTAGAGGCCGCGCATCATCTGCACCGCGCGTCGCGCAGACAGGAGCCAGGACATGACCTCTCAGATCACACGCGTGCTGCTCATCACGAGCGTCATCCTCATGGCGGCTGCGTGCAGCAGCTCGCCCGAGATCCCGGAGCAGGAAGAGGCGCGCGCTTATCGCTCCGCCGAGGCAGTCTCTCAGCCCAAGCCCGCGACGACGCCCGAGGCTGAGGGTGATGAGCCGAGCGATCCTGCTGAGGCGCCCGAGGTGCCCAAGGCGACTGGCCCCGTGGCGATCGTCAACGGCGCGCCCATTGAGGCCGCTGAGTTCAACACGGAGATGGAGCGCATCGCCGCCTCAGGTCAGGTCCCCCCCGCGATGCTGCCGCAGCTCAAGGAGCGCATCGTCCAGGGCATGATCGACAAGAAGCTGCTAGAGGGCGCCATCGCCAAGCAGAACATCAAGATCACCGAAGCGCAGATCGACAAGAAGCTCGACGAGGTGAAGCGTGACTTTGAGCGCGCTAACGCGCTGTCACAAGGTCGCACGGGCACCTTCGAGCAGATGCTCCAGCGCATGGGCGTCAACCCCCAGAACCTGCGCGACTCTTTGCAACAAGCCATCGCGCTGGAGCAAGTCTTGGGTCAGCGCGGCTTCAAGCCGCCCAGTGATGATGAGGTGCGCGCGGTCTATGACGCCAACGCCCAGCAGTTTAACCGCCCCGAGTCGGTGCGCGCTCGCCACATCTTGATCAAGGTCCCGGAGCAGGCCACCGTGCAAGACTGGGACGCGGCCAAGAAGAAGCTCGATGATCTGCGCGTGCAGATCGTGGACAAGAAGGTCGACTTCGGCAAGCTCGCGAAGGAGCACTCGGATGACACGAGCGGCGAGCAAGGCGGCGATCTGGGCTACTTCCCCAAGGGGGTGATGGTGGCGGAGTTTGAGCGCTCCGTGTTCGCGCTCAAGGATGGCGAGGTGTCTCAACCGGTCAAGACGCGCTTTGGGTGGCATCTGATCAAGCGCGAGGCGTTCCACAAGGAGGGGCCGATCCCCTTTGATGAGGTCAAGGAGCTCATCTTGAGCCAGCTCACGACGCAGAAGTTTCAGCAGGCGCTGAGCGACTACCTCGACACGCTGCGCGATGAGGCACAGGTCGAGCTGAAGCTCGACAACATCAGCTGAGCTGAGCCCGGATGCATCCATGATGCGCCCCGATGCATATGGCCAAGCGACGCGCGATCCGTTATGGTCCGGCGCGTCGCTTAGGCGGCGCTGTGTGCAGCGTCACCACCTCATGAACCCTCAGCCTCACAGTCCACAGGAGCAAGCATGACATCCCCTGTTCGCGTGACCATCACGGGGCCCGCTGGCGCTATCGGCTACTCGATCCTGTTTCGCATCGCCTCGGGCGCGATGTTCGGCCCCGACACCCCGGTGATCCTCCAGCTGCTGGAGATCCCCCAGGCGCTCAAGGCGCTTGAGGGTGTGGCGATGGAGCTGGATGACTGCGCGTTCCCGCTGCTGCAAGACATCGTGCTGACGGACAACGCAGAGGTCGGCTTCGACGGCGCCAACGTCGGCGTGCTGATCGGCGGCAAGCCGCGTCAGAAGGGCATGGAGCGCGCGGACCTGATCAAGGACAACGGCGCGATCTTCACCGGCTTGGGCAAAGCGATCAACGCCAAGGCCGCCGATGACATCCGCGTGGTGGTCGTGGCGAACCCGTGCAACACCAACGCGCTGATCGCCATGCACAGCGCGCCAGATGTGCCTCGCGAGCGCTTCACCGCGATGACGCGCCTGGATCAGAACCGCGCCGTGGCCCAGCTCGCCAAGAAAGCAGGTGTGGCCACCACCGCCGTCTCCAAGCTCGGCATCTGGGGCAACCACTCGCCCACGATGTACCCCGACTTCACCAACGCGCTCATCGATGGCAAGCCCGTCACGCAGGTCATCAGCGATGAGGCGTGGCTCAAGGGCGAGTTCTTGAGCACCGTGCAGAAGCGCGGCGCGGCGATCATTGAGGCGCGCGGCGCGTCCAGCGCGGCCAGCGCGGCCAACGCCGCCATCGATCACGTGCGTGACTGGTTCACCAAGACCCCTGAGGATCAGTGGGTCTCCATGGCGGTCCCCTCCACGGGCGCCTATGGCGTGGCCGAGGGGCTGATCTACTCCTTCCCCGTGCGCTGCGATGGTCAGGGCAACTACACCATCGTCGAGGGCGTCGAGCTTGACGCGTTCAGCCGTGAGAAGCTCGCGGTCACGGAGCGCGAGCTGCTTGAGGAGCGCGAGGTCGTCGCGCACCTGATCGGCTGAGCTTGCTAAGCGAGCTTTGATCGCAGCGAGGCTCCAGCGCGTATTAAAGCGCTGGAGCCTCTGTATTTGCATCTTGCGCACGGTGAGCCTCATCATGACCATGTCTCGCGCTCAGCGCTGGTGGGGCGTGTCCCTGTCAGCGCTCGCGCTGACGATGATGTTGGGCTGGCTCGACAGCTTGACTGGCTCCGAGCTGACCTTCTCGTTGTTCTATCTGATCCCCGTGGGGGTGTGCGCTTGGTACGTGGGGCATCGGGCGGGCGTACTGCTCGCCATCGCCTGCGCCGCCACAGGGCTCGTGGCTGACCTCAACGCGCAGATGCTCAACCAGATCATCCCTTATTGGAACGCGGCGATTCGCCTCGGCTTGTTCTTGGTGGTGGTCGCGCTGAGCAGCAGGCTGCATCAAGCGCTGCGCGAGGCGCGGCGCTTGGCCGAGACTGACGATCTCACAGGCGCGACCAACCGACGTCACTTCAGCGTCAAGCTCAAGCGCGCGATCCATGAGGCGGCGTCCCGCGGCGCGCCGATGACGCTCGCCTATATGGATCTTGATCATTTCAAGGCGCTCAACGATCAGCATGGCCACGAAGAGGGCGACGCGGTGCTGCGCGCGGTCGCAGCGTGCGTCCAAGCGCAGCTGCGGGCCTCGGACACCTTCGCGCGCTTGGGCGGTGATGAGTTCGCGCTGGTGCTGCCTCACACTGACGAGGAGGGCGCGCGCGTGGCGATTGAGCGGCTGCACAAGGCGCTCCACGAGGCGATGCGTGAGGGGGGCTGGTCCATCACCTTCAGCATCGGCGTGCTCACCTGTGACACCCCTGACACCACGGTCAGCGCGCTGGTGCAGCAGGCCGACGCGCTCATGTATCAGGTCAA
Organism: uncultured Bradymonadales bacterium; assembly: GCA_964468515.1. Taxonomy (GTDB): domain Bacteria; phylum Myxococcota_A; class Bradymonadia; order Bradymonadales; family Bradymonadaceae; genus CAYXWB01. The sequence continues at coordinate 2,152 of CAYXWB010000117.1, read as the reverse complement.
GCGCACCTCACGCGATGCCATCGCCTTTGCGCGCTGTGAGATCAATCGCGCGCTATAAACGCCACGATGTCCTCCCACATGTGCATGAACTTTACCCCGTTAAACCCGGTGCCTGAGCTGAGCCAGTCCACGTGAGGGAGTTCTTGTTGCGCGTCGCTGTAGTGGCCGCACACGTCGAGGTGGTCAGCCCAAGCCGCATGCAAGATCTCACCGTGCAGCTGCGAGCGCGTCGGCACAATACCATCACTCTCACCCCGCTCAGGCACGGAGCCATAAGCGCGCACCAGCGCGTGCTCTTGTTCGTGTGTGTAGGCGGGATATTTGGGCACCCGCGAGGTCAGCCAGTAGAGCGTGCGATAGATGAGGTGCGAGGCGTGGCGATAAGGATCGAGGCCGATCTCCCTGAAGACCGCTGTCTCGGGCTTTCGCGCACGCGTGATGGCGCAGCCATAGCGCACCCCTGGCCGATCGGAGGCGGCGGCGTTGAGCAGGTCAATGCCGCCAGGGGTCAGCTGCCCCAAGAGCGCCTGCTCCGTGCGAATGGCCTCCAGATAGACCGTGATCTCATCTCGGTGGGTGCCGTGAAAGTCCGCGAACAGGTGCTCATAGAACTGATCCAAGATCGAGTCTTTGAGCCCCAAGTGATCATCCAAGCGCGAGATGATGCCCATGACTTGGAACAGCCCCGCCAGCGGCAGCCTCCCAAAGCGCATCGTGTAGACCGTGCTCATGCTGATCAGATAGAGCAGCTTCTGGCCCAGCAAGCTGTCAAAGAAGGACGCAAGCGGCGTGCCTAGGTGAGGGGTCGCGATCGTGACCACCGCCCGCACACGATCAGCGGACAAGTTCACATCAGGGATCTCGGGCAGTGAGACATCAGGCGTCATGAAGAGGCGCGCGTCAAGGCCGCCTGTGGAGTGCCCGATCAGGTAGATCGGGCGCTTGGGATCTTGCGTGGTCTGCTCAATGCACTGATACAAGCGCGCGGCGCGCATCCGGATCGAGGCGGTCGGGTGTGTGGGCACGTAGTGGATGATGGGCTCAATGCCATGAGCCTCGCAGAGGGTGATCAGCAGCTGACGGACATGGTGAAAGTAGGTGATCCCGCCCAAGCTCGCGAAGCCGAAGAAGCCTGGGATCAGGTACACATCGCACTGGCGCATCATGAACGTCTCTCACGTCGAATCACCGCGCCTAAAGCGAGCGTGATGATGATGGCGAGCGCTCCAGGCGGCGAGGGCACCGCCGCGCGCGGCGCGCTCGCGCAGGTTGAGGTAGACACAGACGACTCGCCGCGTGGCGGCGGCTCCTCCTCAAGATCAGGCCGCGCATCGGGCTGATCTTGCGCAGGCGCGTCCATGTCAGGCGTCATCGCTGGGGGCAGGTCGGGGGGCATGTCGACGGGCGCCTGCATGTCGGGCGGATCATCCATCGGCGCGCTCGACAGCGGCGTCACGCGGATCGCGTCGGCGCTCATGCGCCGCTGCAGGGTGCTGGCCTCACCCGTATTATCGAGCAGATCGAGCCACTGGCCGCTGCTCGCCACAAAGTCAAACGCGCCAAGCTCGCGCCAGCCGCCGCCCGCGCTCATGTCCAAGCGCACTTCTTGGGCTTGACCTGCCGCCTGCACCCGATAGCGCGCCTCCTGGGATTGCGCATAATCGGGCTCTAAGTAGACCTCGATCTGATAGCGACCCGCCTGCATAAAGCGCAGCTGCCAGCGCGCCCACGAGCCAGGGTTCGCGTTGGTGTAGGCGTAGGTCCAGTACAGGCGGCCGTCGTAGCCCGCGTCATTGACCGTGCGCCAGAACTGGAGGTTGCCGCGCAGCTCAAAGCAGTCATCGCGATCATCAATGATGCGCGCCTCATCGCCAATGATGGACTGACACTGCTCAATGCGGCGGCCCTGCTGGCCGATCAGCCGCTCATAAGCGCGCACGAGGCTCATGTACGTGGGCACATAGCCCGGCCCCACGCCCTCGACGGTCTGGAAGATGTCGTAGTGCAGGTGAATGGTCGTGGGGGTGGCGCCAAACGCGTTGGAGACGCGCCCCAAGCGCTGCCCCTGAGTCACCGTGTCGCCCACGCTCACCGTCAAGCTCGACGGCTCCATGTGCAGGTAGCGGTGGCGCGTGCCGTTGTCCGCGACGAG
>CAYXWB010000116.1:13649-14120 GCA_964468515.1 uncultured Bradymonadales bacterium | reverse complement strand
CCTCGCCAGCCGCCTCCAACCCCAAGATCTCACTGGCCCCAGGCGGCGGCGGATAGAGCCCGCGCCGCTGCATCAGATCCGCGCGGTTGACCGCCGTGGCGTGCACCTTCAATAAGACCTCACCGGGGCCAGGGACCGGGCGCGCGGTCTGCGCCCATCGCAATGTGCCATCGTCGCTGATCGTGATCGCGCGCATCGTCGTGTCTGTCATGAGGATCGCTCGTGGCTTGAGTGGGGCAGGGGCTTAAGACGCCTCTCAACGTGGGCTCGCGCCAGCGCACGTCAAGCGCCGGGCGCGCCACGAGCCCGGCGCGCTTCGCGCGCTGAAGTGGCTGGCCGCTTCGCTCCTTGAAAAGTGGCTGGCCGCTTCGCTGACGCTCCGCTCCAAGCGCGCCCTGCGGGCGCGCGCCGGACGCGGCGCGCCCCGCGCGCCCGGCGCGGCCGGCCCCCGGGGGGGGGGGGGAACAAAAC
>CAYXWB010000116.1:0-13639 GCA_964468515.1 uncultured Bradymonadales bacterium | reverse complement strand
GAATTGGGGGGGGCCGTTGCGCGGCCGCCCCGCACCACGCGCGCCCGGGGGGGGGGCGCGGGCCGCGCGGGGCGTTCGGCGTGCGGCGCGGCCGGCCCGAGGGGAGAGGTCTAATCTTCACGCGCGCAGCGCGTGCCGGTGGCGTGCGTCGTCGCGACGGCGCTTGACGTCACGGCGCGCGGCGGCGACGCTGCTTGGCGAGCTGGAGGTTGTGATGATGCGCCGCGCGTGGCTCTTGTTTGGGGTGGGGATGCTGCTGATCACAGGCCTCGGCTGTGATCAGGCGCGCGCGCCGGTCGCTGACGCACCCAGCACGCGCGCCGCGCCGACGCACCCCGCGCACGCGCGCGTCGAGGCCGCCTTGCAAGCGCTCCAGTACGGCGACGCGCAGGGGCTGTTCGACGCGCACCTGGTGTCACAGCAGAGCCCGTGGTGCGCGCCGGATTTTATGCGGTTATTGGAGCGGCTGCGAGAGGAGCGCACCGGGCAAGGCTGCGAGCAGGCCCGCGCCCTGACGCAGAGCGAGGATGACGCGCTTGATGACCAAGACGCGCTGCTCGTGCAGACGATGCGCTTTGTGTGCGAGCGCCCCGAGGCCACCTGCCAAGACTACGCCAGCGCCGTGTTCGCCTCACAGCTCGACGCCCTGCCTCAGCGCCGCCCCACGCGCTGGAGCTTGGACAGGCTCCAAGGTGACGAGGCGCAGGCGACGGCTTATGTGTCGCTGCATTATCCTGGCCTGGAGACGCCCGCGCGCACGACCTTGCGCCTGCGCGCGATGCAGGGCCGCTGGTACATTGACGGCGAGCCAGCCGCGTGGCTGCACCCTTAAACGCGTGTGAGATAAAATCACTGACGCGCTGGAGCACTTGTCATGGGTCAGACGATCGTGATCACGCACCACATGGCCGACCTCGACGCGCTGGCGAGCCTCATCGGCGCGGCCAAGCTCTACCCCGGCTCACGCGCGCTGCGCGGCCGCGTCGTCAGCCCGCCCGTGCATCGCTACCTGGCCTTGCACAAGGACCAGCTCCCGCTCGTGCCCTACGCCTCGATCGATCCTGCCCAAGTGGAGCGCGTGGTGGTCGTGGACGTGCGCGATCGGCGCAGGCTGGAGGAGTATCACCCGATGCTCGACGCCGCGCGCGAGGTCATCATCTTCGATCATCACCCGCCCTGTGATGATGACCTCGACGGCGCCGAGGTCGTGGTCGAGCCCACCGGCGCGTGCGCCACGCTCATCGTGGAGCGGCTGCGCGACGCAGGCGCCACCTTGACCTCAGCTGAGGCCACGCTGCTGCTGCTCGGCATCCACGCCGACACCGGCAAGCTGTGCTTTGACAGCACCACCGCGCGCGATGTCGACGCGGTCGCCTGGCTCTTGCGTCAAGGCGCCAACCTGCGCGTGGCGCATCGCTACCTGGATGATGAGCTGTCCTTGGAGCAGCGCAAGCTCCTGGTGACCATGATGGCGCAGGTCGAGGAGATCTCCGTCGACGCGGTCGAGATCGCCATCACCACGGCCAGCTCACACGGCTTTGTCAATGGCGCGAGCTCGGTCGTGCATCACGTCATGCAGCTGGGCGGCCATGATGCGATCTTCGGCGTCATTCACTTCGTCAAGAACAAGCGCGTGCAGGTCGTGGGCCGCAGCCGCGTGCCGTACGTTGACATCGGCGCGCTGCTGAGCGCGCTTGACGGGGGAGGGCACGCGGGCGCTGGGGCGGCCACGATCAAGGGCGCGACGCTGGAGGAGGTCGTCGACAAGCTCACCGCGCTGCTTCGCACAGCGCGCCTTCGCCCCACGCGCGTCGACGCGCTCATGTCCTCGCCAGCGCAGACCATCCAGGCCGACGCCACCATGACGCAGCTTGAGGCGATGCTCGATCGCCAGCGCATCCGAGGCGTACCCGTGCTGCGCGATGGCGCGCTGTGCGGCGTGATCTCACTGCGCGATCTGGACAAGGCGCGCCAGCAAGACGATGGCATGCGCCTGCCCGTCTCAAGCTTCATGCAGCCCCACGTCACCACCATCGCCCCCGATGAGCCCCTAGAGGACGCGCTCGCCATGATGACCGAGCACGACATCGGCCGTTTGCCCGTGGTCCATGAGGGGCGCCTGTTGGGCGTGCTCTCGCGCACCGATCTCTTGCGCAGGCTCTACGCCGCGCCATGAGCCGAGCCCTTACGCGCTTGTCAGCGCGCCGCGCCATTTGCTAAGACCTCAAAGCGCCGCGCGTCTGCTGTGATAGAATAACGCGCCTCTTGATCTTCATGAGCGCCCTTGAGGAGATCGTCTGATGACTAAAGTTCGCCGCCGCAAGAAGCAGCCCCTCAACCAGGGTAACTCCAACGCATCGCGCGACAATGAGGCGCTGGTCGAGGAGCAGCTCGGCGTGAACGTCACGCCCGAGGAGAAGGAGCAGGGCAGCAAGTTCATGATCGTCGTGGGCGTGATCTTCGTCCTCGTCGCGCTGCTGTTCCTCGTCTTGGAGTTCACGCGCGCCTGAGGCGCGAACACGAGGGGTCGCATGTCATCAGCCGATGCGCTGTGGGTGATCGGAGATTATGCCTCGGTGGGCGAGCTGTGGGCGCAGGCCGCGCGCGACGTCGTGGCGTGGCTTGAGCCACACGACGAGGACGTGCTGGATCTGGCCTGTGGCACGGGCGCTGGCGCCATCGCCGCCCACCACGCTGGCGCCCGCTCGGTCACGGGCGTGGACGTCACGCGCCGCCTGCTCGATGAGGCGCGCCGGCGCGCCCAGGCGATCGGTATGCGCGCCACCTGGATTGAGGCTGACGTCCAGGCGCTCCCCTTGGCCGATGACAGCGCCGATGTGGTGCTCTCGACCTTCGGCCTGATCTTCGCGACCGATCCTCAACAAGCGCTTGATGAGGCGCGCCGCGTGGCGCGTCCCGGCGCGCCGATCGTGCTCACGAGCTGGTGCGGTGAGGGCGCCTTTGGCCAGATGCGCGCCGTGCTCGGCCCGTTCGCCCCCACGATGCCGCCGCCGCCTTGGCATGACAGCGAGGCGCGCTTGCGCGAGGTCGTAGGCGATGCGGCTGAGATCCACGCGCGCGACGTGATCGTGCGCGCGCCCTCAGCCGACGCGTTCGTCGCGCAGCTTGAGCGCGAGAGCGGCCCCATCATGACCGCCTCACAGTGGATCGGGCCGCGCTGGGATGAGGCGCGCGAGGCGCTCGTGCGCCGCTTTGAGTCGCTCGGTGAGCAGCGCGATGAGGGCTTCGCGCTGCCCGTGCGCTACCTCGTCACGCGCCTTATCGCCTGAGCGCTCAGTCGCCCGCTGGCAGCGCTAAGTCCACCCACACCAGCCTGTGATCGGAGCTGGTGATGGCCTGCGCGCCAGGCTCCTGGGCGCTCGGCCAGAACACGCCGCTGGCTGTCACGGACAGATCCCGTGAGGGCAAGACGTAGTCCACGCGCAGGTTGCCCACGGTGTTGTCGTTGAAGTCAGCGGTGTCGAGCGCGTGGTCGCCTTGATGCGACTGGTTGGCGCGACCTTGCGTCTGAGCTGCCTCGGGGCCGCCTGCGCTGCGGGGTTGCGGGTCTTGCACGCGCGGATGCTCCAAGAGGCGCAAGATCGCGCCCTTGCGGCTGTCGCCATCGCGCGGGTCGGAGTTCAGATCTCCGAGCACCACAAATGACGCCTCAGGCGCCAGGCCGCCCATCACCCCCGCGTCATCGCGCAAGCGCGCCCCCGCCTCGGGGGTGAGGTGATCCACCCACAGCCTGATCTCATCGTGGTTGCGAAACCCGTTGCGATCCTCGGGGCCATCAAACGAGGGCGGGGTGGGGTGGCTGATGAGCGCGTGCAGCGTCACCGCGCCGATCCTCACCGGGACATCCGCGTGCGTCTTTGACGACAGGCGCATCGCGGCCGCCGCGCCGTCTGGATACCAGTCGCTGGGCTGCAGGTGGTCCGGCATCGCCTGCCACAACAGCTGCTGGAAGGTGCGCGCGGCGGCCGCGTCGATCGGGTGCTTGGACAACAGCGCCATGCCATACTGGCCTGGATACTCACCGAAGCCGAACGCGTCGCCCGCATAGGTCGCGCTGTTTGGGGCGCTGACCACCTGGCCGTTCTTGTCGAGGTCGTGGCCGCTGTGGACGCCCGTGTTGACCGTGGGCACGTAAACATGCGCATAGTTGAGCGGCTCTAGGCCGTCGGCCTGCGCGCGCCCGAGGAAGTTCTGCTGAAAGCGCGCGACCGCTTGGCCATCAGCCACTTCGTCCAGCTCGTTGAGCAGCACGATGTCAGGGCGCACGCGCTGCAAGACCTCAGCGATGGCGCGCGGGTGCGCGGCGTCAGGGTCATCAAGCAGGCGCATCAGGTCGCCGTCGCTGGCGCCGTGCAGCGAGACGTTGTATGTGGCCACGCGCACCCTGCGCGTCGGCGTCGGCGTCGTGTCAGGCAGATCGGCGCGCATGTCGTTGGTGTCTGGCGTGGTGGTCGAGGGCGGCGCGTCGCCGCTGTCGCAGGCGCTGAGCGTCGTGGCGAGCGCGATGAGCGCGATGAGCGCGTGGCGGATCATGATGTAGGCTCCTGGTGTGAGCGAGGCGACCTCGCGGCGCGGCCATGGTGCCTTGAGTGGATAGACAAGAGCAAGCGAGAGCTGGAGCGCGTGATGCACACATTGATCAACCTGACGGTGCCCGCGACGCTCGCTGGCGAGCGCTTGGACTTGGCGTTGGTCGCGCTGCTGACCCAAGAGGCGCCGCAGCTGGCGCCCTCGCGCCGTCAGGTCAAGAAGTGGCTGGATGAGGGCAAGGTCCAGATCAACCACAAGACCTGCCGCATGGCCTCGCGCGCGCTGCGCGCTGGCGAGCGCGTGGCCGTGGCCATCCCCCAGGCTGAGCCTGAGCTCAACCTCACCCCCGCGCTGCTGCGCCCCCAAGACATCATCTTTGAGGATGAGGATCTGCTGGTGATCAACAAGCCCGCAGGGCTGCCCTCGCAGGGCACGCGCGATCCGACGCGCCCGCACGTGGTGCAGGCCGCGCAGCGCTGGCTTGAGCAGCAGCGCGTGCCGCACCCCTACATCGCGCTGCATCATCGCCTGGACGTGGAGACAAGCGGCGTGCTCGCCATGGCCAAGGCGCGCCGCGCCAACGTGGGCTTGGCGCGCGCTTTTCGCGAGCGCCGCGCGCAGAAGGCCTACGTGGCGCTCGTCTCAAGCGACGCGTCGCCTTGGCCCCACGCCGATGAGGCCGCCTGGGAGGTGCGCGATCACTTGGGCGAGGTGCAGGGGGGGGCGCGTCGAGGCAGCGTGCTGTCGGGCGGCGATCCGGCGCACTCAAGCTTCAGGTGGATCGCGCGCGGTGAGGCTGCGGCGCTGGTGCTCGCCAAGCCGCACACCGGGCGCACGCATCAGCTGCGCGCGCACTTGTCGGAGCAGGGCATGCCGATCTTGGGCGATCGGCGCTACGACGGCGCGCCGCGCGCGGGCGAGCTGCGGATCGCGCGCGTGATGTTGCATGCGTGGCGCTTGATCTTGGATCATCCGGTCACAGGCCACGGCCTCGTCTTAGAGGCGCCGCTGCCCGAGGATCTGCGCGCCTTGGCTGACGCCCTGACCCCAGGCTGGGCGCTGCCCCAGTGAGTGATGCTCGCCAGCGCAGGTCGCTGGCGCTAAGATGGCGTGCGCAGCGTCACGACGCGTGCGGTTTGGGCTTTGGGAGGTGAGATGGCTGCTGAGGTGACAGGTCCTAAGAAGAACAATCGCACGCTGATGATCGTGCTCGTGGCGTTCGCCGTGATCGGCGGCGGCGGCTGCTTGGTATGCGCAGGGCTCGGCGGCGCGACCTACTTTGTCGGCAAGACCGCCGTGGAGACCATCTCGCCGTTTTACACGCAGGCGCTCACCCGCGTCACCGCTGACCCGCGCGTGCGCGAGGCCATAGGCGAGGAGGTCGCGCCGGATGGGCTGCCCTCAAGCAGCATCAAGTCCAACGCGCAGGAGCAGAAGATCGCCAGCATGCGCGTGCCGCTCAAGGGCGCGCGTGGCTCAGGCGAGCTGATCCTTGAGGCGGTTGAGAGCGACGCCAAGACCTGGCGCTTTAAGACGCTCCAAGTGGCCCTGGCCGATGGGCGCGTGATCGATCTGCTGGCGGGCGCTGAGGCCGCCGCGCCGCGCGCGCCCGAGGGCGCGCAGCCCAGTGAGACAGCGCCGGTCGATGCGCCATGAGCCAAGATGCGCTGGAGCAGCTCCACGCTGAGGTCGAGCGTGACAGCGCGCGCTTGAGCGCGCTGCATCACGAGCGCTTGCAGTGTCGCTTAGGCTGCGCGCAGTGTTGCGTCGACGACCTCACCGTGTTCGCCGTCGAGGCCGCGCGCATCGCGCGTGAGGCCTGGGCGCTGCTGCGTGAGGGTGAGCCTCACCCGCCCGGCGCGTGCGCCATGCTCGATCCGCAGACGCTGGCGTGTCGCGTCTATGACAGCCGCCCCTATGTGTGCCGCACGCAGGGCTTGCCGCTGCGCTGGCTTGACACGCTCGATGATGAGGACGATGGCGAGCTGATGGAGTTTCGCGACATCTGCCCGCTCAACGATGATGACTTTGAGCCGCTGGAGGAGCTGCCCGCAGAAGACTGCTGGGAGCTTGGCCCCGTCGAGGGGCGTTTGGCGCTCATCCAGCAGCGCGCCGACGCGGCCATGCCACGCGTCGCGCTGCGCTCGCTCTTTCGTCGATCGTGATACGATCCTTGTTGCGAGTTTAGATCGTATCGCGATGAGCGAGAGGGGGTGAGATCGCGCATGATGAACCTCATGAACCAAGCAGCGCCAAATGAGCGCCGCGTGACGAGGAGGCATCACATGCGAGACGACAAGAACTGGACGCCGATGGGGATCTTCTGCTGGGCCGCGACGCAGATCGTCGTGGGGATGGCCGCGCTCTATGGGGCGGTGTGGTGGGGCCAAGGCGCTGGCGCGCTGTTGGCGATGGTGGGCTTGGTGTGCTGGCTGATGACGCTGACGGCGTGGGCCTCGCACCGCGAGGCGCGCGCTCAAAGCGGCGAGGGGTGGTGAGAGGGGCTTATGAGGTTCCTTTGGCGCGCGCCATTTGTTATCGAGGAGGGGCGGCGAACGCGTGATGTGTCGCCCGCGCCCCTCTCTCACAGGAGCCGATGATGGACGCGCCCCAGACCCCAGAGCAGCGCCTCGACGCGCTGGGCATCATCCTGCCGCAAGCGCCCGCACCTGCGGCCGCTTACTTGCCTTACATGATCCATGGCCAGACGCTCTATACCGCAGGGCAGATCGCGGTCGGCCCCGATGGAGCGCTGATCGAGCGCGGGATTGTGGGCGCGCCGCTGAGCTTGGAGCAGGCGCAGGCGTGCGCGCGCCAGTGCGCCATCAACGTGATCGCCCAGCTCAAGGCAGCCGTCGGTGAGCTGTCGCGCGTGGAGCGGATCATCAAGCTCACCGTGTTCGTGGCGAGCGCCCCTGACTTTATCTCACAACATCTGGTCGCCAACAGCGCCTCCCAGCTCGTCGCTGAGGTGTTCGGTGAGCCGGGCCGACACGCGCGCAGCGCCGTGGGCGTGGCCGTGCTGCCGCTCAACAGCCCCGTCGAGGTTGAGGCGATCGTGGCGCTGCGCTGAAGGGTCAAAGCGCCTTGTGAAACGGCGCTTTGATGGTCATGATGTGAGCGTCATGATGTTGGCGGTGGGTTGTGCCTGTCTTGGGCGCTCAAGTTGTCTCACCACACTGGCTCACAGGGTGAGCTAGGTCATGGCGCCTGGAGTTAAGCGAGGAGCTGATCATGCGAGCTTATGATGTCGCGCTGCGTCTTGTCCCCATCACGGCTCTGTGTCTGATGTTAGGGTGTGATCGAGGGGAAGATGGGGACAATCCCTCCCCAAATCATACGTCGCCCCCGGCCGCGCTTAACGCGTGCAGCTCAACCCTCTCCAATGAGCGCTGGAATGGCGCCGAGGCGCATGAGTTTGTGTCCCTTGACTTTGCCAAAGTTGAGGGCTTCGAGCTCGTCGACTCGTCCTCCTCCGCCAGCACGGCCTCCTACCGCTGGGAGCGCACGGTCAATGTCGAGGGGAAGGACGTCTTGCTCAAGCTGGCGGTCCAATATGCGAACGGCCTGCCTGATAATGTCATTGATGATCACTTCACCTTGAAGGAGAACAACACCATCACGCTCTACGACCCGATCGACGTCGGCGGCCAGCAGCTCCCCTACTCGGTCGCGACCTCTAGGACGGTCGGCAGCTCGATCAAATACAGCTTCGCGCCGAGGCTCACCGACGGCTCCCGCCAGCTCGTGATGATCTCATTTCTGTGGGATGAGCACGATAACCAGACATGTCGTGAGGCCTCACGTCAGCTCGGTGATGAGCTCGTGAAGACCGTCCGGCTCGTCAACCGCTGACACGCCCCTCCTTGCGACCTCGCCACGATCCGATACAGGGATCGTGGCGCATCAGTCGCGCTCACGGAGGGTGATCATGGCCGAAGCTGCGCGGATCCTGCTCATCGACGACGACGCTGAGCTGCTCGACGTGCTCGCGATGGGGCTAGAAGACGAGGGCTTCGTGGTCGACGTGGCCTGCGACGGCTGTGATGGCTTGGCCGCGTTCATCCGCCACTGAGAGGGCCATCGGCGCGGGCTATCGCTGGAGCGCCTCTTACGCTTAAGGCGCTCACGCGATAGCCCGCGCCAGCGTGCGCCTACGCGCGACCGCGCTGGTCGTGCGCTGCGCGGTGGTGGTGGCCCCGCTGGTGATGATCGGCCTGTCTCAACGTGGTCAGGCTGGCGCTTGGTCAAGCCGCTCAATCACCTGCGCAAGCAGGTGCGCGCGCGCGCCTCCTCAGCGTCTCTCTCCACGCGCCCCGTGGATGTGCCAGGTCACGACGGGGTGGGCGACTTGGCCCGCGTGTTCAACACCTTGCTGGAGGCGATCGAGGCCCAGCGCCAAGCCGAGACCATCGCCCAAGATGAGCGCTACGCGCAGGTGCGCTTTGAGGGTGAGGCCCCCGAGCTGCTGCCCATGCAAGCCGCGCGCCTGAGCTTAGAGGACGCCCTGCGCAACCTCATCGACAACGCCGCCTCCTTGGCCCTCATGGGCGGCGGCCACGTCTGGATCACGCTTGAGGCAGATAAGACACAGGCGCGCTTTGTCGTGCGCGATGATGGCCCTGGCATCGTGGCCGAGGACCTGCCACGCATCTTTGACAGGTTCTTCACGCGCCGCGCCGATGATCGTGGCACGGGGCTGGGCTTGGCGATGACGCGCGCTATCGTGCGCGCACATCAGGGCCAGCTCGAGGTCAGCGCCGCGCCAGGCCAGGGCGCGACCTTCACCATCACCATGCCGCGCGAGGCCACGCTGCGTGAGCCAAACGGCCGCCCCGCGTGAAGGCTCGGGCCTTGACTTCATTGGGCGATCGCTCACATTGGCCTCAGGCGCCGTGATGGGCGCTCATGCTTAATCCGTGGATCGCCGCATGTCCTCAACACACCTCATGCTCACGCGCCTTATGCTGTTGCTCGTTGGTTGTGGCGCGCTCGCTTGTGAGCGCGCCACACACGGCGCGCCGCAGACGACCTCCTCACGCGCACCTGACACGACCGCCAAACAAGCGCCTGAGCGGGCAGTGGTCGCCACCGACGCGGCGCAGACGCCCGCGTCGCAGGCGCCTCCAGACGCGGGCCAAGCTCGCTGTGAGGGTGGCGATGATGAGGCGTGCGTGCGCTTGGGCGGCCAGCTGTTCTTGGGGCGTGAGCTGGCGCGCGACATCCCGCGCGCTGGCGCGATGTACAAGCTCGCGTGCGAGCGCGCGCACCTGCCGGGCTGTCATGGCCTCGCGCTGGTGCTGCGTCACACCGACAAGAGCGCCGCGGGCCAGATCAAAGCGCGCGAGCTGCTGACCTCAAGCTGTGAGCGCGGCTACGCACCCTCGTGCGGCGCGCGCGCCTCCATGTTGATGACCGGGGAGGGCGGCGGTGCGGATGTGGCCCAGGCGCGCAGCGCTGGCGAGCGCGGCTGCGCGATGGGCGACGCCAACGCCTGTGAGATGGCCGGCGACGCGCTCGCCACAGGGGACGACCAAGCCCAAGCCCTCAGCCTCTACACGCGCGGCTGCGAGCTCGGCGCCACAGGCGCCTGCGTGGCCCAGGCGCGCAGGCTTGAGCAGGGGCGCGGCGTGGCGCGTGACCTGAGCGCAGCGCGCGCCCTATATCAGCGCGACTGTCAGGCGCCGCGCTTGGGGCCAGGCTGCGTCGAGCTGGCCCGCATGATGCGCGCTGGTGCAGGCGGCCCCCAAGACCTCCCAGGCGCCTACGCCATCGATCAGGCCGCCTGCGCGGCCGGCCAGCCGCTCGCCTGTTTAGCCCAAGCCAACGCGCTTCGCGGCGGCGTCGGCGTGGCCGCCGATCCACAAGCCGCAGACGCGCTGCTCGCGCGCCGCTGCGCGGCGGGCGAGCGCGCGCTCTGCCCGCGCGCAAAACGCTAAACTTAGCGCTGAGCCTTGCGATGCGATCGTTGCATCCATACTATGGGGTGCGTTGATGTGCTGCGTGTTGTGCGCGCTTAACCCCCTCAAGCTTTGATGAGATGCCATGTTCACAGGCCAACGCATGCTCCGCGCGTCGCTCCCCCTGTGGGGCGCGCTGCTGTTGAGCGCTTGCCAAGTCGGCGCCGTTCAGGTGAACAGCCCGTCTGAGCCGCCAAGCCCTACCCCCCCTGATGTGCCGCCCGTGGTCACACCTGAGCCCCCGCGTGGTCCCATGGCTGGCCTCTCACCGATGCGCTTGCTGACGCGCTATGAGTACGACAACACCTTGAGCGATCTGTTCGGTGTGACCGTGGCCCAAGCCCAGGCGTTCCCCACAGAGAACCTCTCCAACGGCTTTGAGAACAACGCCTGGGCGCACAGCGTCAACCCCCTCTTGCTCAGCCGCTACGGCGAGTCCGCTGAGGCCGTCTCTGCGCAAGTGTTGGCTGACGCGGGCGCGCGCGCGCGCTTGATCCCATGCGAGCCCATGGGTCAAGAAGCCGCTTGCGCGGAGCAGACGCTGCGCGCGTTCTTGCCGCGCGCGTTTCGTCGCCCCATCACCGATGAGGAGCTGCAGCATAACCTCAGCTTGTTCGCCAAAGCCCTGCCTGAGCACGGCTTTGACGGCGCCATGGCCCACGTCATAGAGGCCGTGCTCCAGTCGCCGCAGCTGCTCTATCGCTTGGAGCTGACCGAGACGAGCGCCATGAGCGAGCCGCCCCAAGATGGCGGGATGAATGACCAAGACTTTGAGCTGATCGGCCCCTATGAGATGGCCTCGCGCTTGAGCTACTTCTTGTGGGCCTCGATGCCCGATGACGCGCTGCTTGAGGCGGCGGCTTCTGGTGAGCTGAACACCCCCGCGCAGCTCCAGGCCCAGGTGGCCCGCATGCTCGATGACGCGCGCGCGCGTCGCATGGTGCAGCAGTTCCATCGCCAGTGGCTCCACACCGACACCATCGACTCGCTCGTCAAGAGCACCCAGTATTATCCCGAGTACACGCGCGATCTGAACGGCGACTGGCGCGTCAGCTTGGAGGCCTTCATTGATTATGCCTACTGGGACGCCGGCACCTTCGACGCGCTGATGACCAGCCCCGCGATCTTCCTCACCCCCGCGCTCGCGCCCATCTACGGCGTGGAGGTGCCCGCTGAGACGGGTGGCGTGTTCCGTCACGACGCCCCCGCTGGCGAGCGCGCTGGCCTGCTCACGCAGCCTGGCCTCATGGCGCTGCTCGCCAACCCCAACCAAGGCTCGCCCATCTTCCGTGGCATCTTCGTGCGCGAGCGCGTGTTGTGTCAGGTCATCCCGCCGCCGCCCAATGACGTCGAGATCGCGCCGCCTGATCCCGACCCCAACGCCACCACCCGCGAGATCTTCGCCCAGCACACCGCCGATGATCAGTGCGCGGGCTGTCACGCGCTGATCGACCCCATCGGCTTTGGCTTCGAGAACTACGACGGCGTCGGTCGCTATCGCGTGCGTGAGCACAACCTGCCCGTGGATGCCACCGGCTCGCTCCAAGGCTCAGGTGACCCCAGCGCCGATGGCGACTTCATCGGCGGCGTCGGCTTGGCCGAGCGCCTAGCAGGCGGTGAGGCGGTGCAGCAGTGCCTGGCGCGCCAGTGGTTCCAGCTCGCCATGGGGCGCCCTCATGACGCGTCCGATAAGCCAAGCCTCGACGCCATCGTGTCGCGCTGGCGCGACTCGGGCTGGGCTTGGCGCGCGCTGTTCGAGGGGATGGCGCTGTCTGACTCCTTCCGCTATCGCAAGAAGGCTCAAGCCGAGGTGAACCCATGACTCAACGTCGACTCACGCGCCGCACGTTCTTGCGCGGGCTTGGCGGCGTCGCCGTCAGCTTGCCCTTCTTAGGCATGGGCCTGCCCGGAAGCGAGGCCTTCGGCCAAGCCAGCGGTGATGGCCCCAAGATCCCCAAGCGCTTCATCTTCATCACCCACCCCAACGGCGTGATCTCGGAGGCTTGGTTCCCCCCGGCCGTCGGCCGCGAAGAAGACTTTCAGCTTCAGGCTGTGCATCAGCCGCTGGCCGCGTTTCGTGACAAGCTCACGCTGTTTCACGGCGTCCACCTGTCCTGCTCCAGCGTCGGCCCCGGCGAGCCGCACCAGACCGGCATGGGCGGCCTGTTGACCGGGCGCCCCCTGCAAGAGGGCACCTTCATCGGCGGCGATGGCTCGCGCGCGGGCTGGGGCGATGGTATCTCGCTCGATCAATACCTCGCCCAGAAGATCGGCCACGACACCCCCTTTGGCTCGCTGGAGCTTGGCGTGCGCGCTGACACCCACGCTGGCAGCGAGGTCCGCAGCCGCCTCGCTTATGCTGGCCCCGGCCAGCCCCTGCCGCCGCTCAATGACCCCTTTGAGGTCTATCAGCGCCTGTTCTCCGACTTCATGACCGATGACGCCGCCGTGCGTCAGCTGCGCGAGCGCCGCGCCAGCGTGCTCGACAGCGTCATGGACCAGTTCGGCGCCGTCATGCGTCGCGCGGGCGCCGAAGACCGCCAGCGCCTCGATCAGCACCTCACTCTGATTCGCGACCTGGAGCGCAGGTTGCAGAGCGGCGCGCGCGGCAGCGAGGGCTGCTTTAAGCCCAACTCCCCCGAGCAGATCGAGCCCGACAATGAGATGACCATGCCCCAGATCGCGCAGGCTCACGCCGACCTGCTCATCGTGGCCATGGCCTGCGACCTCACCCGCGTCGCCACCATCCAGTTCTCCAACGCCAAGAACCACATCCGCTTCCCCTGGGTCGACAGCCTCGGTGATGGCCACGCCCTGTCTCACGCTGGCCCCAGCAACACCGACGCCATGGCGCAGTGGATCCGCCGCGACGTCTGGCACGCTGAGCAGATCGGCTACCTCATGACCCGCATGAGCACCATCATGGAGGCCGACGGCTCCTCCATGCTCGACAACACCCTCATCGTCTGGTGCTCCGAGATCGCGCGCGGCAACACCCACAGCCACCGCGACATGCCCTTCTTGATGGCTGGCTCCATGGGCGGCCACTTCAAGACCGGTCGCTACGTGCGCTACAACGACAAGCCCCACAACGATCTGCTCGTCTCCATCCTGCACGCGTTCGGCGT
>CAYXWB010000115.1:0-14191 GCA_964468515.1 uncultured Bradymonadales bacterium | reverse complement strand
GCGAGCGGCGCTGAGCGCGCAGGCAGCTCAGCCAGCGCAGGCAGCGCGGGTGACGCGTTCGACGCGCAGCGCTACGCCAGCGCCGTGCTCATCCCCTATGAGGCGATGAGCCAAGAACTCAGCCCGCCCGCGCTGCATCACGAGCTGGAGATGATCTCCGTCGAGGTCGCCTCCACCGCCCAGACGCTCCCCATGAAGCAGCGCCTCGACGGCGCGCTGCTCGCGCTGCACGGCGGCGTGCGCGACTTCGACATCACCGCCCCTGAGGAGATCCTGCGCCAGAAGCAGGCCACCCAGGCCATCTTCAACGCGGTGCTCATCGCCATCGCCGCCATCTCGCTGTTGGTGGGCGGCATCGGCGTGATGAACATCATGCTGGCGAACATCATGGAGCGCGTCAGCGAGATCGGGCTGCGACGCGCCATCGGCGCGACGCGGCGCGACATCCGCGATCAGTTCTTGATCGAGGCCATCAGCATCTGCGTCTTAGGCGGCATGCTGGGCGTGACGCTGGGGCTGTTGGCGAGCTTCGGCGTCAGCCGCGCCATTGGCATCCCGGCGGCGTTCGCGTGGGAGTCCACGGCGCTGGCGTTTGGCATCTCGCTGCTCACGGGCGTGACGTTCGGGCTGATGCCCGCGCTGCGCGCCGCACACATCGACCCCATCGACGCGCTGCGAGGGGAGTGATTATGGTGACCACCGCTCCCCCACACACCATGCGCCTCATCGCCATCGCCTCGCTCTGCGCGCTCATCGCCTGTGAGACAGGCGACAGCGTCGATGACACCCCCACCGCCGAGGTCACGCGCGGGCCGCTGCGCTTTGAGGGCACCTATTATGGCGAGCTGGTGGCCGCCAAGCGCGTCGATCTGCACGTCCCAAGCCTCGTGGACACCTACCAGCTCACCGTCGACAGCGTGCTGCCCGATGGCGCCGAGGTCAAACAAGGCGACGTGGTGCTGACCTTCGTGCGCGAGTCCATCGAGCTTGATCTGCGCGATGATCTGGAGCGCCTAGAGATCGCGCGCGCCGAGCGCATGAAGGTGGCGCAGCAGCTCGACAAGGAGCGCATCGATCTGGCGCTGCAAGTGCAACGCGAGGAGCTGGCGCTGGAGCGCGCGCAGCTGCAAGTGGTCGAGGGCGTGAACCTCATCAGCAAGCTGGAGCTTGAGAAGGCCCAGCTCGACGTCGACAAGGCGCGCCTGGAGCTGGAGCTTGCCCAAAAAGCCCTGCGCACCTTTGAGCAGAAGCGCGCCGCAGCCCTCAAGGTCGAGGACATCAAGGTCGAGGCCGCCGAGCGCAAGGTCAACAACAAGCAGCAAGGCCTGGAGCAGGTGGAGCTGCGCGCCCCAGTCGACGGCGTGCTCTACGCCCCCTACACGCGCATCAACTGGCAGCGCACGAAGGTCGCGCCCGGCGTGGTCGCGCGTGGCGGCGACAAGGTCTTAGAGATCCCCGACCTGAGCCGCTATCACGCGCACTTGCACCTGCGCCAGCGCGACGCCGCGCTCATCAGCGAGGGCGACGAGGCCACCATCGCGCCGCTGATCCTGCCCGACCAGCCCATCAGCGGCAAGGTCATCAAAAAAGACGCCTTCGCCACCACGCGCAACGAGCGCTTGGGCACGGAGACCAGCGCGGGCAACCTCAAGGAGGTGCTCATCACGGTGGAGCTTGACGAGGCGCCGCCGCAGCTTCGCCCTGGCAACTCCGCGCGCGTGGTGCTGCGCTCCACCTTGGCCGAAGAGGCCACCTTGCTGCCCATCGGCGCGGCCACGCGCCGCGATGACAACACCTGGGCGGTGCGCATGAGCGATGGCACAGAGCGCCCCGTCACGCTGGGCCGCACGAACCTCTCCCACGTCGAGGTCTTGGACGGGCTCAAGCCCGGCGAGCGCGTGCGCAGCTCAGCGGCAGACGCAGAGACAAACACGCCCGCACCTTAGACCAGGCCTTTGCTGGTGACATGTCATAACAAGAACGGCAGCTTAAGCAGCACACCAAGCTCCATGAACGCGTCGCGCTCACCCGTGAAGAGCATCGCACCGCGCACATACACGCAAGGCACCACCAACGAGAAGAAGAGGCGCGCGCTGGCGCCATGGGCGACCTCGCCACCTCGTCGCTGCATCATATAGCCAAGGTCCACACCCACAAAGGTCCACGCCACCTCGGGCCCGATGCTCAAGCGCGTCGCATCAGCGCTTTGATCCCAGAGGCCGTCCACATAAACCCCGACCGCCTTCGGATCATACCCTGCTGGCAGCAGCTCCAACCCATCTATTGAATAGTTCACGAAGCTGAGCTCAGCGCCGAGCAACAAGCTCGGGCTAGCGAACTTGTGATGGTAGGGGACAAACCCGATCAGCGGCCCAAGCAGGACAGCCTGGCCGCTGAGGGGGCCAAGCCCCAGCTTGAACGCGCGCGCTCGCGAAGGCACCAAGAGCACGACGAGGAGACCTATCGCGCTCACCATCCCCTTAAGCGCTGAGTTGTGGCGTAGGGAGCGCATGGACGACCTTCGGATCTGCTCAAACCACCTTCATGCCAGCGAAGCAGCTCAACCTCGCGACTTGACCAGCTCGGGCATTTTGGAGCATGGCCCGTTCGCATCAAGGTGCGAACTCATGAGCGCGAGGCGGGCGTGGGCTCGACGTGCTCGGCGCGCGCAGCGCTGCGTGGTGCGCTCGCCCCTTGAGCCCCAACCTCAGTCGCGCCCCCAAGCGCCGCGCACGAGCTTGGGCGTAAGCGCGTCAGGCACATCGGCGCGCCCAAGCTGTCCGTGCTTGCCCTGGCCCCAGCAGCGCACCTGGCCACCCTCCACGATCTCACACACATGCTCATGAGCGCTGCTCAGGCTCACCTCAGCAGGATGAGAGACGGCCACTGGCGCCTCCACCGCGTCGCGCGCGCCCAACAGCTCGGGCGCGCCGAGCTGGCCCGAGGCGGTGCTGCCCCAGCACGTCACCTCCCCTGCGGGCCCCTGCGCGCAGGTGTGCTTAGCCCCTGACATCAGCGCCACCGCCTCATGTGTCAGCGCCATGCGCGGCGGTGTGATCAGCAGGCCGGCCTGCTGATTTGGCATCGACGCGTGCACATAGTCATTGTCTGTCCAGCAGTGGACCTCGCCAGCAGCCCGACGCGCGCACCGATAATCACGGGCTGCCACAAGCTCGACCACGTCAGCTAACCCCTCAACCCGGCTGGGTAGCACAGGTCGGCTCACACGCGAGGTCCGGGGATGAATCGCACCCCAGCACCACACCTCACCGCGCTGGCTCAGCGCGCAGTTATAATCGCGCCCTGTCACGAGCTGCGTCGCATCATCAATCATCGGCACGCGCTGCGGTCGGCTGGCATCGGGCCCCCGGTCCTCGACGCCCACCAGCTGACCCCACGTGTTATCGCCCCAACAAGTCACGCCGCCATCCAGGTGCAGCGCGCACAGGTGGCGCTCGCCACCCGACAGCGCGCGAGCAGGCGCGACGCCCTCAACGGCCTGCGCAGCGGCGACCACAACGTTAGAGCTGTTCCCCGAGCCAAGCTCAAGGCTGCGACAGCGCACCTCGCCACCCTGCGCCAGACCGCACAGGTAGCCACGCCCTGTCACAAGCTGCGTCCAACCTGACGCGTCGGGGACCACGACAGGAAGCGTCGCCAGGCGCGTCTGCGGCGCGTCGAACAGCGCAAGCTCGTTGGCGCCCCAGCACGACACCTCGCCGCTGGCCGCGCGCGCGCAGGTGTGCTGAGGGCCGGTGGCCAGCTCAGTGACACCGCGTAACCCCTGGACCAGCGCAGGCTCAGGATACACGGCGCTGCGCCCATCGCCGATCTGACCTTGGGTGTTGTCGCCCCAGCACCAGACGCGCCCGCTGCGCGTGCGCGCGCAGGCGTGGTTGGCGCCCATCACGACCTCCACTGCATCCGCGAGCTGCGGCATGTCCACGACACGCACGCGCTGCTCAGGCGTCACCAGCGGCTCCACATAGGGCATCCCCACGCAACGCAGCCCCTGCCCTGGCCGAAGCCCGCAGCTCGCATGACGTCCCGCGAACACCTCGCTCACCTCGCCAAGCTGCGGGACCTCGCGCGGGTCCAAGCGCTCATAAGGGCTGTTAGGCGAAAACGGGAGGTCGAACTGCCCCCCTGCATCTGCGCCCCAGCACACCGCGCGTCCGCTCTCAAGCTTCGCGCAAGCATGGACGGCCCCTAACGTGATCGATGTCGCGGGCTCATCGAGCGCGACGCGCTCAGGCGCGGGCAGCTGCCCCACATTTTGAACCACATGGCCAAGCGCCTCATCGTACTCAAAGGCCAAGAGGTGCGAGCCCCAACACCACACCTCGCCTCGCGCGCGCAGCGCGCAGATGTGGCCGAGCGCGCTTGACACCAGCTGCACGACGTCTGTCAACGCCTGCCGCTCCCAGCGCGTGGTATATGACCCATCCTCTAAGCGATCGCTGGTCGCGCACGAGAGCGCGCCGTCACGATGCAACACACACGTCGTATCACCGCCCCACATGAGCGACTTCACATTGGAGAGGCCCGCGATCCGCGCAGGCGAAGGATCGCCGCTGTAACTGTTAGGCCTGCCCCAGACCGACACCGTGCCATCACGATGAAGCGCGAAGGTCTTAGTGAGGTTAAAACCTGAGCTGATCGCGACCACATCCTCTAAGCCGATCACATCCACGGGCTGGTCGCGGTCAAAGCGCGTGCCATCGCCGAGCTGCCCATGCTCATTCCCTCCCCAGCACTGCACGCGGCCATGATCGAGCAGCGCGCAAGTGTGCGCCTCGCCCACAGCCAGCTGCACCACGCGCGGCCCCGATCTCGGCCCCTCGCCGAGATCATCATCAGGTATGGTCGGCATCACGCAGACGCCCGCCTCACAGCTCATACCTGACGCGCAAGGCCCCTGCGCACCGCAGCTGTCTTGGCGCTGCCCCAAATCGAGGTTGCGCGAGCCAAAGCAGCCCGACAGGGCGCTCAGGCTCACGATTATGATGAAGCTCAAAGACGCACGACGCATAAAGCCCCCACGGATGGGATAAGTGAAGATGGTATGGGAGGAGCAAGAGCCCTGCCTTTCAAAATGATCGCGTCATCTTAACAGCGCCATCATCGCGCGTCGACGCCCACGCGCTCAGCCTGATGTGATGCGCCGCATCGCCCGAATGAGACCTCGCTCAAGCGAGCGCGGACAGGCGCGGGTCTTGCGGCCCCTCGACGAGCTGCACCTCGACGCCGTGCTGCGCCAAGTATGCCACGCCGTTCTCACCAGCATAGCCGCCCCCGACGATCAGCACGCGCGCGATCCCGGCGTGATGGATGAGCTTCGCGCACATCATGCACGGCTCCCCTGTGACCACGAGCCACGCCCCGCGCGTGGCGACGCCCGCCGCCGCGCAGTTGCAGATCACGTTCATCTCAGCGTGATGACAGCCGATCTCCATGCGCGTGCCTGAGCGCACGCCCTGCGTGTCGCGCAAACACACCTCACCACCGCACAGCTCACCACCACCGCGCGGACCACCATTATAACCGTCCATGAGGATCACGTTGCGGCTGGGGTCGAGCAGCAGCGCGCCAAACTTTCGGCGCGGACAGTTGGACGCCTTCGCCAGCGCCAGACACTGCTCAATGCGGATGCGAACATGCTTGTCTTTCATGACCCAGCGCCTCCTGACGCGGCCCCATCAATGCCACACCCCCACCGCTCCTGTCCACGCGCGCGCCGCCATCCGCGCCCCCTCATTTCGCTCGCCTCGCCCGCTGCGGCGAGTTAGGGTCGCGGCTGTGATCGGCGAGCGTTGACAAGGGGTTAGCGTGATAAATGCTCGCCGCGCCATGCACGCAACACCCCCACTCAGGAGTCTGTTCATGAGCGATCCCAACGTGATCCTGTACCAGTCCAGCGACGGCCAGCTCCAGCTCAACATCTCACTTGAGCAAGATACGGTCTGGCTCACCCAAGCCCAGATGGCAGAGCTGTTTGAGAAGGACGTACGCACGATCAACGAGCACATCGGCAACGTCTTCACTGAAGGCGAGCTGGAGCGAGAGGCAACTATCCGGAAGCTCCGGATAGTTCGCCAAGAGGGTAAGCGCGAGGTGCGTCGCGAGATTGAACATTACAACCTCGACGTCATCATCTCAGTGGGCTACCGCGTCAAGTCACCACGCGGCACGCAGTTCCGCATCTGGGCCACTGGCGTGCTCAAGCAGCACTTGGTGCGAGGCTACACCCTCAACGAGCGGCGCTTGCAGGAGCGCGGCGTCGAGCTTGAGCAAGCGGTCAACCTGCTGTCGCGCACGCTGTCGAATCAGCAGCTCGTGACTGGCGAGGGCCAAGCGGTGGTGCAGGTCATCAGCGACTACGCCCGCAGCTGGAGCCTGCTGCAAGGCTACGACGAGCAGAGCCTCACCACGCAGACGACCACCCAGCACAACATGCGCGCGCTGACCTTGGAGGAGGTCTTGGCGGCCATTGCGCAGCTCAAAGCGGAGCTGATGTCAAAGGGCGAGGCGACGGCGCTGTTTGGACAGCTTCGCGGGGATGGGCTGGCGTCGAGCATCGCGACGATCGAGCAGGGCTTTGGCGACGCGCTTTTTTATCCCAACGTGGCCAGCAGAGCCGCGCATTTGCTCTATTTTGTCATCAAGAACCACCCGCTGGCCGACGGCAACAAGCGCACGGGCAGCTTCTTATTCTTGTGGTACTTGAGGTTAAACCAGCACCTGCTCGCGCGCCCCGTGGAGCAGCTCATCAATGACAACGCGCTGGTCGCGCTGGCCCTGCTCGTCGCCGAGAGCCTGCCCGATCAGCGCGAGCTGATGGTGCGCCTGATCGAGCACTTCATCCTGTTGGACGAGCCCCAAGCGCGGGATTGAGCGTTGAGCCACACGGTGGTGGCGATGGCGAGCTTGGGGCTTTGAACGCGCAACGATGATGGGCTAGGCTGAGCGCCTTGACGCACCGTGCCTGAAGGAGGCGCCCATGACTGAGCAGACCACGCGCGCACCCATCACCTTAGCGATCGACGCGATGGGGGGCTATCACGGCCCAGACGCCGCGCTTGACGCCGTCGCACAGGCCAGCGCCGCCCCTGTCACCACGCAGCCTGTCACCTTCACGCTGGTGGGCGATGAGCGCTTGCTCACGCGCGGGCTCAACGCGCGCAGTCACAACCCCGAGCGTATTAACATCGCGCACGCGCCGCGCGTGGTGGGCATGGGCGAGTCGGCGGCACAGATCGCGGCTGGCGATGGGGTGTCGTCGATCCAGCGGGCGTGTGAGCTGGTGGGCGAAGGCTTGGCCGATGCGGTGCTCTCGGCGGGTAATCCAGGGGCGACCGTGATCGCCGCGCGCGCTTGCCTCGCGCTCATCCCGGGCATCACGCGCGCGCCGCTCGCGACCGTCTATCCCATCCGCAAGCCGCGCGCTGACAATGGCGAGCACCCGCTCGGGCTCTTGCTCGATGTCGGCGCGTCGCTGTATGCCACGCCCGACGATCTGGTCGCCTACGCGCGCATGGGCGCAGCGTACGCGCGGCTGGTGAGCGGCAATCCTCAGCCGCGCGTCGCGCTGCTGTCGTCGTCGCGCGAGCCCACCGTGGGGCCGCGCCATGTGGTGCAGGCGCACACCCGCTTGCAGGCGCTCACGGGCATCAACTACATCGGCTGTGTTGAGGGCCACGACCTCACCGCTGGCGAGGCAGACGTCATCGTGTGTGATGGTTATGTCGGTGATGTGAGCATCAAGGTGATGGAGGGGTTCGGTGAGGCGGCCTTTGAGATCGCGCGTGATGCGTATGCCGAGCGGTTCTTGTACCGACAGGGCTTGAGGTTGCTGTCGGGAGGGATTAAAAAGCTGAAGCGGCTGATTGACCTCGACGAGTACGGCGGCGCGCCGCTGCTGGGCTTGTCGCATACGGTGATCTTGGCCGACCCTCGGGCGCAGTCGCGCGCCTTGCGCAACGCCATCAGCCTCGCCATCAAGAACACGCGCGCGGAGCTGCCCCAGCTGCTGGCGCAGGCCCTCGACGCGCCATGACGCCAAGCCCCCCCGGAGAAGCCTCGCGTGACTGATGATGCGCCCCAAGACAGCACCACCACGCCGCGCGCCGAGCTGCCCGTGCGACACATCTTTCGCTGGGACCTCGACAAGACCTACCTGCGCACGGAGTTTGACTCCGTGCGCGATCTGATCCGCACCGCGCTGTTGCGCCCCGAAGAGCGCCTCAACGTGCCAGGGGCCGACGCGCTGCTGCGTCAGGTCAGCCGCCCTCACCCCGACGGGCGCGTCTTGCTCACCTTCATCTCCGGCTCGCCGACCCAAATGCGCAAGAAGCTTGAGCAGAAGTTCGCCCTTGATGGGATCAAGCCCGACGCGTTCATCTTAAAGGATCAGCTGGGCCTGCTGGTGCGCGGCAAGTGGCGCGCGCTGCGCGGACAGGTCGGCTACAAGCTCGACGCGCTGCTGCGCGTGCGCGCCGATGCGCCCAACGCCCCGGAGTCGCTGTTTGGCGATGACGCCGAGCAGGACGCCTTCATCTACTCGCTCTATGGCGATCTGGCCACGGGCCTCATCGACCTCACGCAGCTTGAGGCGATCCTCACCGCAGCGCGCGTCTACCACGACACCGCCGAGGCCATCATGGCGCGCGCCGACGCCATTGAGCGCCACGGCAACGTGCAGCGCATCTTCATTCACCTCGATCGCAAGTCACCGCCAGGGCGCTTTATGGTCTTTGGGCCGCGCGTCGTGCCCATCATCAACTACTTCCAAGCGAGCCTCACGCT
Source organism: uncultured Bradymonadales bacterium (assembly GCA_964468515.1). Classification (GTDB taxonomy): domain Bacteria; phylum Myxococcota_A; class Bradymonadia; order Bradymonadales; family Bradymonadaceae; genus CAYXWB01. The sequence continues at coordinate 5,386 of CAYXWB010000115.1, read as the reverse complement.
GTTCGCGGATCAGGTCCTCGACGCCTCGGACCTCATGCAGATCGCCGCAGATATGGTGCGCAGCGCATCGTATGATGTGGTGCAGCTAGGAAACTCCTTTCAAGACTTAGCCCGGCGCGGCCACATCAGCCGCGCCGCCGTCGATCGACTGCTCGACGCGCGCGACAGCATCCATCAATTGGAGCACGTGCCTGACGGATTCGCCGACAAGCTGCTGTCTCGGCTGCGCGCGCTGGCGCCGCGCAACGACTCCCCGCGCCCCGACTGGCAAGGCCCGCCCAACTACATTGAGGTGCTGCGCCACGATCACAGCCTGCGCGAGTCCATCCAGAAGGAGCAGCGCGGCGGCCTGTTCTCCTGAGCCTCGCGCCCCTGAGATGCGCCGACGCGCCCGCTGCAAAGCTCAGCCTAGCTTGGTCGATCCCCGCTTAAAATCAAGCGCTGCGATGCACGTCGCGGGAGGTTAGGCGTAGGCGGAACGCGCTCAAGCGCGCAGGCTGGCCCAAAAGTGCTGAGCCGCTTCGCTCCAAGCGCCGTCTCGGCGCGATGAGAGCTGCCCAAACAGGCGCTGTGCAGCCTCAATAATCAGGCAGACGCTGAGCATCAGGCTGACAAGGTCCCTGCCCTACATAAAAGGGATTCTCAGCATCCTGAAGCCCCCAACAGTACACTTGACCTGAACCCTCAATGAGCGCAGTAAGCGTTCAGGGGGTCACGGTCGAATGCGGGTCTCAAAGGGTTGTTTGCTAAAAATGCCTCAACAAGCGCCGCTTGAAGCCCCGTTCACCACCATTCCTTTGTTACCCCTTGAACGCTTACCATGGATCAATTGGCCGGAGCTATCAAAGAACGAAACGCGCATGTCAGGCCAGTTAGCATGAGCGAACTTCATCCACGCCTTCCCAGTGTTTAACAACAGGCTACCAAACCTTGGAGGATCGATGAGCAGCCTCGCATCCGGATAGTACAGACCGTTACCACTACTGAGCACCCCAGGCCCAATAAGCTCTAAATCTGGAGGCGTGGGCACACCAGACTCACGATAGAACAAGTAGCTCGCGTAAGGGTAGCTCAACCCCACAGATCCACTGCCGCCGAGGATCTGCAAGTCGGCCAAGAACGGAGACGAACTGGGATCAGGGCAGCTGGTGGGCGAACCATCTTGCGCCAGCGCCGTCGCGCTTATGGCGCACATGCAGCACGCGCAGACAAGCGCCATCATGAGCGTTCGAGTCGTCTTCATAGGCTCCCTCCTCAATGGGGTGAGTTTAACCGAAGTCCACCGTGAACTCCAGCACTTACCCCTCAGTCTACCCCCCCCCGTTTTTCTCTCCGCAAGTGTTTTTCTGCCGCACAAGTCACTTTTTTGTGCGCGCTCACCAAGATCCATTGACGTAGCTCTCGCAGCCACTTCGTCAGCGACACCAAGCGCTTGAGCAGCGGCGATTGAGGCGCCGCGCCAGCTGCAAAGACCAGCCTCGCTTGGACGATCCCCGCTCTACATCAAGCGCTGCGATGCACCGCGCGTGAGGTTGTGCGCACACAACCTCACGCGACGGATGCTCAAGCGAGCAGCTGGGGGATGACGTGCAGCAGGATGTCGGCGCTGAAGTGGGCCAGCATGGCGGCCTCTAGGCCGTGGCGCTTGAAGAGCCAGCCGAAGGTGATGCCCGCGATCGCGTTGAGCGTGATGACGCGCGCGATGACCAGACCAGTCAAGGGCCAGATGCCCGCCGCAGCCGGCAAGTGCAACACGCCAAAGATGAGCGCTGCGGCGATGATGCCGAACCAGTAGGCGCGCGGCGAGGGGGTGGCGCGCCGGCTCAAGCGATGCCACAGCGTGACGAGCAGCGTCATGACGAACAGGCGCGTGATGACCTCCTCCGCGATGCCGCCATAGAAGGAGGCAAGCAAGCCGCGCCACCACGCGGGGCTTGGCGGCGTCGCGCCGATCGGATCAGGCATCCAGGGCTGAAGCGCCTGATCAACCCCCAAGATGAGCGCGCCGACGCCCGCACCGAGCGCCACCACGCGCCACACCCCGCGCGGCACGGGCGGCCCCGACTCACCGCGCGACCACGCCTCCACCCACGGGGCGCGCAGGCCGCGCTCGCGGCCGAGCGTCAGGCCCACCAGCGCCAAGAGCCCGCACATCAGGCCGCCTTGAAACCCCTGCGCCAGCGCGAACGCCCACATCGGCCACTGGATCAGCTCGCGCAGCTCGGGCCGCAGCTCTAGCAGGTAGGGGATGAGCAGCATCGACGACACCGCGCACGCCAGCGCCAGCAGCGCCGCAGGGCGCACAGACTGTTTGAACCTTGAGCGCCACATCATCACACCTCGTCGTCTGTCGGATCAGGATGAGGCGCAGACGTCGTGGCGCCTTCGCCCAAAGGTTGGGTCGGGAACGTGATCGTGGACAGCGTGCGGGCGCGTCGCTCGGGCGCAGGGGCGTGGCTCAAGAGCGGGAGCAGCGCCGCGTTCATCCCCGCCACCGCCGCGTCGAACTCCGCGTCGCTGGCCCAGAAGCCGACCTCGCGGTAGCCCATGCGCTCGGCCACCCTATCCACGCGCGGCGCCTGCCCCACCACCGCCGAGAACCTCGCCAGCACGCTCATCAGATAGCCTGTCAGCGCCTCGACGTGCTGCGGACCTGACATCTGGGCCAGCCGCGCAGGATCAAGCTCATGCGCGCCCGTGAGCTTGTAGCGCCGCTCGGGCGCGCCGCCCGCTGCCTCGCGCGACGTCTCCTCGATCAACCCCTCGTCGCGCAATAAGCGCACGTGGCGATACAGCGATGAGCGCGGCACGTCTGGGATCGCCTCGTCTAGCTCGGCGGTCGTCAGCGGGCAGCGCGACAGCGCGCTCAACACCCGGATGCGCACCGGGTGGATGATCAGCTCAAGCTGGCGTTGGGGGTCGGTTATGGGCGTCGTCTCTCGACTTATTATCATTATCAATAATGATAATATACACACCCACCTCAGGCGTCAAGCGCCAAGAAACAGGCGCGGCCCTGACGGCTTAGCCGTCAGGGCCGCGTCTAGGCTGAGCGCGCAGCGCGCTCACCTGCTTCACAGACATGACTCAAGCGCGCTTCGCCTCGATCCAGGCGATCACCTGATCGGCGTAATCCTCGCCATTGAGGCGGCTCATCTCCTGAATGCCCGTGGGGCTGGTGACGTTGACCTCAGTGAGGTAGTCGCCCAGCACGTCCAAGCCCACGAAGAACAGCCCATCCTCGCGCAGCTTCGGCCCCACGAGCGCGCAGATCTCGCGATCGCGCGCGGTGAGGCTGCCTGCCTGGACGGTGCCGCCGACGTGGATGTTGCCTCGGTTGTCATCCTCGCGCGGCACGCGCAGGATCGCGCCCAGCGGCTCGCCATCAAGCATCAGGATGCGCTTGTCACCCTGGCGCGCCTCAGGCACGTAGCGCTGACACATGACCTGCTCGCGCCCCTCGCCAGTGGCGACCTCCAAGATCGCGTTGAGGTTGCGGTCGCCCTCTTGCACCAAGAAGATGCCCGAGCCGCCGTGCCCATCCACAGGTTTGACGATGCAGCGGCCGCCCTGCTCCACCATAAACCGCCTGATCCTGTCGCGATCGCGCGTCACGATGGTGGTGGGCATCAGCGACGGGAAGTTCAGCGTGTATAGCTTCTCATTGGCGCCTTGCAGGCCGCGCGGGCGGTTGAGCACGAGCGTGCCCTGCGCCTCCAGCAAGGACAGATAATGCGTCGCGTGCAGATACGTGATGTCAAAGGGCGGGTCGGTGCGCATAAACACCGCGTCAAGCTGCGTCATTGGTCCGTAGCTCGGCGCGCTGGCGTTGAAATGATCGCCCTCCACGCGCTGCACCGTCACTGGCACCATGTGCGCGTGCGGCGCGCCCGCCTCATAGGCCATCGCGTCGAGGTGATCGATGGTGAACAGCGCGTGGCCGCGCTTCTGGGCGGCGTCCATCAGGGCGAAGGTCGTGTCGGCGTGGATGTTGACCTGCGCCAGCGGGTTCATGACAAAGCCAATCTTCATGCGCGATGATCCGGAGGTTGGAGGGTGAAGTCGAGCGCGCCCAGAAGATAGCTGGCCTCACACCACAAGCAAGCGCGCCCGTCGCATTTTCCCGACGCTTGGTGTATCTGCGCGGTGCGCGGTCACGTCATGACTTAAGCCCGCATCCTCAACCCACACCAGGAGGCGCCCGATGACGGTCACGATCTACCATTACCCCGCCTGCAGCACTTGCAAGAAAGCGCTCAAGTGGCTCGACGCCAACAACATCAGCTACACCGCCCACCACATCGTCGACGCCGCCCCCACGCGCGAGCAGCTCACCCAGTGGTGGCAGGCCAGCGGCCTCGACTTAAAGCGCCTGTTCAACACCTCGGGCCAGAGCTACCGCGACTTAAACCTCAAAGATCGCTACGACGCGCGCTCCGATGATGAGCGCCTGGACCTGCTCGCGGGCGACGGCAAGCTCATCAAGCGCCCGCTCGCGATCCTCAACGATGGCAAAGTATTAGTCGGCTTCAAAGAGGCCGACTACGCCGCCGCCCTCACCCCTTAAGCCCGCGCACGTACTCTCACAGGATACACATCCCATGCGCGCGCTGGCTGGCCATCGCGCCCAGCGTGTTCACAATACAAGCCGTCTCCCCTACCGCGCGCCCCTGAAGTTTGGGGCCTCATAGTGAAGATGAACTCGCTTTTAATTAAGGCGCGCGCTGGCCCCCACCTAGACCAACCTGCTCGAAGAGGCAGCCCTATGATCGATCGAATGAAGCACGCGCTGGTCGCGTCCTGCGTCGCCCTCACCGCCCTGGCCGTCGCCCCCAACATCTCCGAGGCCGCCCCCGCTGTCCGTCAAGGCGGCAACCTCGGCATCGGCCTCGGCTCCGGCACGCTCGCCTCGCTCCTCTCGCTCAAGTACTTTACGGGCGGCGAGGCGGCCTATCAGTTCAACGTGGGCGTCTATGGGTATGGCGATGGGCGCTATTATGGCAACCGTGGCCAGGTGATCGCGCTCGGCTTCGACTACCTGTTCGAGCGCCCCACGATCGCGGGCGGCGGCGACTTCGAGCTGGCCTGGAACGTCGGCCCTGGCATCTCTGGCGCGTTCAACAGCAGCGGCGACTGGGTCTTGGGCGCCTCGTTCGTCGCGGGCTTGGAGTTCTTGCTCAACTTCATCCCCATTGACATCGTGCTGGAGTGGCGCCCCTCGCTGTTCTTCAACAGCGGTCGCTCTTACTGGCGTGACAACTACTGGGGCGGCGGCAACGCTGGCATTGACCTCGTGCGCTTTGGCGCCCACATCCGCTTCTACTTCTGAAGCGGAGCGCGCAGCGCTCACGCTCCCAGAGGCGACGCGGCCCGAGCCTGTAAGGCT
>CAYXWB010000114.1:0-14211 GCA_964468515.1 uncultured Bradymonadales bacterium | reverse complement strand
AGCCAGTGGCCGCCGCCGTCATCGCGCTCACGATGAAGCCCAACGCGAGCCCGATGGCCGCGAAGATCCCCGCATACTTGCCAATGTCAAAGGCGCTCGGCGGCGCCGCAGGCTGCGCGCCGGGGGCGGCCACCGTGGCAGGGCCTGCGGGCGCAGGAGGCGCCGCAGGCGCGGCCGCTGCGGCGGGCGCGGCTGGCGTCTCGCTCGGCGTCGGCGAGCCTTTGGGGGGAGGGGGCGTGGTCGCGCGCACCTCCAAGTCTTTGGCCTGGGTGGTGACCCCCTGGCTCATCCGCTCGCTCGCCGCCTTGTCACGCGTGCTCGCGAAGCGCTCAAACTGCTCATTGATCAGCTTGATCAGCCGCTTATAAGGCGCCCAGAACGCCTGTCGGATGCTGATCGGCTGCTCCACCAGCTTCACGATGGTGGCGTCCCAGTCGCGCCCCTGGCGGTCGTAGAACAGGCCGTTGCGCCCGACCATCAGGAAGTCCGCGTCGCCATCGGTGAACGCGGCCGCGATGGTCATCTTCTCGTTGGTGTGCTTTCGCACGCACTCACAATAGGCCAAATACGCGTTGCTCTGGGAGGCCATCGCGCTGTGCTTGGCCGCGTCCTCGACCCTCACGCACAGCCCACACGCGCGCCCGTCGAGGTACAGATCGCCGATCTGAAAGGTCGCGGCGAGGTCGGGGCGAGCGTAGAAGTCGCGAAAGCTGACGAAGTTATCAATGAGGCGGTGCAAGTCCCGATAAAAGCGCACCGCGCGCGTCACCGCGCCGAGCGCGTCGGCCTCGGGGCGGCGCGCCTCATCTTGCGCGATCAGCGCCTCCAGCGGCGCGCGTCGCCCGCTGGCCAGCTGCTCACGCACGCGCGCGATCCCCAGCCCCTCGACCGTCGCGCCAGCCTTCGACGCCATCCACGCCTCATACGCCGCGAAGCGCCCCCCCAGGCTGTCCCACTGCTCACGCGTGAGCGCGTCTTGGGGGCCGAGCAGCGGCGCCACGACCTGCTCACGCAGCGCCTTGACGCGCGCGGCCCACGCCGGGTTGACGCCCTCCTCAAGCGGCATCGACGCGCCCGGCGCCACCGCCGCGATCGGGAACGCCGCGATCTCATCATCCTTGGGTGAGAGCACGCGCGCGGCGATCGGCCCCCACTGCTCAGCCGCGCCGCTCAGGTGCGCTGACGCGCGCGGATCAAACGCCGCGAGCTCCCCGCGCGTGAAGAAGTCATCGATCTTCTCACGCACCGCCAGATACGCCTCGACCGCAGCGGCGGTGTGATCGCCCAGCGGCACGAGCGTCACCTCATCGACCTCGGCCAGCTGCCACCAGCCCGCATAGGCGTCGAGCGCCTCCCAGAACGTGGCCACCTGCTCAGCGGTGATGCCCTGCGCGCCGCCGCGGTCGGGCGCGCCGCCCGTGACCTTGAGCACATCCTCGGCAAGCGCCCGCAGCACGTCATCGCTGATGGACGCAGGCGGCAGCACGCCATCGCCATTAAAGGGCTGCGCGCTGAGCAGCGCGCTCGCCTCATCCGCGTCGGCCACGGTGAGCACGGCGCCCTCGCTCTTGAGGCCCTTGGCCTCGATGATGCGACAGGCGCTCGCGAGGATCGCGCTGCCCTGCGCGGTGTCCTCGCGCAGCGACGCCAGCGGCAGCCCATCACGACGCTTCGACAGCTCGCCAAGATCCTTGAGCACCTCATCCATCCACGCGATCGTGCTCAACAGCTGCGGCGCGCGGATGCGCCCATCGCCATCCTCATCGATGAGCTTGAGCGTCGCCTCATCGAGCGTCGTGCCCGACACAGGGCACGCCAGCGCCACCCACAGCTTCTGATCAAGCTGCGCGAGCGCGCGCAAATCCTCAGCGCGCTCAAGCGCCACCTGATCAAAGCCGCCCGCACGAAAGAACTGCCACCGATGATCTGCCATCACACCCTCTGCTTATGCTAAAATTGTCTATCGCGACGACCTCGTTACCTCACCCACGCGCGCCTGTCACGCACATCGCGCCCACTCGCCGGAGCCGCGCCACCATGCGCCAGATCGACCTCACCACGTGGCCGCGCCGCGCGCATTTTTTGTACTATCGCGCGCAGCCGAGTCCGTTCTTTGAGCTGACCGCGCGCGTGGACGTCACAAACTTGTACGAGGTCGCCCGCGCGCGCGGCGACTCGCTGTTTGCGGCCTGCTTGTGGAGCCTGAGCTGGGCGGCAGATCAGGTGGACGCCCTGCGCTTGCGGGCGCGCCCCGACGGCACCGTCATCGCCCACGATCACATCCACCCCAAGTGGACGATCATGGCCCCCGACGCCACCTTTCGCTTCATCCGAGGCACCCTCACCACCGACCCCGCCCAGCTCGCCGCACACGCCCAGCGCGCCGCCCAGTCAGCCGCCACCCTGGAGCTGCGCCCCGAAGACGACAGCGACGACGTCCTCTACATGAGCTGCCTGCCCTGGATGGACTTTACGGGTCTGCACCAGACCTTACCCGATGGCCCAAGCGGCGACTGCATCCCCCGCATCGTGTGGGGCAAGATCGTGCCCAGAGCGCGAGGCGGCCACGACATGGCCGTCGCCATCGCCGCCCACCACGGCCTCGTCGACGGCCTCCACATCGCCCGCTTCTTCGACGCCATCCCCCAAGCCCTGCGCGCCTGGCACGACGCCACCACCCCACCCACCCCACAAGAAAATCCAAAATAGCCCTTGCCACCGCCCCCCAACCATGACAAAAGAATCCTCCGCTGGCCAACGCCAGCCCATTCCGGCGTAGCTCAGTGGTAGAGCAATCGGCTGTTAACCGATTGGTCGTAGGTTCGAACCCTACCGCCGGAGCTTCTGATCAGTATCAAACAACAGCGAGCCTCGACGGTTTCACCGTCGAGGCTCGCTGCGTTTTGCGTTTGAGTGCTTGTCCGCACTCGTGGTGTTTGGCTCTCTCAGCTGGACATAAACAGAATGCCTTGGCGCGCTTCCTAACTAAAGACCCGATTTACTCTGATCCAAGACCGTAGAGGCGCCATTGTAACACCTTGATCAAGAGTGTCTCAGGGAGCAGCTCATTGAACTTGAGGTGTTGGGCGGCAGGATGATCGCTCAACACCTCAGGTAAAATATGACTCTCCTGAGCCTGCTGGAGCCGTTGCCGAAAAGCGCCATCCAAACTTGCGCCTTGGAAGTTTAGCACTAACCCGCTTAAGGAGGTTGGCTTCTGGCCAACCTCCTCCAAGCGTGCCGATAAGAGCTGGTTCTCATAGGTGCCATAAAAGCTCCAATGCTCAACCCGCTCTCCGGTATCAACTAGGGTGGGACCATCAAGCTCTAAAAACGCAAAGCCTTGCTGTAGCTCTTCAATCGCATCCGCAGCGCGTCGCGACCAAATGTGGCGTTGTTGGCACTGGTTGGTGAGGATGTCTCGATGCGCTTGCGCTAGCTCTCTCGTCATGGGCGCGCTTGGCCCCACCCAGCGACTCTTTCCAGCAAGCTCGATAGGCTCCACATAGGCGATTCGCTTCCCCCAGCTGATCGTCTTCACCTTCCATGAGCGTCCTGCCAAGAGGACAATCATGGGCCACTTAGCGCCCTGTGCGTCATCTTTGTTTGGCGCTAAAAATGTGCGCTGATCCACCTCGCCGATCTCTCGGCGCTGATAAAAAACCTTGAACAAAGGAGGTGTTGTAAACACCGAGACAAGTTCAAGATAGTGGCGGTGACCTAGCTCTCGCTCACCGCGTGGTCCTACGCCTATGAGAACCCCATCCGTGTATAAATAGCCCATAGCCACCATGTGGCGCAGCAGCGCTTGGGCGTCCTGTTTGTCTAACTTGGCCGCCTCAATCAAGGGCCGAAGCTGTGCTTTGAATGTGTCTAAAGCGATCCCTGGCTGCTCAATCGCGAGCGCCATCGCCTGCTGTGCTAAGATATGAAGCGGACACGGAGGCGCGTGGACCTCTTCGACAAAGCCCCGTCCCCAAAGCTCAATGAGCGCTGCTGCACGGATCAACCCCCAATCACTCACCGCTAAGAACAACATGTTGGCGGTTGTCCCAGAGCGACGTCCTGTACGTCCCATGCGCTGTAAAAAGGAGGCGACTGTCCCTGGCGCGTCGATGTTGATGACGCGATCTAAGTCACCGATGTCAATGCCTAGCTCCAGCGCACTGGTTGCCACTAAGACGCCAGGCTGGCCTTCCATGAAGTTACGCTCAGCGCGTTGGCGCTCCCCTGCGCTTAATGAGCCGTGGATAATCTCAACGGGGACTTGGGCGCTGCGCAATGCACGTGTCAGCTGCTCTGCTTGAAGGCGGCTATCGCAGAACACAAGGCGACGCTCACCGCGATGCATCAAGCGGATCACGCGAGCGGCATTCTCTAACGTCTCTACCCAATCGAGCGTCACATCAGCGGCGCGTGTCCCTTCAATGTGGGGCGGATCGATGGTGCGTTGTGGACGCTCAGAGCCTGCAGATAACCAAGCGACGATCGCCTCACGGTTTCCTACGGTAGCTGACAGGCCGAGCCGCTGTAAGTCGCGTCCTGCATAGGTCTGGAGCCGCTGCAAGACTCCTAGGAGCTGCCAGCCCCGGTCAGCGCCAGCGAAGGCATGGACCTCGTCGATGACGATGACCTTGAGCTGTCCAAAGAAGGTAGGCGCCTGCGTCTTGGTTGAGATCAGCATCGCCTCCAGCGACTCGGGCGTCGTCAAGAGCGCTGTGGGTGGAGCTTGGCGTAGTCGCTCTTTAGCGCCCTGTGTCACGTCGCCGTGCCATAACCCCACCTCATGGCCGATCATGCCAAAGAGTCGCTCTAAGCGTGTGTGCTGATTGTTTAACAGTGCGCGGATTGGGCTTAGGTATAAGACGCTTAACCCTTGCCAGCGCTCCTCCAAGGCGCGAGAGAGCAGCGGAAAGAACGCAGCCTCCGTTTTACCGCCTGCGGTGGGCGCCAAGATGACCACGTTGTCCCCTGCCAAGATGGGGGCAATCGCCACTTCTTGCACGGGCCTAAGGCCCGACCAGCCCAGCGTGTTAGCGATGTGAGCGCGGATCGTCGGATGTAGCGCATCTGCAGCGCTCGTATGCGTCATGGGCGGCTCATCTGGTATGCTCAATAGGCATCATGCGAAGCCGCGCCATCCTCCCTTGAGGGGCGATAGGATAACAGGCGCCATCGCAGTCAAAACGACAGGTCCACATCATCCACGCTCTGAGGTTCTGAACCAAGCGCGCCTGCTCCTCTGAGCGCGGCCCGCTCAGCGGCGTCTAGCTCATGATCTTCGAGGGTGAGCGCGTAGTGTTGGCGCGGATCAAAGCTCTCGAACTGATCAATCCTATCGAGGATGTCAGCGACCAGTTTTTTGAGGAGCTGACGCGGAGCGACATGAAGCTTACTAAAGCGTCCTGCCATCGCGGTGGCGAGCTGGGCGATATAAGCGTCATCACACTTGGCGAGGATGCGATCGGGGTGCGCGCTGCCTTGAACGTACAGATCGCGCACCTTGCGACCAACCTCCTCAAGCCTCGCGAGATCCATGCCAAGCAGCCTGATCTGTACTGCGCGTGGGTTATCCCAATCGGGATCTGTGCTGAAGTCAGTATGCAGGCGCTGGGCAAGCGGTGCGAGGCGCTGTACGCCTTGAGGCCCATCATAAAAAGAGGGCGTGCCCGTGATCACAATATACAGGCCGGGGAAGCGTCCGCTGTCCACCTCATCGATCCACTGACGTAGCGCGTTAAGGCTCTTCTCGCGCACATCAGAGCGCACGCGTTGCAACGTCTCTACCTCGTCGAGCACCAGCACCAACCCCTTGATGCCAGAGCCGCGCAGGACCACCAGCAACCCCTCCAAGTAGCTCAGGGCTCCGAAGTGATCGATGTCTCCCTTAAGGTTTGCGGCCCGCTTGACCCCTGCGCCCACGTTGGGTTGCCCCGAGAGCCACGCCATCAACCCTTGCGCTAAGGCCACGTCACCTTGAGCTTGGGCTTCGTGATAGGCGCGCAGCGTCGCTGCAAACTGCGGTGTGTTGCGCGCGATGCTCGCGAGCCTCAGCTCCATCAAGCGCAACACTGCTGCCTCAACGGCCTCATCGTCTTCTTGATCTAAGTCTTGGTCACGCAGCGCGTCGACCTCAAGCGTATAGAACCATCGCTCAACGATGTCTTGCAAAGCGCCTGTGGGTGAGCTTGCTATCGTCAATCGCTCCATGGCGCGACGATACACTGTCTCTAATCGGTGCAAAGGCGTCTCAGTCTCCGAGATCTGAACCTCTGCTGTAGCGAAGCCCGCCTGCATAGCGCGCTGCTGAAGCCAGCGCACAAAGAAGGTCTTGCCGGCACCATACTCACCACGCACCGCTTTAAATGCGCCGTGGCCCAGCCCCACATGGGTCAGCTCCTCATCAAGGGCGCGATCAAAGCGCTCAAGCCCTACAGCCAACGCGTCTAAACCGCTCGCAGGCACCGCGCCACGTCGCAGCGCCGCGATCACCTCATCGCGCCGATTAGGACTTATGGTTGTGGGATCATGCATCGCTCTCCCTCCCTTATTATTTGAGGTTGAACTGCTTGATGAGCAGCGCCTTATCGAGCTTTACGAGCTGCTCTTGCCGATTAAAGCTCAAGATCGTGTACCCTTCAATGTTAAGCACGCTACTTAGCGCGATAATATAACGCGAGACCCTCGTATCTGCGCGCCGCAGCACTTGAGAGAGCTGGCCTAAGTGAGCGGCGCCTTGACCTTGTGCGAGCGTGACCAAGACCTTGTAAGTGTCATCGGCGGCGAGTTTAATTGTCGAAAACCGCTCAAGCTGCTGTTGGTATACTGAGGATGCAAACAGCCCCTCAATCCAGGCGAGCGCCGCGTCGTCTTGAGTGGGTGGCACGCTTGTTATGGAGGGCGACATCGTATGGCGGTCTGGCTCCTTATTTTGCAGAGGAGGGAGCGCACTGCCTAAGAGATCGAGCTGGGATGAGGGCGAGCGAGGCGCGCTCTTAGGTGCCTCATCGGCTTGGTCAGCTTCTTTTCCTGGGGCGCTGTTCTGGCTAGAGCGTGTGCTGATGTGCTCAGGGACAGCGATCTCTTGGTAACGCAGCTGCTGCAAGTACCAGCCCGTTAATGAGGCGCTGAACTGCATAAACTGCTCCTCGTCGAGCGTGTGGCGCTCATCGGTCAAGATCAGCAGCGGTGTGATGACCTCAGGCATGGATGCGCCGCCGTGATAGCCACGATGGCGGCCTGTATAGCGGCGCTGCTCATCATGCAACAACACCAGCTCATCTTGACCTGTATAAGCTCTGACGCTCGCCGCCCGGATGAAGACCTCACCAGCCTCAAGGCGATCGCTCTTAGGACGATAGCGAGGTGAGGTGGCCTGCGCGTCAATCAGCTGCGTGCGATCGTCTAAGACATGACCATGATCGCTTGTCAGGATCACCGCCCGCTCGCTCTGCTCGGCTAATCCGAGCAATGTGCGCAGCGATGGGATGCTGTTAATGCTCCAAGACATGGCGAGCTGCTGTGCGCCGCTGAGCTGATCATCGACGCTGTTGAGCACTACACCCACCAAGTCTGCCTTGGGGTCCAAGATCGCAGCTTGAACCTCGGGGCCAACGCCGCCAACCCCGGCCTGATCCACATCAGCCTTATGAAACAAGCGGCGATGGTGACGCGCTCCGAGATGCTTCTTGAGCCTCAAATTGTGCTCAAAGCCCTCACACTCTTCACGCTGGCCGCCCCGCTTGAGCTCACCGCTGAGCAGAGATGTGCGTGAGAGGGTCGTGACGCTTGGCAGCGCTGCTAACAAGGGCAGCGGCTGCGCGCTATCCTTGCCGCCGCGTTGCGGGCTCCAGAGCACCCATCGCTTAAAGATTGTGTCTTGGAGCAGACTGCGCAGCACTGCCCAGCTCATCCCATCAAGCACGATCAGCAGCGCCTTACCCACTGATTGCACTACAGGCACTGCGACACGCTGTAACACCTCATGGACGCCTAACGTGTTGGGCACAGTCGACTGATCTTCGATCGCGGCTGCGAGGGCGCGTGCGAAGCGGGCGTTATCCTCGCGTCGTTGCGTGGCGGCATCATCCAAGACCTCACGCACCGCCTGCTGCAAGCGCCCATCTTCGAGATCTGCGGCGATGAGCCCCTCGCGGATCATGTCCTCAATGCTCCCCCACGCGATGTATTCTGCCGCCAACGTCGCCACATCAGCCACCTGAGGCATCTGCCAGCTCGGCGTCTGGAGCTTGTAGACGAGCCGCTGCACATCCATCAATTGGGCTATGAGCGTTTGGCGCGATGCGGCCATATCGTGCTGTTTGAGCACCTCCAGCGCGTGCTCGATCCGAGGAAGATCGCGCGCCGCGATCGCCTGTGAGATATCCTTGATGCGATGCTGCCAGCCCAGCGATGAGGCGCGGCTGTAAGAGAACAACACCTCAGCGTTGTTCTCTCTCAGGTAGGCATCAAGCGCCTTGATGATCATGGCCTTGGCTTGTGGATCGCGCTGAGACACGCGCGCATAAGCTCGCCCGCTCGCGATGCTCAGCAGCTCAAAGCCTTGGCGCTGCTCTGTGCTCATGCCCAATGACAACGCTTTGAGCAGGCCGCCGAGGGTGAGCATGGCCTGCTCTTTCACTGAAGCCGTTGCGCCCTTGTCTGCTAAGGCCTCGCATAGCGCTCGGCCAGTCAGCCCGAGCTGCATCAGCGCTAAGCCTGGAGCTTGGTGAGTTTGGTGTTTGGACCAGAGCGCCCACATCTGCGCGAAGACAGGCCCTCGCTCTGGGCCAAGCTCCTCGCGCATGTAGCTGACCAGCTCCTGTCCTAGCGCCTCCTCTGTCAACAAGGCGCGCAGCTTCGTTGGTGCGAGGATTGACCACTCCAACCAAGCAGCCAGATCCAGCAGCTCATGGGGGGCGTCGAAGGCCTCGACCAGCAGCTTGCGCCATGCCTCCTCAATCGTCAGCGCCCCTGCGGCCACGGGGGTGAACGTCACGCGCGCCGAATAGCTCAGCAGCGCTTGGCACAGCGCCCGATGGCGCCTGAGCCGATCATCCGCGCTGGTGGCGCGAAGCAAGGTCTTGATCGTCTCAACGACGTTGATCTCTAGGAGCGACTGTTTATAGAGCCGCGCTTTAACGTCTAAGCCGATCTGCTGCTCAGTGAGCGGTGTGACCAAGATTAGCACATCGGGTGCGCCCTCGTGTAAGGCGAGGCGCAAGCCTAGCTCAGAGGTCGCGTGCACCAAGCGGCAGTGCCTCGCGCCGACCTCAAGCGCATCTATCAGCTCAATGGGGCGCGCATCGCTAAATGCGATGATCTTGGCATCGGGGTGACGCGAGAGCGCCGCGTTGATGTGGCGCTCAAGATCTGCTCGCACGATCATGCCTCACCTCGGGGCTTGGCGCTGGCGGTGATGTGGAGCCCCTCAGGATGCGCCGCCAAGAGCGCCTTCAGCGTCGCGATGAGCTGGTCCAGCTCGCCATGGCTCGCGACCTCAAAGGTCTTGACAGACACACGCGACGTGCTCGTTGCCGGGGCGGATGTGCTGCTGATAGCCGCAGGGCTCGGATGCTTTGGCTGCACCTCAGCGGCGGCCACTTTCTGGCCCTCTAGCATCAATGCATAGATCTGGCTCTCAATCTTCTGAAGACCCTTGATCGGCTGCACATGCTCAGCGTCGAGGATGATCTGGCGTGCGCGATCAAGCTCCATGGCCACCACATCGTGCCCTGGGCCGCTGTACTTAGCAGCATGCTCAAAGGTCATGATCCTGGTACTGATACTGTTCAGCGTCTCGACGTTATCTGCCACCGCACGCACGAGCTGAGGATAAGCGGCCAAGGCAAAGTCACCCTCGCTTAACGTGACGAAGCGCTCAATGAGCTTGGTGCTGTCATCACCTTGTAGCGCGCCGAGCAGCTTGGAGAACCCTTGAGCAGCCTCATAGCGTTTGGCGTGCTTGATCTGCGCGTGGGAGATGCCAAGCTGTGGCGCCGAGCGCTCGAGCTGGGTTGGCAGCGCCGCAGTATTAGCTTTGAGCTTGCTCGCCTGCTCAGCCAAGAGCTTGGCCAACGCTTCGACGTTGCGTGCGTCTCTCAGTGGGAAGCTCTGCGCGATTCCAAAGATATCACGCGCCCGATCCAGCGCCGTGCGCCAGATCGCCTCAGATGGGAGCACGCGCCGCACCAGCACCATCACCCCATCTAGGCGCCCAGGCTCAAGCTCTTGCTCAATCCCTAGCTTCTGTAAAGCCATCTGCTCCAAGGTCGCATAGACGCCGATGATCACGTCCACTAGCAGCGGCGGGATGCCTGTGCGTGCGTCGGGGGGATCGATGAGCTGACGCAGCTCATCCACCTTGACCCGCTCTACTTGACCGATCGCGCGCTCGATCTTGTCGCGCCAGTGCGTGCTAGGCGCGATGCGGTTGCTCCCCTCTTTGCCTTCGCAGAGCTGAAGCGGCGCGGCGTAGTTGAGGCACAGCGACAAGAGCGTCTTGTCGTCGAGCATCTGCGACACTTCGCCAGAGGCGATCACTTGCTTGAGCGTGATCAAGAGCTTGCGCGCTTGGGTCGTCGAGATCGGATCGTGGGGGATCCTGTTGGGGAGGTTAGGGTATTGGGCCTCAAAGGCGTCCATCATCACCCGCTTGAGCGCGCCCTCAAAGGTCTGCCCGCCGGGGAGCTGAGGGCGGTGATTGAGGCGCAGCGAGTTGAGGTGTGTGGTGGGCTTCATGCCCATATCAATGGTGTCTAGCTCGCTATGTTGTTGGAGGCCATAGGCCGTCTCAAGCGAGGTCTTGAGCTGCGCGCGGAGGCTGCTCTGCTGGCTCTCCAAGAGCTGGCGCATCAGCGGACGATCCTTCTGCGGCAGGTCTTGCGTGTAGCGATCGTAGTGCTCAAGCAGGTAGTCCACGCGCACCAAGCGGCCCAAGCGCTGCTGTCCCGTCACGGACAAGAAGGTCGGCAGCCAGACCAAGGTGTCTGAGTTGTCACCCTTGAGGAATTCTGTGAGCTTGCCCTCATCGGCGCTTGGGCCAAACGTCGCATCATCAAACGGGTAGTCGAGGATCAAGGCCCACTCATCCTCAGGCGCGCGAAGTTCTTGCGCGCTGAGATCGCGCACGTTGCGATAGCGCACTGAGACTTGACGTTTGGCGCCGCGCCAAGCCAGCTCGTAGCGCATATCATCGGTGATCGGATCACCCACGATCCCCATCAAGGCGAAGAGCGTGTTGCGCACTTTGCGTCGCCGCGTGCCTGGGTTGTCTTGGACGGCCACGCGCTCAAGCAGGTGCTCAGGGTCGAGGGTCGTGAGCTGGAGCTGCACTCTGGGATCTTCATGATCATCCAGCAGCCGCAGCTCGCCCACCTCGCTGGCCCAGCGCTGGAGCTTTTGATAGACGATCTCCTCCTCATAGCTGGGCATGGGCGCGCGCACTGCGCTCAGGTTGAGCGCGGTCAGCTTGGAGAGGGTCATGTCTTTAAGCGCCTCGACCTGAGGCACCAGCGCGGCGATGAGGAGCGTCTTCAAGAGCCTCGCGTCATCCTCGAAGCCTTGCGTCCTGATCGGATCGCTCGCCTCATGCTCCGGATCAAAGCCGTGTTGCGCGACGAGCAGCGGCCTGAGCTTCTTGTCCCACAGCTCCACAGCGTTCTGATAGGTGCGTCGCAGGGCAGGGCTGAAGGGCTGTTGTCCCTCGGTCACGACGTCCCAAAGATCGCCCACAGGCACGACCTCCCCGAGCCTGAGGCGCTCGCGATGCTTGACCAGCAGCAGCAGCAGCAACCTCAGCGCGGTGCGCTCGCGCTGCAAGAAAGTAGACAGCGCCACCAGCGCTTGCACGAGCGCCGGGCTGAACGGGTACACGCGCCCGAACTGCTCGTCGTCCATCTCTTTGGTCCGCATCAGGTCGCGGTGGTGTGTCGAGATGGTGCGCAGGTATTGGTCAAAGCTCTGCTTGATGCGCAGCTTGGCTTGCTCGCTGTTGGGCTTGAGCAAGCGTTCTTGTGCGATCAGCGGCAGGTCGCGATCTTCGAGCGGGATCGTGTCAAAGCGCCCCTCCAGCCACTCCAGTGACTGATCAAACGAGGAGCGCTCAGCGCCTGTGTAGTGATCGCCGACAAACTCGCTCAAGGCGCGCTGTCGGGCCACGAAGCTCACGATAGGGATGGCCCGACCCGCGCTCTGCGACTCCACCAGCTTGGCGAGCTTCTGCTCCTCGCGGTGGATGAACTTCAGATCTGAGGCGTAGCGCGACAGCCACAGGATCAGCTCATCCAAGAAGAGCACCAGCCCATCGTAGCCCAGTGATTTGGCGTGGCGGGTGATGATCTGCAAGCCCGTGTCGAGATCGACGAACGCGCCCTCCGTGGTCCCGGACATGTCTTGCATCGCGGTGAAGATCGTCGACACGAGGGTGCCGACAAGCTCGGAGCGGGTCTCAGAGTCGGGCGCGCTGCGGAGCGCATCTTCAAACCGGGTGGCATCCCAGGCATCATCAAACCAAGCGCTCGCGGCGGCGCCCGCGTTGAGCACCTTAAAGAAGGCCTCATCGCCGAGCTGCGCGCGCATCTCCTGAGCGTTTTGGAGCAAGGACTCTGAGGCGTAGACGCCCGGCACGGGCGCCTCGGGATGCAGCTTGCGCACATGGGCGACGTAGCCGCCCAGGATGCGCTCCTCCATGCTCGTCGCGCCCAAGAAGTGATAGGGCACCATCAGCAGCTTGCGCTCATCCAGCCAGCTCGTGTGCTTGCTGATGATCGGCACGAGGCGATCGAGCCGCCGCACCACGGGCGAGTGTTCTTGGGTCAAGAGGAGATCCAAGATGGCCATAAAATGCGACTTGCCGGCGCCAAAGGAGCCGTGCAGGTAGGCTGCTTTGGATCGCTTATCTTTGAGCGATGAGCCGATGAGCCCCAAGGCCTGCTCAAAGGCGCTGGCGACGCCTTTGGTGACCACATAGGAGCTGACCGTGCGCTCGATCTCGCTGCCCGTGACCCCATCGGTCAGCCTGAGCACAAAATCCGAGCTGTGTACCTGCTCGGGGATCTCGATGAGCTCTCTCCACAACATCTGCATCCTCACTCAAGTGGCTTGTGACCGCTTGTTTATGCGCCAATGCGCGCTTGCTCCACAGCGTCTAGTCCTAACCCCAGCTCGCGCGCTTCGCGCTCTACGACACCCTGCATAAAGTCGCCAAAGCGCGATTGCGTCACAGGCTCGAGCGCGTTGTGCCATTGCTTGAGCCAAGGCAGCAGATCTTTCAGCCCTGCCAAGAGCAGCTTCAAGCGCTCAGGCTCAAAGCCGAGCTGAGTCTTGGCCTCTCGATAATATTGCGACAGCGCGAGGGCCTGCTGCTTGTGATCCAAGCCAGCCCACGCCACCAAAGGCCAGCCATCATCGCGCTCACAGCCTTGGTACAAGATGAAGCGCTCCTTGGGCACATCCAGCTTGCCGCGCAGGCTGTAGACCACATTAGAGGCGAAGTCTTTGGTGGTGTAGGTAGGTGGCGCGCCGATGTCGCCTACCTGCTGCGCCTTGAGCGTCTCGGCGGCGCCTTCGGTGAGGTAGTCTTGATGGGCAGGATCGAGCTTGGTGCGCGCGTCAATGGCGTCTTCTGCGCGCTGCAACTCCCAGACGCGCTCCCATTCCTTGCGACGCGCCAAGCCACTTGTCTTGTAGCGCTGCGTGGGCAGGAACGGCGCGGACTCCTCCAATACAAGCGATTTCACGAGCGGTCCCAGCTCAACGTGAGGATTGTCACTGTAGCGCGCGGCCACCTGCACGAAGTCTTCATCTTGCTCTGCGAGCTCGACCAGCGCTTTCACGCTGATGAGCGTGGGGTGCTGCTGCGCGAAGCTGTTGGTGCGATCAGCTTGAGGCACATAGCGGGCGCTCTCTAGGCGATCGAGCAGCCATGACTTCAGCGCCGCTTTTTCGCGCTTCTCCCAAGAGTCTTGATTCCAGCGCCGCTTGTAGACAGGCTGCTCAATTAACCGGATGAAGCGATTGCTCTCGATCAGTGCGATACGTCGCGCCACGATCTCCTGATACCAGTCAGGCCAGTCGGCAGGGATCTCAGTGATAGGGATGGAGTCGTGACGCTCGAACCAGTTCGTCTCCGTCTCGCCATTTGCCATCTTTCGAGCCAATATTGTAGTGTCGAGTTGAATTCATAACAAATGTGCATAGCCAGCATGCGCA
>CAYXWB010000113.1:0-14487 GCA_964468515.1 uncultured Bradymonadales bacterium | reverse complement strand
CTGTTGATGGTGGGGCCGCGCGCTGCGCGCGCGGGGGCTGGGCGGGGACTGTGACGGCGGGTGGGCGCGGTGTCACCGCGACCGCCCTGGCGGGCGGTCGCGTTGACACCGCGCACGCGCGTTCTCATGGAGGCGCAACATCGCGCGGTATGTGGCCGATAACCTCGCAACACCTGCGCGCTGTTGACACAGCGCGCCACAGCCAGGGGGCCACTGATGAGTCAAGGACACATGCGGCGCGCGCGCAAGCGCGCGCTGCTGAGCGCGACGCGCCCGCTGCCCGCGCGCAGCGCGCCCATGACGCGACCTATCGTCAGATCTTCGAGCACAAGGGGATCACGCGCCAGCTCTTGGAGGGGTTCATCCCCGCTGAGCTGCGCGGTGAGCTGCGCCTCGATCAGATGCGCCGCGTGGACGCGACCTTCACCGCCGAGGCCAAGGCGCGTCGCGAGAGCGACAAGATCTGGCAGATCCCGCGATGGCGCGGTCGGTCAGGATCGCTGTATGTGATGGTCGAGTTTCAGTCCTCCGATGATCCGACGATGAGCGTGCGAATCGGCCAGTATGTGACGCTGCTGTATGAGCATCTGATCAAGCAGGGCGTGCGCCCGCACCGAGGCAAGCTCCCGCCTGTGCTGCCGATCGTGCTCTATAATGGGAGCGCGCGCTGGCGCTCGGCGCTCGCGCTGAGCGTGCTGCACAGCGTCGATGCGCGCTCACCCCTGTTCGCTTATCAGGCGCAGATCCGCTATGATCTGATCGACATCGGGCGGCTGCCCCAGCGCCGCCTCACCTCGCTCAACACGGCGCTCTCACTGCTGTTTCAGATCGAGCGCGCGAGCATGGAGCGCGCCATCATCTTGCTCGGCCCGCTGCATGAGGCGCTGCGCGATCCCCATGTCGCGCCTGCGCGCCGCGCGATCGTGCTGTGGCTCTACGAGGCGTTTGAGGCCAAGGGCGCGAGGCTCACAGCCAGACACATCGACACCATCTTGGAGATCAGAGATATGCTCTCAGAGAACATCGAGCGTTGGAGGCAAGACCTCCTCAACCAGGGGCTTGAGCAAGGCATTGAGCAGGGCATCGATCGCGGGCGCGAGCTGACGCTGCGCGAGCTGCTGCTCAAGCAGCTGCGATTGAAGTTCGGCGAGGACGCCTCGCGCGCGCAGCGCGTGGCGGCGATGACGCATGAGCAGCTCGATCGCGCGCTGGAGCGGATCATCACAGCGCAGCGCGAGGACGAGCTGGACGCGCCCTGACGTGTCAGGGCGCGTCCAGCGGCGCGCGGCGTCGATCAGACGTCATCAAAGCGCACGCCGCGCTTGCGCAAGGTGGCGGTGCCGTCGCTGGACATGAGCGAGCCCTCCGTGACGCCGCTCAGCTCGGCGGCGTTGGCCTCATCAGTGTCGATGTGCATCTCCAGCTTGAAGCTCGTGTGAACGCGCACCAGCACGTCCTTGAACACGAGGCTGCGCTCGCCAGGGTTGCCAACCTCAACCTCCACGACGTCGCGATCTTGGACGCCGAAGTGTGTGGCATCATCGGGGTGCATGTGAATGTGGCGCCACGCGCAGATCACGCCCTTCTCTAGCTCGACCTTGCGACCCTCAGCGCCCACGAGCGTCAAGCCTGGCGAGCTGGCGATGTCACCGGAGGCGCGCACCGGGGCGTCAATGCCCAAGTGAAACTCATCGGTGCGCGAGATCTCGACCTGGCTCTCAGGGCGCGCAGGTCCCAAGATGCGGACCTTCTCGATGGTGCGCTTGGGGCCGATGAGCGTGACCACCTCCTCGCAGGCGAACTGGCCCGGCTGTGACAGCGGTCGCAGCGGCGTGAGCTGGTGGCCTGGGCCAAACAGCGCCTCGACGTGGGCTTGGCTCAGGTGGACATGGCGCGCGCTGATGGCGACTGGGATCGGGCGCGCGCCTTCGGCTTGATCGCGGTTGAGGCACAGGCGCGCGGTGCTCTGCGCGATGGCGTGCAGCTCATCCGTGGCGACGACGAGCATCTTCGCGCGGCTGCGTCGATTGGTGATCTCGGCCACGGGGTTGGCGCGGCTGACCTTGACGTCGCGGTTGAGATCCTCATCAATGCGCGCGCCCAAGAAGTCGAGGCGCTGCGCGATGCGGTGGCGCACCACCTCGCTGTTCTCACCGATGCCCGCGGTGAACACGATGGCGTCGACGCCGCCCATCGCCGCAGCATAAGCGCCGATGGTCTTTCGCACCTGATGACAGAAGACCTGGATGGCCATGCGACAGCGCTCGTCGCCCTCGGCGGCGCGCGCCTCAATGTCGCGCATGTCATTGCCGATGCCGCTCAAGCCCTTGAGGCCGGACTCCTTGTTGAGCAGGTGATCGACCTGCTCAGGCGTCATGCCTGTCTCGCGCAAGAGGTGCAGGATGATGCCTGGGTCCAGATCGCCGCAGCGCGTGCCCATGACCAAGCCCTCCAAGGGGGTCATGCCCATGCTCGTCTCGACGGAGCGGCCGAACTCGACCGCGCACACGCTGCATCCGTTGCCCAAGTGGCACGTGATGATCCGCAGATCGCGCACATCCTCGCCCAAGAAGTGCGCGGCTTGGGTGGCGACATACTGGTGGCTGGTGCCGTGAAAGCCGTAGCGCTTGAGCCCGTGCTCCTCAGCGAGCTCCAGCGGCAGCCCGTAGGTGCGGGCGCGGCGCGGCAGCGTGGCGTGAAAGGCGGTGTCAAAGACCGCGACGTGCGGCATGTCGGGCAAGAGCGCCTGCGCCACGCGCGCGCCCGCGAGGTTCGCGGGCATGTGCAAGGGCGCCAGCGGCACGAGCGTCTCCATCTTGGCCAGCACGCCCTCGCTCAAGCGCACTGACTCCGTGAAGTGCTCGCCGCCATGCACGATCCGGTGGCCGACGCCCTCAAGCTTCACATCGCTTGACAGTGTGGCGAGCAGCTCAGGCAAGAGCTGCTTGAGGGCGTCCTCGTGCGTCTCGGGGCAAGCCTTGGGCGCCTCTTTATCAAAGCGCGCGGTGGACTTGCCCGCCTCACCCAAGCGCTCCACGCTCAGGCTGCGCGCGGGCTCGCCGGTCTTGTGATTGACCACCGCCGCCTTGATCGATGAGCTGCCGCTGTTGATCACGAGAATATGCATCGCCGCTCCACGAGGGTTATGAGTTTTAAGGTTCGCGTCACAGGCGGCCACCTTAGCGCCTCGCGCGCGGTGACGCAACGCGTCGGCGCGCATGGCAACGCGGGGTTTTCATCAAGGCGCGCGATCTTTTTTGGGCGCGCGACGCACGCTCTGGGCGCTGGGGGCCGAAACCCTCTCTGGTCTGCACGAGGAGCGACGCATGAAGGTCAATGATCAGAAGCAAGCCGCGCAGAGCGCCCAAGAGACAGCGCGCGCGAACAAGAAAGAGCGCGCGGAAGCCGACCCGCGCGCGGAGCGGCGCAGAGGCGACAAGCCCGACGCGTTTGAGGCGCTCTTGCGTAAGGCGAGCGGCGCGGCGGATGCCCCTGGCGAGGGCAAGGGGCTTGGGGGCGATGCGCTCGGCGCGCCCATGAAGGAGGGCGCGCCAGCGTCGCTCGCGAGCGACGTGCTGATGCAGCGCGACGCGCTGCGCGGTGAGCAAGACGCGCAAGCCACCCTCACCGCGCGCGCGAGCGCTAAGCAGGAGAGCGCGCTTGAGGGCGAGGTTCGTGAGGATGACGATCAAGACCTGCGCTGGCGCGCAGAGGCCGTCGACGCGCCGGTGATGGAGCAGGCGCGCACCGATCAGGTCGCCAACGCCCCCGCCCAGGTCAACGGCGCGAGCGGCATGACCGCAGAGCAAGCGCGCGTGCATGAGATCGCGCAGCGCTTGGTCAAGGCCGTGCACGTGGGCCAAGATCAGCGCGCGCGCAAGGTGGTGATGATGGACGTCGAGGTGCCAGGGTATGGCAACCTGCGCGCGCGTCTGACACGCCAAGGCGACGGCATTGAGGTCCGCTTGCGGGCCGAAGATCCCGCCCTCTCGCGGCTGCTGCGCTCCCAGCGCGGCACGCTCGCCGATCAAGCCCGCGCCAATGGCGTGACGTTGCGCCAGATCGATGTGGTCGATTCTGGCGACTTGTGATGGGATCGCGCCCAGCTCGTGACGAGGAGGCTGGCGCGATGAAACGTGATGATGAGGCGACAATGTTGGTCAGGCGCCCTGTGGAAGCCGGTCCTCCTCAAAACCCGGCGGCGGCGATGCCGCAAGTGACGCCGCTGTCACGCGAGCTGTGGCCCGCGATCCGCGCGCGCGACGCGGCGCTTGGTAACACGCTGCTGGCGATGTTGCCGACCTCGCGCGACGCGCAGAGCGCGCCGCTTCAGGCCCTCTGCGCGCTGCTGGAGCAGCTCACGGGTGACGCGCACACGGTGGACTTTCACCAGCTGCGCGCGCACAGCGCGCCCGTGCCTGTGCCCGACTTTGGCGAGGCGATGGTGACGCGCTTTCAGCTGCCGCCTGACGCAGACTTCGGCGTGCTCGCCTGCGATCTGTCGCTCGTCGAGAGCTGGCTGCGCGGCATGCTCCAAGAGGACGACGCGCCGCCGCGTCGCGTCGGGCCGCTCACGCCGCAAGACTTCGGCTTGGTCACCTACCTGCTGTTGCGCGCGCTGGATCTGCTGGTGCGCGACCATGGCTTGCCGCCGCTCGTGCTCTCAAGCGGCCCGCTGCCGATCCCCGAGATCGTCAAGCACTTGCAAGGCGGCCAAGCGCTCGTCGAGGTGAGCTTGATCGTCAGCTCGCCGGTCACCGCGGGGCTCGTGCGCCTGCTGATGCCCGCACACTTGGTGCAAAACCTAGAGGTCTTCTGCCAGGGTGACTATGCGCGCGCGCTGGCAGGCGCGCGGCTGATGCACGGCCCCGCCAGCGCCCTGCAGGTGGCGCCGTCGGTGAGCTTGGGGCGCGTCGGGTTGAGCCGACTGGAGCTGCTGAGCTTGGAGCCAGGCGACGCGCTCTTGTTGAGCGATCACGGCTTAAGCCATGGGGAGATCACAGGACCAGGCGGCGCCAGGCTGTGGCTGTCGCGCGCGCTGAGCGGCGCTTACCTTGGCGGCGCTACCGTCAGCGCGCGCCCTGAGGGCGGCTGGGCCATCACGATCAAAGACATCACGCTGCGCCACGCGCGGCCAGCACAGGAGCGAGCGATGAGTGAGGCGAGCGAGCGGACCGAGGCGTTGGGCAGCGAGACGACGGTTGAGGTGGAGGTGCGCTTGGGGCAGCTGCCGATGAGCTTTCGCGAGCTCGCGACGCTCGCTCCCGGACAGGTCCTGTCACTGGATGTGCCGCTTCATCAGCCTGTGGAGCTGGTCTCACAAGGACGCGTGATCGGCACCGCGGAGCTGGTCAACGTGGAGGGGCGCTTAGGCGTGCGCGTGCTCAGCGCGCACGCGCGCTAATCCCCCTCGCCGCGTCGCCGCTGGCGCAGCGCTGCCAACACGCGCGCCTCACGGCTGGCGTCTGCTTCGCGCGGCGTTGGCGCCTCGTCGGGCGCATCACGCTCTTGGCGCTGAAGGCGCAGCGCCTTAAGGCGCTCGCTGAGCGAGGATAAGCTGATCGCGCTTGAGGTCGCCTGCGGCAGTCCTTGGGCGCGCTGGTTGGTCTGCTCATGCTCATCCCAGCCGAGCTTGTCTGCGTCGGGCGCTGCGCTCAGAGGTGCAGGACGCGCGCGCTCGCGCGTGTCTTCGTCAACGGAGGCGAGCGCTTCAACGCCTAACTTGCGCGCCCGAGCATCGCGCGCGGGCAGCCGCAGCGCCTGCGTGGTGTCCTCACCCACAGGTTCGAGGTCAGGCACGGTGTGATAGTAGAGCGCATCATCGTCGCTCAGTCGCATGGCGGCGGTGGCGTCAACATGGCCCATCAGGGGGGCGTGGTGCGCTGGTGTGGGCGCCTCAGGGTGAGGGGTCGCCTCAAAGCACAGCTCCGGGAAGCGCGCTTGCAGAGAGGCCTCATCCAGGCGCGCTTGCCGCGCCGTCGGCGCGAGCGTGCCGGGGATCTCCTCCAAGGTGAAGGCGCCGCTGCTCAGCTCCTCGGAGGTCGGCATGGGGATTTCTTGGGTGAGCATGTCTTGATCATCTTCATCCTCGTCAGCGAACCCCAGGTCGGGTTGCGACAGCGCGGGCAGGGCGGTGGTGGGCGCCTCATCGGCGTCTTCAAGGGGCGCCAATGAGAGCATCAGCAGCGCATCATCATCGTCTGGCGCCTCAATCTCATAAGGATCGTCGTGGAGCCCGGCGGTGACCTCAATGAGCGCGGCGGTGAGGGCGGGCTGCGAGGGGCTAGTGGTGGCTTCGATCAGCGGGCGCAGCTCCTCGACATCGGAGTCTTCGAAGATCTCATGGATGGCGCTGGCGGCGAGCTGGTGGGGGTGCGTGTCTTGGGGTAGCGGCTCACGCCCGGGCGCTTCGAGCGGGCGCAGCTCGGCGGTCGTGCGATCAGGGCTGGGGCGTGGTGCGGCGAGCGGGGGCGCAGGGATGCGCTCGGCAGCCTCGGGTGGCGCGCCACGGCTGAGCAAGGGCTCGATCCACGAGGCGTCACCTTGGGCGCCGAGGGCCTCTTGCCAGCCTCGCTCGGTGCGGATGAACAGCGCGGCTAAGCCGCCGCCATGTTGGCCTGACGAGGCGGTGAGCGCGATGGTGTGGAGGCTCTGGGCGCGGCGCATGGGGGCGAGGTGGTGAAAGGCGTTGAGGCCTGCGATGAGCGAGGCGCTGTCGAGCGCGATCCAGCGCCGGCGCGCGCCGGGATAGCCGAGCGCATCGCGCGCGTCGTCGACGCCCTCGGGGTTATCCCACAGCGTGACCTCGCTGTGGCGCAGCAGGCGCCGCAGCGCCTGCGCCTGCTCGGGGCGCTGCGGCGGAAACGCATGACAGATGCGCGCGCCCAGCGCGCGCGCGGGCGGCTTCGCGCTGACCAGCGTGATGGTGTCTTGGGGGAACTGACGCGCGATCCAGCACAGCAGCTCCATCTTGCCACTGCCTGGTGGGCCGAGCACGAGGCCGCCATGCCCCAGCTCGATCTGCGCGCGCAGCACGCGCAGCGCCTCAGGGTGCGCGACGTCATCGCGCACCAGCGGCAGACGCTCGCCGAACAGAGTGGGGCCAGGCGCGCCCTCAATGATCCAGAAGCGCCAGCCGCCTTGCGCCCACACCACAGGCGTGTCACCACGCAGCGCATCGCGCAGCGGCTCCAGCGGCCCCATCGTCAGCGGCTCGGGCTGGTTGCGAGGTTGGCCCAGCTTGTGGACGATCCAGCGCCCCGACGGGGTGATCCGCAGCTGCTCGACGTCAGGATCGCGGCACACTTGGGCCAGCGCGGGGATGGCGTGCAGCAGGGCGTCAATGGCGAGGGCGGCGTCCATGATGGGGGCTCCTGTGCGCGGCACGGGCGGTCAATCGAGCGCGGGATCGTCGGGCGGCAGCGGGTCCAGGGTGGGGAGCAACTTGACGCTTAAGGTGATCTCTTCTTGCGGCGCGAAGCTCAGCTCAAAGCGGTGCGGGATATAACCTGGAGCGCGCAGCTCAATGAGGCGCGCGCCCGCTCGCAGCGGGACGCGCTGATCGCGCCAGCCCGTGGCGACGCCTTGATAGGATTCATCCACATACAAGGCAGCGTCGGCAGGCTGCACCTCCAAGCGCAACCACGCGATCGCGTGAGCGCGCGTGTGGGGCGCGCTCTGACACGCACCTCCACAGACCCACACGAACAGCAAGAGCGCCGCGCTCAACGCGCGCGAAGGAGTCATCATCGGTTGAAACCTCTGTGGCGCGCCTGTGAGCTTGACGCGCGCGCCTTAAAGGTAGCGGATCGGCCCCGCGCTGGCCACAAGATCTCAGGGCGATTCCTGCGCCTCAGCAGCCTCCTGTGAGGCGCGCGTGAGCGCGCTGGCTTGCGTGGTCCTGATGTGGCAAGCTGGGGGCATCGTGGCAGAGCGACGCTGGCGCCGATGAATAAAGCGCATCGTGTGCGCGTCTTACACGCGCGCGAAGCGCCTCATCACGTCGCGGTGTGGGTGTTGAGGGCGCGCTGGCCCCGCTCACGAGAGGATCGTTCTATGGATGTTGAGAGGGAGCCGATGATGCGACTCAAGGCTGTGGTGTTTGTGGCCATCTCGTCAAGCTGCTTGGCCTGCGGCGCCAACGACCGCGAGCAGCCCGAGTCGCCCTATTACGTCCCCTTGCCCACCACGCCGTGGAGCCTGGAGCGCTTGCCCCTGCTGGAGGCGCCTGAGGTGATCCCGTTCGGGATCGTGCCCATCGGTCAAGCTGAGACGCGCGAGTTTGTGGTCGCCAACCGAGGCCGCGCGCCGCTGAACATCAGCGCGTGGACCTTAGAGGGGCCGTTCGAGCTGCGCTTTGAGGGCTTCATGGGCGAGGCGCGCCCCACGCGCTTGGAGGTCGGTGAGCAGGTGCGCGGCATCCTCACACACACCGCCACAGACAGCGAGGGCGCCACAGGCGCCATTCACATCCAGAGCGATGATCCGGCCAAGCGCGAGCACACGATTCGCCTGAGCGTTGGTGAGAGCGTGCCGTGCATGGAGCTCGTCGAGCGTCAGGTTGACTTTGGCGTCATCTCGCCCAATGAGCGCGGCGAGCAGGTCGCCACGCTGCGCAACTGCAGCGACTCTGAGCCGCTGACCGTGATCGTGGCGATGGACACCCGCGAGGGGGCGTTCTCTCGCGCTCAGATGTCGCCGCGCACCCTCGCCCCTGGCGAGTCCTATGAGATCGTGCTCGGCTTCGCGCCGCCCCGCCCAGGCCGCTATGAGACGACGCTTGAGGTGACGCACGTGCAGACTGGCGAGCGCGCCGAGGTGCCCGTGGTCGGCGAGGGCTCGCAGTATGCTTGCCCGAACGCTCGCATCCGCGCCACACGCCCCGAGCGTGACCCTGTCACCGCGAGCCCGACGGGCGTCTATCGCGGCCTCCCGCTTGATCGCGTCTCGCTCTCGGCGCAGCCCAGCTCAAGCCCCGACGGCGCCCAGATCGTGCGCTATGAGTGGGCGCTCATCAGCCGCCCCCCGGACTCAAGCGCTGCCTTAGAGCGCCCGCGTGAGTCGAGCACCAATGAGCTGTATTTGGACCTCTCGGGCAGCTATCAGGTCGAGCTGCACGTGTGGGACTCGCGTGACGCGCGCTCCTGTCGCGCCGCCGTGCTCACCTTGGAGGCGATCCCCGATGAGGACATCCACGTCCAGCTGGTGTGGGACACCCCAGCGGACTCCGATCAGACGCGCGGCCTTGGCGCCGATGTGGACCTTCACTTTCGCCATGAGCTTGGGCGCTGGAATCAGTCGCCCGGCGACTGTAACTGGATGAATCGCGAGCCCGATTGGGGCGCGCGCAATGACTCAAGCGATGATCCCTCGCTCGACATTGATGACACCAATGGCTTGGGCCCTGAGAACATCAACCTCAACAAACCCGAGAACAACCGCTCCTACGGGATCGGCGTGTACTACTTCTCCGATCATGGCTTTGGCATCAGCTACGCGACCGTGCGCCTGTACATCGGCGGCTTGCTGGTGCGAGAGAAGCGACGCCAGCCCTTGCGCGATGGGCAGTTCTGGGATGTGATGCAGGTGGCTTGGCCTTCGGCTGTTGTCACCGATCGCGATCTGGTGCGCAACGGCTTCCCGCGATGAGCGAGGTGTGCTGGTGAGGTTGGGGCTGCTCTCGGATCTTCACTTGGCGCCGGGGCGCCTCAACCGCTGCACCAGCACCGCGCGTCAGCTCCACGGGCTGCTTGACGCGCTGCAGCGGCGCTCAGATCGGATCGTCATCGTGGGCGATCTGTATGATCTGATGCGTCCGCGCGCGCCGCGCGGATGGCGCGCGCTGCTGGCCGCAGCGCGCCAGGAGCATGGCGCCATCGCCGCGCGCTTGGAGGCGTGTGAGCTGGTGGCGGGCAATCACGATGAGGCGCTCGGCGCGCCCGCCGAGCGCGTCTACGCCGCGCGCTTGCGCGCGCTGGTCACGCATGGTCACCAGTTTGATCCTCCCATCAAGCGCCTGCCGCTAGCGGCTGAGGCCGCCAACTTCGCCGCCGGGTGGTTCGAGCGCGCGCGCTTGGGCGCGCTCGCTCATCAGCTCGGCCAAGTCCCGACGCGCCTCGATCGCCTCGTCGACTCGCCAGATCGGCTCAGCGTGGGCGCGCAGGCGCTCGCGCGCGATTGGGATGTCGTGATCGTCGGTCACTCGCACGGCCTGAGCTTGACGCCTGTGGGGCGCGGGCTAGTGATCAACACGGGCTCACACACCTGTGGCACGCTGGACGCGGCCTGGGTCGATCTCGACCTGGGCCGCGCCGAGCTGTGGCGCGATGGGGCGGTCGTGGGGCGCGCTGAGCGAGGTGAGGCGGAGGTCTGGTCGCTCGCCTCTTTGTGAAATCTAGAAATATCAATAATTTACCTTGCCTTGTCGGCGCGCAACATCAGGAGTATGTTAGGCGCTGTGTCGTGGCGGCGGTTGCCGCTGCGGCGAGAGGGCGTCGCGCGCGGCGCCCTGACGTCTCGCATGAGCGGTGACGCAGCCGATGCGCCACCCTGTGCGGTCGCCCCCACCCTGATGCGCGCCGCGAGGTCCTCTCGCGGCGTCGTCGCGTCAGCGCGCACGATGGCGAACCGCTGGACAGGCACATGGTCAACACACAACCTCTGCAAGCTGCGCCGCAGTGCATCTCTGGGATCGCCGAAGTGGCGGCCTCCCGCGCCCGCGCGCGCCCTGATGGCGTCACGCACGCCCTTGATGTCGCGAGCTATTTTCCTTTAGACGTGGAGACGGTCAGCCGCATGTTGGAGGGGCTGGCCGAGCGCGAGGGCGTGACGCTCGCGCCACACGATGAGCTGCTGACGCTGCGCTTTGATCATCCTGATGATTACAACCTGCGCGAGCTGGACTTGGAGCGCGGGGAGCACATGATGAGCAACCTGTCGCTGCTGCGGCATCTGTCTGTGCTGCGCGCTGATCCAGACTGGCTGCGTCGCGTGGTGGTGGAGCACGAGCTGCTGCGGGTGGCCGCAGAGGCGCGCCAGCGCACGCTGGACTTGACCTACTTCACCAGCCGCTCGGAGCTGCCCAGCGCCAAGATCCAGAGCTTGCTCAATGACTGGGGGGCGAGCGGGCACATCACGATCGTGGTCGATGAGGACTCCGACTCGCTGCGCTATACGTTCCCCACGTTTCACTACCCGCGCGCGCGCTACCAGCGCAACATGGAGCTCTTGCGTGAGCTGCCAGCGCGGCCAACGCACATGCGCCACATGGTGCTGTGGACGGCGCTGGCGCTGGTGCTGGCGATCGCCACGGTGGTGATCTTGATGAGGATGTGACAGCGGGCGTCGCGCGCTTGATCATGGCCTGTCACATCGCTATCCTGCGCTGCGAAGATGACGCGTCCCCTGGCGGGGCGCCGCTGCGGCCCCTGTCGCTTGGAGATCGCTCATGCTCACGCCCCCTCCGCTGCGCCGCCACGCGTGGTTTGCGTTGGTCACGCTCGCGCTCAGCCTCACCGCCTGCGGTGAGGACCCCTCACCGTCGCCTCAGACGACGCCAGCGCCGCCGCTCGACATGACGCAAGATGCCGACATGACGCAGCCGCCTGAGATGGACACGCCTGACGTGCCCGAGGATATGGCGCCGATGACGCCCGGCGCTCAAGTGCGCCCTATCGCGCTGACGATGATGCCGCCGGTGCCGACGAGCTGCGACACGCCCTCACGGCGCTATCGCCTCCCGTTCGTCCTCACCACGGATCTTGGGCGCGGCGCGCGTGAGGGCGATCGGATCGGCGCGCTCACGCTCACCGCCAATAAGACGGTCACCGCAGGCTCGATCGCGCCCGAGCGCGTGCGCTTGGCGCAGGGGGCGACAACCGCCTGTGTGGATGACTCAGCTTGCGCGCCGGGGTTCCGTTGCACGAGCGCAGGGAGCCGCGTAGCGCAGCGCGCGTGCGCGCGTGAGACCGGGGTGAGCTTCATCCCAGGCACCGTGCAGATGGACTTTGATCCTGGCGTGGACCCCTCCAAGCGCCAGCTCGTCACGGTGCTCATGGAGAACTCAGGGGGCTTGACCGGCCTCATCCCCACTGAGGATGGCTCGCTCTATGTCAATGGCGAGCGCAGCTTGTCGGCGGTGGCCGCCCGAGCCACGGATCCCACCTTGGCCCATCGCCAGATCGTGCGCGATCAGCTCCTCACCTTCTTGGCCTCCGTCGTGGATCCTGCCCTGACGCGCGTGAGCTTGTGGTGGTTCGCGGGCGACAATAGCATCCAAGGGGTGCGCCCGCTGACCGAGCCGATGCGCTCTAACGATCACTTCACCAGCGATCTGAGCGCGCCCGTCGCGGCGATGGCCGAGCTGCCCATGCCCAACGCCCGCTCCGTGGGCAACGTCTATCAGGCCATCTTGCGTGTCGTCTCTCAAGACCTCGGCCTGGCCAAGTACAACGATCATGAGAAGTTCTTGGTGCTCTTGGTCGACGGCCCCAACGAGCTTTGGGATAGCAGCGCCACCGCGCAAGCCGCCCTCGCCGCGCTTGAGGCGAACAACATTCACACCTTCATCATCCACTTGGATCCGCAGGTGGACACCACGACCGTGCGCGATCTTCAGCACGGCTGGGCGGGCAGCCCCGCCTGCCGCGCGGATCAGAGCTGCGCGAGCGCGCCGCCTTGCAGCGCAGACAGCGACTGTGACAGCACGGAGTCATGTCGCCCCGCGAACCTCTACCCCAACACCCCAGCGGGTGAGGTCACGCAGACCAGCACCTCGTACTGCATGCCGCGCTATGAGGATGGCCGCCGCGGACCCTCCGCGCGCTATGCCAACATCGCGTGTCGCACGGGCGGCAGCTACCTCTATATGCCCACCGTCGACGCGATGCGCCCGATGATGCGCGTCCTGCCTAGCGCCTTTGATGGGCAGTGGTCGATCGAGGCAGACCTCTCCGCGCTCGACGTCGCGCGCGGCGTCGCCGCGGGCTTTTATCAGCTCAGCGGCTACTTCAGCGGCGTGTTCGGCAACAACAACCTCGCCGACGTGCTCTCCGCGCCGCGCGATGACACCTCGCTGCCCGCCAACACCAACCTCGACAATCGCCACGTGATCCGCTTGGGCGCGGGGCGCTGAGGCCCGCTGCAGCCCGCACCTCGCGGGCTGCAAGTGAACCGCTCGCTTGGACGATCCCCGCTTAGCATCAGCCTCACCGACGCACCGCTCAAGAGGTTGTGCGGATGACGAGGCTGCTTGTGAGCTGCGCCCCATCGCTTGAGTGAGGCCTCAGCCCATGGGCCAGCGAGGACGCCAAACGAGGCGAGGGCGAGGCCGTCAAAGAGGCCGCTATTGCAGCTCGCGTTCTCAATGCGGCTGATGCACGCCTCAGCGCGGGCCTCGTTGATGCGGTCGCCGCTACACGCGTCCGCGGGCCACAGCTGATTGAAGCGGTTGCGCTGGTTGACCTCGCAGTCATCATAGTCGCGGAAGTCTTTGCCAGGGCCGATGTTGCCGCAGTCGTCTTGACGATTGCAGGAGGCGCGCGCCGCTTCATTGCGCCAATCCTCGCGAGAGGCGGGACCACAAGCGGGCAAGCAGAGCGTGAGCAGGAGGGCTGCGACCAGAGGCTGCTTTGACATACGGGACCTCACAGGTTTGGCGAGCGGCACGGGGGCTGCGATGAGCGATGAGGCGGCGCCGCTCAGCCGGGTTGGACGGGGCCAGTGAGGTGGCGGCGCTTGAGCTTCTCAATGAAGGTGGTGCGGTTGAGGCCGAGCAGGCGCGCGGCGCGCGCCTTGTTGCCGTTGGACTTCTGGAGGGCTTGGATGAGCATGCGGCGCTCTAAGGCCTCCAGCGTCTCGGCCATGTCAATGCCCTCGCTGGTCACGTCGAGGCTATGATGCAGCGGGTCCAGGCGCACGGCGAGGTCGCGCTGCAAGGCGTGATCGATGGTGGGGACGATGGCGTCGAGGTTGTCGGCGTTGGCCTCAATGGCGGTGATCGCGCCTGCGCGCATGGCGCGCACGGCCTGGGTCACGTCGCCTGGGCGGACGACGGCGACGAGCGGCACGGGGGCGTTCGTGGGGCCGTCAAGCAGCGCGCGCAGCGCGAGGGCGCCCGTGAGATCCCACGCGACGAGCGCTTGGCCCTCGCCTTCGAAGGTGGCCTCCAGGGCGTCATCCGCGTCGGCGTAGATGCGTGTGGACCAGCCCAGCTGTCCGAGCGCGTCGCTCAAGCGCTGCGCCAAATCGCGTTGACTGACCAATAGCACCACGCTCATCTGTTCCATGACGTCTCTCCTCTTTACCAATCCCAACACACTCCCCTTTTAGCGGGCAGCGTCGCGCCACGCAAGGCCGAGCAGAAGCTCCCCCACCCTGCCCATCGCCACAGCGCGGGGGGCATGTTAGAGTAGGCGCCTCGTGGCGCATGAGCAGCTTTGCGAATGGGGTTATCATGACCAAGCTCCGGATACCATCACCAGAACAACA
>CAYXWB010000112.1:0-14538 GCA_964468515.1 uncultured Bradymonadales bacterium | reverse complement strand
CGGGCGCGGTCGCGCCCGCGCCCGTCTCACAGGTCATCGCGCACGCCAGCCAGCTGCTGACGCTCGCCATCGCGCGCGACAGCAGCTCGCCTATGGCCATCGCGGCGAGCGCGCGCGAGCTGCTGGCGCAAGACCAGCATGCGTCAGCGGCGCGGGCGCTGGCGTGGTCTTGGGATCATGGCGCGCGCGATCCTGACGTGGCGACGCCTTATGCGCAGGCGCTGCTGGGGCTTGAGCAGCACGGCGCCGCGCGCCGCGTGGCGCTGGTGGGGTTATCACAGCGCCCTGACGATGAGGCGCTGCGTGGGCTGTTCCTCGACGCGGTGCGCGGTGATCCTGCGCTGTTGCGCCCGCGCGTCACGCTCGGCGTGGATGAGCAGATCGACGAGGTGCGCGCGCTCGGCGGCGGCAAGTCTGTCTCACTGCGCATGACGCGCGGCGGCCAGTCGATCTACGCGTTCAAGCCCGCGCAGCGCTACTGGGAGGAGGGCTGGAAGGCTGAGATCGCCGCCGAGGTGCTGTGTCAGCTCTTGGCGTGCGACTTTGAGATCCCGAACAACCGCCCCGCGCGCATCAGTCGCGAGGACTTCGAGCAGCTCTACGGGCGCGTGTCCTCCAAGAAACAGCAGGACTATCAGGCGCGCTTTGATGAGCTGGTCTGGGTGCGCGAGCCCGGCCCCGATGGCGTCACGCGCGATCAGCTCTATGGCACGCTCAAGGCGTGGGTGCCGTCGTTCGTGAGCTGGCCCATTGAGCACACCGAGGTCTGGCGCCCGTGGCTCGATCCGAGCGTCCAAGACACGCCCTGGGATCAGACGCTCAAGCAGGCGCTCGCGCCGCTGCGCGCCGTGCAGCGAGGCAAGCCGTATCGCGACATCTTGCAAGAACAAGGTCAAGCCAGCGTGCGCCAGCTCGCGAGCCAGCTCTCACAGCTGCTGGTCTTTGACTATCTGCTGACCAACTGGGACCGCTTCAGCCAGGTCGAGGCGTTCTACGGCGTCAACCTCCAGTTCGCGCAAGGCCGCTTCATCTCGCTCGACAACGGCGCGGGGTTTCACGTCCAGACGCACCAGCGCGTCGAGGCCACGCTCCCGCTCATCGGCCGCTTCAGCCGCCATCAGGTCGCCGCGCTGCGCGCGCTCGATCCCGAGGTCGTCAACCCGCTCTTGTTCCCGCGCCCGAGCGCCGAGGCCCGGCTTCGACTGGCGGTGTTCTGGGGCCAGCGCGACAAGCTCTTGCGCCACGTGGACGCGCTGGTGGCGGAGCACGGGCAGGCGGCCGTGCTGTGCTTTGATTGAGCGGCGCGTCGCTGGCCCGCGCGCGACGCCCCGTGCTATGTGAGCCCTCACGCACGGCGCGCTGTCTGCGCCACTGGAGGTGTCATGTCGTATCATGTGCGCGCGGTCCCCGAGCGGATCGTCTGCTTGACGGAGGAGCCCACTGAGCTCCTCTACGCGCTCGGCCAGCAGGATCGCATCGTGGGCATCAGCGCTTATACGGAGCGGCCACCCCAGGCGCGCCGCGATAAGCCCGTGGTGAGCGCGTTCATCGGCGCCAGCGTCAAGAAGATCGCGGCGCTCAAGCCCGACCTCATCATCGGCTTCTCCGACATTCAAGCGGAGCTTGCGCGCGATCTGATCAAGGCCAACCTGCCGGTGCTGATCTTCAACCAGCGCACCATTCAAGAGATCCTCGACGTGATCGTGACCGTGGGCCAGCTCGTCGGCTGCGCCGACGAGGCGCGCGCCTTAGCCGCAGGCTACGTCGCGCGTCTAGAGGCCGCGCGCCAACGCGCTGGCGCGCGTGGTGTACGCCCGCGCGTCTACTTTGAGGAGTGGGATGATCCGCTCATCTGTAGCATCGGCTGGGTGGGGGAGCTGATCGAGGTGGCGGGTGGGGACAACGTGTTCGCCGCCCAGTCGCGCGGCAAGCTCGCCAAGGATCGCTTCGTCACACACGAGGCCATCATCGGCGCCGATCCGCAGCTCATCTTGGCGTCGTGGTGTGGCAAGCCGGTGTCACTAGAGTCGATCGCCGCGCGCGAGGGCTACGCCAAGGTCAGCGCGGTGCGTGAGGGCCAATTGCACGAGCTTGATCCTGCGATCATCTTGCAGCCTGGCCCCGCGTGCCTCACCGACGGGCTCGACGCCTTGGAGCGGCTGATTGACGGCGCCGCTCAGTCGATGTGAGCGGCATAGGGCGCGCCCTGGGGCGCGTCCGGCTGCTCAAGGGGCACCTTCGCCAGCGCCTCGCGCACCAGCGCCACGCCCGCACCCTCCAAGTGATGCCCCTCGCTCAGCGTGCGCCGCCAAGCGCGCGCGCCGCGCTGGCCCGTGAACAGGTTCAGCATGTGCCGCGTCACCTGATTGAGCCTGCCCCCCGCCCGCATGTGCGCCTCAATGTAATCATACATCCCCTCCACGACCTCGTGCGTGGTCGGCACATGCGCTTGCGTCGCGCCGAAGAGGTCACGATCCGCGCTGGCGAAGATCATCGGATCGTCATACGCCGCGCGCCCGATCATCACCGCGTCCACATGCTCAAGGTGCGCGCGCGCCTCCTCGATGGTCTTGACGCCGCCGTTGAGCTCGATCACGAGCTCAGGTCGCTCGCGCTTGAGCCGATAGACCTCCTCATAGCGCAGCGGCGGGATCTCGCGGTTCTCGCGCGGGCTCAACCCCTTGAGCCACGCCTTGCGCGCATGCACGGTGAACCTGGCGCAGCCCTCGCGCTCATGCACTGTGTCCACAAAGCGCAGCATGTCCTCGTAGCTGTCGTGGTCATCGATGCCGATGCGATGCTTCACGGTGACCGGCAGATCGCTGGCCTCACGCATCGCGCGCACGCAGTCGCGCACAAGCTCGGGGCTCGCCATCAGGCACGCGCCGAAGTTGCCGCTCTGCACCCGCTCGCTGGGGCAGCCGATGTTGAGGTTGATCTCATCGTAGTGATACTGCTGCGCGATGCGCGCCACCTGCGCCGCCTCGTGAGGATCATCACCGCCCACTTGCAGGACCAGCGGATGTTCGTCAGCATGGTAGCCCAGCAGATGATCGCGATCGCCGTGCAAGATGGCGCGCATCGTGATCATCTCGGTGTACAGCAGCGTGCGCGCGCTGATGCGACGCAGCAGGTAACGATAATGCTTGTCCGTGCGTTGCATCATCGGCGCCACGCTCAGCGGCAGCGTCCAGGTGGGGGGCTGTGTCATGGTCGTCATCATCGTGTCGCGTGCATTCACCGCGCGTGATCTAAGCGCGCGGCGGCTATAACAAAGACCTCATCAACGCACAAGGCGTCGCCCTCTCATCGTCAGGAGACACATCATGCGCGAGGATCGTCGCCCAAAAGGGCCAGGGCTGTTGAGCCAAGAGGAGGTGCGCCAAAAAGCGCGCGCGCTGCGCTCACGCGCGGGCTGGGACCCAAGCAAGCGCGTCAGCGAGTCGCTTCAAGAGGCGCTCGCGCGCCTGGATCAAGAAGCGCGCGACGCGCACGCTTATGCCCAAGCTCAAGCCTGCCAGGCGTGCGCCGCGACCCGCGCCAAGAGCGGCGACGACACCGCCCTCTGCGAGGTCCACCTGGCCGAGGCGATGGGGTTCTAGCATGCGCTCACGACGCGCCGCGCTGTTATCTCTGCTGCTGGTGAGCGCTTGCGCGAGCGCACGCACCCCCGCGCCGCCTAGCGGCTGGGCCGAGGTGGACGCTGACGCCCCCTATCCGCTCGACGATGAGTCGCGCGCGCTCACCAAGAAAGGTCAATGCCCGCCCGTGCAGCTCATCCGCTACGCGGGCGACGTGATCCCGTATCACAAGCCCCTGCAAGTCAACGCGTTCTTTCGCGAGCGATTGCAACAGTTTGAGCTTGTGGTGCGCGAGGTGGCGATCGAGGTCTATGGCCGCCCGCCCGCGCGCATCATCCACTATGGCGCATATCTGTGTCGCCGCATCGCTGGCCGAAACAAGATGAGCGAGCACGGCCTGGGCAACGCGCTGGATGTGGGCGGCTTCGCCTTTGACGCCGATCCGAGCGTCCCGGGGCCGCTGGGTGAGGCGTTTCAAGTCTCACTCAAGCAGCACTGGCGCTCGCGCACAGGCTTTGAGGCCAATCACTCGCGCTTCTTACGCCAGCTCGCCAACGCCCTGGCCGCGCGCCCCGACATCTTCCGAGGCATGCTCGGCCCAGGCGATCCTGCCCATGAAGACCACTTCCACTTCGACGTCGGCGTGTGGCGCTACATGCGCATGGGCGAGTGAGGGCAAGCGCAGCGCACATAGCGGCTCAGGGGGCCTCCCCTGCGAGGAGGCTCTCGCTCCCACACGCCCGTTTAGGAGAACTGGGCGAACACGCTGTCATCAAACATATAGATGAGCCCATCGCCCGCGACGCCGAGGTCCTCGCCAAACTGCATGATGAAGTTGCCTTGATGATTTTCCTGCTGACACCACTGAGGCACCGCGCCCAAGACACGCTCCCTACCAAAGTGGCGGGGCAGCTCCTCCCAAGCGTGCGCGACAGGCTCAAGCCAGCCTCGGGGCGTCGCTGCTGCCTTGGCTGCTGGTGGCGCCCCCGCCTCATCGATCTGCGCCTGGGTGGAGAAGACCACCTGCGCCTTGCGACCATACTTCGACCAGCTGAGCTGGTACATGTCCACATCCCCGCTATCCACGATAAACAAAGACAGCGCGCGGTGGTCTGGATAGAGCATCGCCAGCGCTGGCATCGTCGTGAGATCTAAGGTGAAGTGATGATTCATCGGGGCGCTGTCAGTGGGCCAGCGCGCCTCGCTGACGGGGGGCACGCCGCCGATCTGGTTGAGCGAGCCTTCAGCGGGTCGTTCGGCCACGCGCTTGAGCGTGTAGAAGGTCCGCGCCAGCGCGACCACCTCCTTGACGTTGGTACCCTCTAGCAGCAGCTTGAGGTGGGCCTGCGCGAGGATGGGCACGTGCAGGTTGTAGGCCTGATACAGCTTGCTGCCCGCCGCGCTCCCCGCGATCAATAGATCGGTCTTAGCGCTGACGCTTGAGCCCACCTTGGCGCCTGCCGCCTTGATCCCCTCCCCAGCCTCTTTGCGTGTGTAATCCGTAAACTTGCCTGTGATCGCGATGTTGAGCCCTTTCAATGACACGCAATACTCCTGTGCGTTGTGTCAGCGCGCTGACTGTGAATGAGACCTCAACTATAGTGTGAGCAGTGCGCCTAGTCGAGGTCAGCCCCCCTCGCCAGGTATGCTGCTCACGATCGAAGCTCAATGAATAGCGCGCGTGGCGCATGCGCGCCTCACCTCGCCACCCTGGCGATGCTGCGTGACCTCCACACAACCTCGCGTGCGACATGTCGCGCGCGCAGCGCGCACCCCAGGCAGCTGATCCGGGGCGACCTCGTAGCTGGTCGTGCAGCCGGTGAGGCTCGTCAGGCTGATGAGGCCCTCAGCGCTGACGAACGTGCGCTGTCTGGCGGGCGCTTCGCAGGAGGCGGTGAGCTGACGCATCGTGTGCCTGAAGGGAGAGGGTGGCGCTGGGTCGCCACACAGGGTGCGCGCGAACCTCGCGCGACGGGTCGCGAAGTGGCGCATATCATGCGGCGATCGTGCAGGCCACGCGCGTGGTTGCGCGCGCGGGCAGCGGCGTGTGCCTGCGACGTGCGCGCGCGCGTCGAAAATTTCACCAGCGCTGGCGTGTGATGTGACACGCCCATGAACGCGAGGCTGACGCGGCCAAGCCGACGCGTTATCTTGAGGTATTAGATCAGCGCGCTCACTCAAGAGCATCCCCATGATCGACCCCTCCGTCCAAGACCTCATCGCCTCGCTGCGCGCCGAAGGGCAGCTGACCGCCCAGGGCGAGTTTGGTCTGGACGCGCAGCAAGCGCGCGCCAAGCTGCAGCAGTTCCAGCTCGAAGATCCTCATCATTATATCTTGGAGTGGGTGCAGGCCGCGCACTTGCTCGGCGCCACGCGCATCAGCATCCGCCAAGACGCCAATGAGCTGTGGTTCTGGTGTGATGGGCAGGCGCTCACTGTGAGCGAGCTGGAGGAGCTGTATGCGGCGGCGTTTCGTCGCCGCGCTAACCTGCGCGACCTCGCCATGCGTCGCCTCGCGCTCGGGATGAGCGCCGCGCAAGCGCTCCAGCCCGCGCTGGTTGAGCTGGTCAGCCAAGCGCCCAACACCCAGGCCGTGCGGCTCGTGCAGCGCGCGGGCAAGCCTGATCAGGTAGGCCCGGTCAACCACAAGCGCCCCGGGCTGTCGCTCTATGTCGCAGAGCGCGCGCGCCTGCGTCACGCGCTGGAGTTCATCCGGTCCTTGGGCGGTGAGCTGGAGGAGTCTGCCGTGGTGCGCGCGCGCTGCGCCCCCTCACGCTGTGAGATCTCGCTCAATGGCAAGCGCATCAGCCGTGGCTTCGCGCTGCCTCACGCCGTAGAGGCGCGCGTCGCGCTTGATCATCCCATGGCGCGCGGCCTCATCGGCCTGTCGCGCCAGACCCAGCACACCCCAAGCCACCTCGCCTTGATCCAGCACGGGGTCGTCATCACCCGTCATGAGCTGCCCGCCGCCCCGTGGGCCGTGTGTGGTGAGCTGGAGGTGCCCACGCTCAGCACCGACCTGTCACAGCGCCGCTTCATTGAGGATGACGCGTGGCGCGCCCTGTGGCTGGAGGCGATCGAGCCCGCCCTCTATGAGGCCGCCCTGTCGCTGGTCCGACAGGATGGGCAGAGCGCTTGGAGCGTCGCTGTCGCTCGTCATGTGGTCGACGAGGTGTGCCGCTACAGGCGCGACGCGCTCCCGCTCAGTCAGGCCCTTATCCAGCTCGCGTGCGCGCTGGAGTTTGCCCCGCTCTGGCTCGCCGCTGACGCGCCCCACACGCTGCTCTCAGCGCGCGACCTTGGCGTGAGCTTGCAGAATGACGCGCACCTGTGCGTCACGCGCGAGCGCCTCTCCCCGTTCTCCTCCCTCAACCCCCCCTCGCGCCCCGCGCTGCTCCCCAACGCCGCGGCGTTGGTCACTTACCTAGCCAGACCTGTGGAGAATATCACCCGACAGGTCATCCTCGCGGAGCGTCGCGCCGCCAACCTGGCGCGCTTGGAGCAGGCCGTGCGCTGGCATCCTATGCGCGGTGAGCCCGTCAGCGCGACCTCCCCTCAGTCGTTGCAGGTTCAGATTGAGCTGGCCTGTCGCCTGGACAGCCGCAGCGTCGGAGCCGCTGCCGCGCTCAAGCGCGACGCGCGTGTGCTCTTCTCTCAGGACAGGAGGGCACGTTTCGCGCTCCTGATCTACTACCCCGCCAGCGATCGCTCCCTGCGCCTGCTGCTCGCGCAAGAGCGCTTGCCGGGCTGTGAGGACCTGCACATGAGCTTGGCGGGCCAGCTGCCCCTGACGCCCGATGCTTCAGGCGTCGAGCTTGAGGCGCTAGATGATGCCTTCTGGGAGGCGCTCATCGACACCCTCCACGCCCTGATGATCGCGCGCTTAAGGTCGCCAGACGCGCGCGAGGCGCGCGTCGCGCTGGCGTCGCGCTGGCTGCTCGCGCTCCTGGCGCAGCGCGAGGTCGTGTGGGCGATGCAGCTGCTCGGTGTCGCGCCTGCGCGCCTGGAAACACGCGCCGCGGCCCTGATCGCCGCGCGAACCTCGGCGCGCCTGCTCGCCACGCGCGCCGCCGATCGCGCCTCCCTGCTGCGCTGGCTCGGCCCCCTCGCGCGTGCGCCGCTGCTGACCTCGCTCACCGGTCCCGTCAGCCTAGAGCTGCTCTGCGACGATGATCCCGCGTGCTCGATCTGGCAGGTGAAGACCGAGGCCGAGCGCGCCCAGGCGCTGGCCCTGATCGACAGGCTGCGCGCGCTCGGCCTCTCCCCCGCGCGCCCTGTCGTGATGCTCCCCGAGGCCGTGGCGACGACGCTCACGCGCTGTGGCGTCTCTCTGGTGAGAGCCGGGGCCGCGCTGCGTGAGCAGCTCAACCGAGCGATCTTCTTGGCCAAACCGCAAGCCCCCCTGGCGCTGCAGCTCGCGCCACAGGAGGCGCTCACCCAGGTGAGCGAGCTTGGGCTTCGGCTCGCGCTCCTCGCGCCGACCTCAAGCTCAAGCCTCGTCTCAGGCAACATCATCGCCTCGGTGCGCTATCAAGGTCGTGAGCTGGACCTGCTCGATGCGCCCCTGCCGCTCGGGGAGTGCGTGGCCGTCCTGGAGGATGACCAGCTCATCCCCTCACAGGATTGGACCGGGCTGCTCCCTAGCCAAGCCGCGCTCGACGCCGCGCGCGCGCGGCTCATCGCCGCCGCGTGGCGCGCTTGGGGGGCGTTTGCGCGCTCCTTTGACGCGCCGAGCGCCTGCGCCATGACTCGCCTGCTCGTGCTGCGCGCGCTCGCCCTCGGCTCGCCCACCCTCCCCGCGACGCTCCTCGAAGCGCTTGAAGGGTGCCACTGCATCGCCGCACGCATCGGCGCTCAGACGCGCTG
The DNA here is from genome assembly GCA_964468515.1 of uncultured Bradymonadales bacterium. GTDB lineage: Bacteria > Myxococcota_A > Bradymonadia > Bradymonadales > Bradymonadaceae > CAYXWB01. The sequence goes on along the minus strand of CAYXWB010000112.1, from coordinate 6,091 downwards.
GCTCACGCGCGTTGAGGCCGCCGCGCTCCATGTGCGCGGCGCTTTGTCCGAGACCTTGATAGCGCACAGAACGCCAAGCGATGAGGCCGTCTTCTTGCTCCCCGATCACCCTGACGCGCTCGACGCGCTGCGCGGCGCGCTCGCGCGCCCTGAGCTGCGCTCGCTTGATAGCATCGCGCAGCGCGCCGCCACCATGAGCGCCAAGCGCCAAGCCTTCTTGGACGCGCCTGTGCTGGCCATTGAGCCTCCCGCGCAGACGCTCTATGCGCACCCCCTCACGGCGCGCGCCTTAGCTGGCGTGCTCGCTATCTTGCCCGACCCTCACCCGACCCGCAGCGGCGGCACCCTCACCGTGGAGCTGCTGCGTGAGGGCAGGCTCGTCTCCACCCAGACGCTCGGCTGCGTCATGGGCCACCTCTGGGCGCGCTGTGAGGCGCCGCGCGTGTTCCACATGGGCTCGCTGGCGCTGCGCCAAGAACCGCTCGCTGAGACGCACCAAGCGCTGCTTGAGCAGGTGCGCCCCGCGCTCATCGGGTGGTGTCAAAGCCTGAAGCATCCGCTTGATGACAACACGCGTCAGCTCATCTTGCGCTACCTCCACAAGCTGCGCGTGGTGCGGCGCGAGGATGATGCGCTGCGGCGCGCCTTGGGCGCGGTGGCGCTGTTTGACACCCCACAAGATAACTCGCCGCTGAGCTTCGATGGCTTGATAAGCCGCGCGCCGGGCCTTCATGACATGATCCTCTGCGCGCCGCAGGCGCGCGACTTGCCCGACACGCACCAGGAGCCGCGCCCCATCATCGTCATTGATGACACCACCCGCGCGCTGCTCCAGCCGCTGCTCGCAGCTCGCCAGCTCGTGTCGCTTGAGGCCGCCCCCGCGATCGCTCAAGCGTCGCCCTCGCATGAGGACGCCCTCTGGCACGGTCAGCTCGCAAATACACCCTATGCGTCCTCTCTCGCTGTGCTGCCTGAGCGCGAACGCAGCGCGCGTGCGAACCTCGCCACCTACCTCCATGTGGGTGGCGTGCTGGTCGCCGTCACGAACCTCGACGCGCCTGCGGGATCGCTCGTCGCCCACCTGACGCTTGAGCCGCCCCCCGACTGGACGCCTGGCGCGGCGCTTGATCTGAACACGCTCTGCCGCGCCAATGACGCCGCCCGTGCGCTCTGGGCCGAAGCCATGCTCGCCGCCATCGCCCACCATCATGACGCGCCCACGCCGCTCGCGCGCTTGAGCATGCAGCGCTGGCTCGGCGCGCTCGCTGCGCGCTCGCGCATTCAAGACGCTGAGCGCGTCTATCACGTGCTGTGCGATGTGCCGCTGTTTGAGGTCGCCTCGTCGCCTGCGGATCATCCCCCCCTGTCTTATGTCAGCGCCTCACAGCTGCTGACTTGGCCTTGGCCCGAGGAGGGCGTGCTGATGGTCAGCCCCCACACCCCCGCGCCGCCTGATGTGCCCGCGCTGCGTCTGGATGAAGACAGCGCGTACGCGCTGCGCGCGCTGTTAGGCCCTAAGCGCACGCTGTGGGATGTCGCGCATTGGCGCGACACGCTGCCTCGTGAGGCCTCAGCGGGCTCGGCGTTGCAGGCGTGGGACGAGCGCGATCGCGACGCGCTTGAGGCGCTCAAGCGACAAGAGCGCGAGCGCGCCTTGGCGTTCGAGCGCGCGGCGCGTGATGAGGCCGCGCAGACGAGCGCGCAGCGTGAGCGCGCTGAGGCCGCGCAGACGAGCGCGCAGCGTGAGCGCGCTGAGGCCGCGCAGGCTGCCCAAGCCGCGCAGCGCGCGCTGGCCGCGCGCCTTGACGCCGTGCGCGCGCCGCTGCGCGCCGCGCGCCTCGCTGGCGCTTCGCGCCAGCTCACCTTGAGCCCCGACGCTGACACGCTCGCGCGCTTGGAGGGAGATCACATCGTGCTGGCCACGACACATCCCGCTTGGAGACACCTCGACACGCGCGGCCCCGATGATCCCTTCGCCGCCTCGTTTGTCGCAGCGGCCATCTGTCATGCGGCCGCTGCGACCGCGTCGCGCCAAGCCGCGCTCAGCGCGCTCATTATCGAGGTCGTCTTGCGCGCGAGGCCCTCATGAGCGAGCAGCCAGGGGGGCGCCGCCGCTTTAGCATCGATCTGGCGCGCGCTAGCGCGCTGCAAAGCGGCGCGCATGGCGCCGATCCGCACCTCTATATCTTAGACTTCGCCCGCGCCGCGACGCTGTGCGGCGCATCTTCCTTGGTGCTCACACCGCACCCGCGCAGCCTCACCTTGCGCTTTGACGGCGCCGCGCTCGACCTCGCCGCGCTCGCCACCTCGGCGCCGCTTAGCGAGGCGTCTACACCACCACAGCAGGCGCTCGCGCTGCTGCGCTTAGGTTTGTCGCGCGCCCAACAGGCGCACTCGATGCGTCACCTCACGATCGAGAGCGGCGCGGGCGCAGCCCGCAGCCGACTCATGCTCTCGCCAGGACAACCCCCTGTGCACGTCGCCGCGCCCTCATCGCCGCGCGACACCCGCATCATCCTCCAGCAGCGCGCCATCCCCTCGCCGCGCGCCGCGTGGCGCGCCTATCAAGGCCAAAGCCCCGAGGCGCAGCATCTGCGCGAGCGCTGCGCCTGGCACAGCGCGCAGGTGATCATCCACGAGGAGGTGATCACCGCCCGCATCCCCACCGACGCCCACGCCCACACCCGCTGGGAGCGCGATGACAGTCACGCGCGCGCGTGGTTGTGGCTTGATGATGGGCCCTCTCAATGGATCATCACCCAGCTCGGCGTTTGCATCGGCCACATCACGGCCCCGCTGCCTTATGGGCGCGTGTGCGTCGTGATGGAGTGCCCCACGCTGCGCGTGGATCTGTCCGGTGCGGCGCTCGTGGAGGATGAGGTCTGGTGGCGTTGTCACGATGAGGTGCTGTTGCCCGCCACGCATGAGCTCTTATGGGAGAGCCTGAGCGATGTGCGCGATGATCCTCGCATGCCGCATGCCGCATGGGCGCAATCGCTCGCGATCGAGGTGATGCGTGAGGCTGGGGCCGCGCGCACGCGCGGGCGCCCCTTGAGCGCGCCCACGCTGGCGCTGTGTGCGCTGTTTGAGGCGCTGCCTCTGTGGCGCGTCGCCGACGCCACGCCAGGGCAGCGCTATGATGAGGCGCCGCGCGTCTCGCTGCGCCAAGCGGGCGTCGGTCTCACGCATGAGCGCGCCGCGCGCGTCTCGCACCTACGCTTCCCCCAAGCTCGCCTTGATGATGGAGCTCACGCGCTGCTTGATGAGCCTCCGGGCGCGCTCGACTGGCTGGCCACTTATCTTGGCAAACCTCATGACGACGTCACCGACGCGCTCGCCACGCGCGAGCGCGCCCGCGTCAACGCCGCGCGCTGGGAGGCGCGCCCCCCGCTCGATGGTGACGCCATGCGCACCATGCGCGCGTGCCTCACCGCGCGCCTCGACGCCACGCTGCTGGAGGTCGGCACCGACGCGCGCGTGGCGATGCACGCGGGGCCAGGCGCGCTCATGATCGCGCGCGATCGCCGCTTGCTTCGCCTAGACCCGCTGCCTGATTGGCCGCTCGGGCGTCAGCTCTTGTCTTGTGATGGGCCGCTGGAGGTCAACGCGCGCTTTGATGATGTCGAGCGCGCTAGCGCGCAGTGGGGTGAGGTAGCCCAGGCGCTGATGACGCTGGCGCTGCGATCCTGGGTGCAGGTCGCGGCCCAGGGGGCGCTTGAGCTGGATCATGCGCACGACGTGCTCGTCGCCCTGCTCACAGGCGCGCTCGCCAGAGATATGGCCCGCGCGCTAGGCGCCACACCTCCCCACCTCGCCAGCGCGCATCCGCTGTGGGGCTTGCACGCCCAAGCCCGCTGCGGCGCGCTCACCCTCGACGACGCGTGCGTCGCGCTCGGCCCGCTCGCTCAGGCGCCTGTCATCAGGTTGAGCGATGACGAGCGTGTCTCATTAGGCTCGCTGCGTGGCGAGGCGCGCTCGGGTGAGCCGCGCTATCACGCGTCGCCGCTGCTCAACCTCTTAGGCGTCTCCCCGGGCTTGACGCCAGCGGCGCGGCCGCCTGACACTGCCCCCACGACCATCTCCATGGGCGACGCCTTCGCGCAGGCGCGCGCTGCGACGCAGGCCCCCGCGCTCTACCATCTCATCACGCGCGTGATGCGCAGCCTCGACACGTCGGAGTGAGCCTGATGACCTCAAATGTGAGCGTGGACAGCGCGGCGGTGCTCGATGATCTGGTGCGCCAGTTCTCGGACCCGATGGCCTTCTTTCGAGAGCTGATCCAGAACGCCATCGACGCGGGCAGCGGCGAGGTGGAGATTAGGCTGGATTTTCAAGCCGGGGAGGCCGAGTCGGGGATGCTGGTGGCGCGCGTGGATGATTTTGGCGAGGGTATGACGCGCGAGATCATTGAGACGAAGCTCACGCGCCTGTTCAGCTCCGCCAAGGACAACGATTACACCAAGATCGGCCGCTTCGGCATCGGCTTCGTCTCGGTCTTCGCCATCGCCCCCGACGCCGTGTGTCTGGACACGGGGCGCACCGGGGAGGCGTGGCGCGTGCTGTTTCACCCCGATCGCACCTATGATCTGATCGCGCTGGATCATCCCGTCGAGGGGACCCAGATCCAGATCTTCAAGCGCATGAGCGAGGCGGAGTTTGCGCGCTTTCAGGCGCGCACGCGCGAGGTGGTGAGCCGCTGGTGCAAGCACGTCAGCGCGCCCATCTGGGTTGATGGCGCCCAGATCAATGAGGCCTTCACCCTCGACGCCCCCTGCGTCGCGCGCTTTGAGCAGGAGGGCACCCGCATCGTCGCTGGGCTCGTGGAGGCGTCCGAGGTCATGGCGGGCTATTACAACCGCGGCCTGACGCTCAAAGAGGAGGCGTCCTCGCCGTGGCCCCATGTGGCCATCAAGATCGACTCGCGCTACCTAGAGCACACGCTGACGCGCGATCAGGTGCTGCAAGACAGGCACTATCACAAGGCGATGCGGCTGATGCGCGAGGTGGTGGAGGCGCAGCTGCCGCGCGAGCACTTGGCCGCGCTGGCTGAGGCCGCGCTGCATCATGAGGCCGACCCTGCGCGCTATGAGGCGCTGGCCGCGCGCTGGGTGGAGGCGATGGCGGGCTTGGGGGGATGGCGTGAGCAGCGCGATCGGCTGGCGCTGTTCCCGGCGCACGGGCGCGCGCCTGTGTCACTGCATCAGTGCCAAGCGCTGGCGAGCGGCGACGCGCTGTGGCTCACTTATGGTGCGCCGCACCTGCTGACGAAGCTGCCCGAGCGCGCGCTCGCCATCGCGCTGTCGCCGGAGCATGGGGGGGCGCGGCTGCTGTGCGCGGGGCTCAATCGCGAGGCGCTGCCTGTGCTGGAGCACACGTGGGTGATGCCCGCCCCCTATGCGCACGCCCACAGCGCTGCATCGCAGGCCCTCACCCTCGGCTTAGCCGCCCTGCTCGCGCGCTTGCGCGATACCCCGCGCGAGGTCGTGCTCGGGCGCTTGGACTATCCGGGCAGCCCCTGCGCCGAAGCGCCTGCCATGTTGTGCGCCCATGCTGAGGCATGGACGCGCGCTGAAGACGCGCGCGCGACCTCGCGCGCGTCGCTGCTTGGCGCGCCCGTGATCGTGCTCAACGCCGCACATCACGCTGTGGAGGCCTTGCTCCAGGTGGTCACGCGTGAGCCCGAGTGGGCCGCCTATATGATGGCCAAGCTCTTGCTCATCCGCGACGCGCTGTCACCCCAGGACGATGACCTGCTCATGGCCAGCGCCATCGCCCAGCGCGAAGCGCGCCTAACTTAAGCCAGGCGCGCGGTGTATGATGAGGCTTGAAACGCGCCCGAGCGCGTTGTAGGACTCTCACACGTCAGCACAGCACGCTGCGAGGAGGTCGCGAGCGATGAGCGATGAACAAGAGACGAATGTGATCCGCGTTGACTTTGGCCGCCGCCGCGTCACGCCGCAGGGCCAAGCCCCGCAGCCTCCGCGCGATCCGCGCATGGCGCCACAGGCTCACTACGACCCGACCGACTTCGAGGACGACCCCATGGCCTCCACCAAGCTGGAGGTCTTCACCAAGTTCATCGATCAGGGCA